>DAHVAR010000021.1 GCA_027314515.1 Actinomycetota bacterium
CCCGCATGTCGTGGTCGGCGAGGAGTTCGCCGGCCTCGATGACGTCGCGCTTGTAGTGATCTTCGGGTCGTGGGCAGCGAGATATCACGGGGAGCGCGGTCGGCCGCCAAACGACGTCGACGTCCTGGTGGTCGGGACACCGGACCGGGTCGCCATGTACACGGCGGCCGAGCGCGCGGAGGCAAGGCTCGGCCGGCCCGTCAACCCGACCGTCTGCTCACCGGATCAGTGGGCCCATCCGGTCGAACCGTTCATCCTGGAGATCAAGTCCAGGCCCCGCGTCGCGGTCATCGACCGCGACGCCTGCGTGACTGGGGGGGCGGTATGACCCGCTGGCAGCGAGGCGGAGCCGAGATCGAGCAGATGCTGGCGGGCGGCGGGCGCCACCGAAACGGACCCAGACAGTGCAATCACGCTGGCCTACGACGCTGCGCGTTTCGCATGCACCGCATAGCTTGCCCAGCAGGGGCTGCGGGCCACCACGAAGGGCGGGCATTACGCTGTCGAAGTGGCCGTCCGAGCCCAGTTCGGCGCCACGTTCGACCGGTACGGCGCTGTGCGACGGCAGCGCAACGACATCGAGTACCCGCTGGTGGTTGTCGCCAGCCTTACGCCGGACGACGCCCGGTCCGCGATCTCAGTGGCGACCGATCTCGTCAGCGCCGCAGACCAGTTGCTGCCCCATCTCGGCCTTTTCGGCAGCCGGGCGCCGCAAGGCTAGCTGCGGCGGCCGCCCCCCAAACGCTTGTCCAGCTGCCCGGTCGGCAGCTCGAATTCGGCCGGGTACGGTGCGCTGGCCGCGGCTCCGGGTGGCCCGCGTCTGCGTACGGCGCCCAGAGGGCGTCTGCCGCGGCGTCGCTGTCAACCGCTAGGGTCGGCGAGGGAGGTCGATGCGCTCGTCCGTCTGCGCGAGTAGCCAGCACAACGGTACCGGGCTCGTGCGATCAGCGAACGTTGGCCGGCTCGCCAACCCGTCCGCGGCTACAGCCGACGGCAGCAGTTGCGCGGACGCACGTCAGGTGGACGAGCGAGCGGCATCGAGCACCCAGCCCAGATTGGCCATCTCGGCTGAGAACGCGTCGATGTCGTGGGCGCCAAGCAGGAATCGGATCTTGGCAGGCGGCGACTCCGGCGTGCTCTGCTCCCCGTACGTACGGCGCAGTACATTGTTGAAGTCGCGATGACGTCCCTGGGCGATTACCTGGCGCAGCGCCTCAGCGAGGGCCTGCTGACGCTTCGCCGCGCGATTGCGCGACGAGGCCCGGCGGCCGTCCCACGTCGAGCGCTGAGCCAGGTACGTCAGTGCCCACTCGATGTGCTGCACGGCGTGCCGGCCTATGAGGTCAACCGGCAGGATGGCAGTGAAGTGCGCGACCTGCACGTGCACGGGCGCGTCACGCAGGCGGGCGTCGGCCGCGACAACGGCGGCGGCCCACCGTGTCAGCGCTCCGACGTTGTCGGCTGCCCGACGGTCGAGCACCATCCACTTCAGCTCGGACCTGCGGCATCCGTCGCGGAAGTCGACGCTGGTATCGTCGCAGGTCGCCCTCACTGCGGCCAGTGCCACGGCCTGACGCGCGCGAGCGCGCTTGTGGATCAGCCTGCGCCGCTCACAGGCCTGCCTGCGGGCGGTCGAGGGCAGAACCGACTCGATCATGTCCTTGGTCTTGTCGCCGTGGTTCCTCACGACGCACTCTCCCTGGAGCGGCCAGCGCCGAGTCAGGACTACTCGGCTGGCTTCCTGGCGCTACCTGCCTTGCTTCGGCATGGGCCGCCTCCTTGGGTCAGCAGACAAGCGTGTGGCAGCGCCGGGGCGAGATGCAACAGGATTTCTGACCCACATCTAGCGTCGAGTGCCGGCACACGAAAGGGTTCCTGCGAGTGCCCATCGGCAGAGAGCCCGCAATGCCGGCCGGCGCGAAGCAGGTGACGAGCCTGGGCCCCTGGCCATCACTGACCGCAAGCTAGCCGGACTTGCTCAAGCGGGCCTGGCCCGGCGAACTGCTGACTATCGACGAGGTGACCGCCGAGTTGCAGGTCCCGGGCTGCCTTCTACCGGTGGCGCCAGCAGGGCGCCGGGCGGCCGGTGCTGCGACTTCCCGGCGGCGGCCCCCGGGTCCGGCGGGCCGCCTGGCTGGCCGGCCTCGAAGACGAGACCCCGGAGGAGACAGCGCCATGAACAGCTACCAGGTCGAGTTCTGGGCTATCCAGAAACTCCCGGGCGAGACACGCACCCGGTACCGGGCCGGCAGGCTGCCTTAGGTGTGCCGCTGAGTCGCCGCGGCATAAGCGGAATGTCAACGGAGGCAACCGGCGCAAACCCGGCTAATCTTCAGGTATGACTCAGCCTCAGGAACAGAGCAGGCAACCGGGCAATGCCGACGGCAGCGGCGCCGACGGCAGCGGGGAACGTCGCTCGGCCACTGCCACGCAGGCACCCGAACCGGCCGATGATCTGGTGACCACCGAGCACTCGATCACCGTTAGCGGCCCGGACGGGACTAGCACTGAACTGAAGTACTCGGTCACCACAGGGCGCATCGTGCTGCGACGAGAGGTGCACACCGACGACAAGTTCGACGGTCCGCTGCCCAAGGCGGAGGTGTTCGTTACCGCCTATACCGTCCCGTCCGCCGATCCGGCCAGGCGGCCGGTCACGTTCGCGTTCAATGGCGGGCCGGGTTCCTCCAGCGTGTGGCTGCACCTCGGCCTGCTCGGACCGCGCCGGGTACTGATGGGCGACGTCGGCGATCTGCTGCCGCCGCCATACCAGCTGGCCGACAATCCGCAGACCCTGCTGCGCCACAGCGACCTGGTGTTTATCGATCCGGTGTCGACCGGGTACTCGCGCGCGACCAAGGGCGAGAAGTCGAAGGACTTCCACGGCTACGGCGCCGATATCGAGTCGGTCGGCGAGGTCATCAGGCTGTGGACGACCCGCAACGGCCGGTGGATGTCACCCAAGTACCTGTGCGGCGAGTCCTATGGGACCACCAGGGCCGCGGGGATGGCCCGGCACCTGCAGCAGCGGTACGGGCTGTACCTCAATGGGTTGATGCTGGTCTCAGCCGTGCTCGACTTCGGTACTCACGAGTTCGCCGGCGGCAACGACGACCCCTACGCGCTGTACCTGCCGACCTATGCCGCGGTCGCGCATTACCACGGCAAGCACGGCGACCGGCCGTTGCGCGACGTGCTGGCCGAGGCCGAAGCGTTCGCCGGGCGCGACTACCTCTGGGCGCTCGCTCGCGGCTCCCGGCTGACCGCGGACGAGCGAGCCGCGGCGGCAGCTACGGTGGCAGACCTCTCCGGCCTGTCCGCCGACTACGTCGACCGGGTCAACCTGCGGCCGGAGCACATCCGGTTCCTGACCGAGCTGCTGCGCGACCGTCGGCTGGTAGTGGGCCGGATCGACGGCCGGTTCACCGGCTCGGACTCCGACTACGGCCGGGAGAAGTGGACGTCAGACCCGTCCATCGACGCGATCACCGGCCCGTACGCCGCGGCGTTCAATCACTATGTGCGCGCCGAGCTTGGCTACGCGAACGACCTGCCGTACGAGGTGCTGACCGACCGGGTGCGGCCGTGGTCGTATGCCGAGTTCGAGAACCAGCACGTGTACGTGCTGGAGGCGCTGGCTGCCGCCCTGCGGACCAATCCGCACATGCGCGTCCATGTGGACTGCGGCTACTACGACCTCGCCACCCCGTATTTTGCCGCCGAGCACTCGTTCGCTCACCTGGCGATCCCCGAGAACCTGGCGGGATGCGTCGAGTTCAGCTATTACGAGGCTGGCCACATGATGTACCTGCACGAGCCGAGCCGCCTCGCGCAATCGGACGCGCTCGCCGCTTTCGTCGCGCCGGCCAGAAGCTAGGTCCCTGGGAGCGTCACGCAGTGGGCTGGCCCGCCGGCGGAAGTCAGCCCGCCGGCCAGCCCACTGCGCACAGACCCTAGACTCGCCACTGTGAGCAACCTGCCGGCCGTCCAGATTGACGGTCTGGTTAAGCGTTACCGGAGCGTGACAGCGGTCGCAGGGCTGTCGTTGCGCGCTGAACGCGCGCGGGTTACCGCCATCCTCGGGCCGAATGGCGCGGGTAAGACCACGACGATCGAGGTCTGCGAGGGCTACCGGAAGGCCGACGGCGGCACCGTCCGCGTGCTGGGGCTCGATCCGGTAGCGGACGCCCGCGAGCTGCGGACCAGGGTCGGTGTCATGCTTCAGGCCGGTGGCGTGCCCACCACCGCGCGGGCAGCAGAGTATCTGCGGGTGATGGCCGGCTTCTACGCGCATCCTCTTGATCCCGCCGAGCTGCTCGCGGCGGTAGGTCTCACCGGCTCGGCCCGCACGCCGTACAAGCAGCTGTCCGGCGGCCAGCAGCAGCGGCTGGCACTGGCCGCGGCCGTGGTCGGCAGGCCGGAACTGGTTTTCCTGGACGAGCCGACAGCCGGGCTTGATCCGCAGGCCAGGCACGCTACCTGGGAACTGATCGAAGGCCTGCGCCGTGGCGGCACCTCGGTGATCCTCGCCACCCATTACATGGAAGAGGCCGAGCGGCTCGCTGACCGCGTTGTCATCGTCGACCACGGGCAGGTGGTGGCCAGCGGCGCGCCAGCCGAGCTGACCGGTTCCGACGGGCAGCTCCGGTTCCGCGCCGAACCAGGCCTCGACCTGGCCGGCCTCCTCGCGGCATTGCCGCCCGGCGCCATCGCCAAGGAGTCGCCGTCCGGGCACTACCTGGTCGAGGTGTCCGATCGGGTCGATCCGCAGCTGATCGCGTCGGTCACGGCCTGGTGCGCCGAGCGCGGGGTGCTCGCCAGGGACCTGCAGATCGAGAGCCGCACCCTCGAAGACCTCTTCCTCGAGCTGACCGGACGGGGGCTGCGAGCGTGACCGAGCCCGCCGTGACTGACCCTGCCGTGGCCGAACCTGCCGTGAACGAGCCTGCCGGGAACGAGCCTGCCGTGACTGATACCGCGACGCCGGGCCTGCTGAGCGGCGGCTGGCCGACTCCGGCGCCCGGAGCCGCGCCGCTGCCGCGCATGGTGCGCGGGCAGGCGGCCCTGGAGCTGCGCACGCTGGCCCGCAACGGCGAACAGCTGCTCCTGACGCTGATCATCCCGGTCCTGCTGCTGATCGCCTTCGGGCACGAGAACCTCGTCAGCGTCGGCACCAGCAACCGGATCGGTTTCGTGGTGCCGGGCATCCTTGCCCTCGCGGTGCTGTCCACCGCGTTCACCAGCCAGGCGATCGGTACCGGTTTCGAGCGCCGCTACGGTGTCCTGAAGCGGCTCGGCGCCACGCCGCTGTCCCGCCGGGGCATGATCGCCGCCAAGACACTCACGGTGCTCACCGTGGAGCTGGGCCAGTTCGCGATAGTGCTGCTCATCGGCGCGCTCTTGGGCTGGCGGCCAGTGGCCAGCCTGGCGGCAGCGGCGTCGGTGCCGCTGCTGCTGCTGGCCGGCACCGCGGCGTTCAGCGGCCTCGGACTGCTGCTGGCCGGCACGCTGCGAGCCGAAGCCACGCTAGCCGGGGCGAACCTGCTCTACCTGGTCATGCTCGGCCTCGGCGGCGTGCTGTTCCCGCTGACCAAGTTCCCGGCCGCAGCCCGGCCCGTACTGCGGCTGCTGCCAGCCGGCGCGCTGTCGGACGGGCTGCGCGCGGTGCTCGCGCACTCCGCCGGGCTGCCGGCCCGTGACCTGCTGGTGCTGTGCGCGTGGGCGGCCGTCGCGATTGCGCTGGCCGTCAGGACGTTCCGCTGGGAGTAGCGATCCCCGGCCGCTCCCCGCTTCGCGCAGCTCCTGCGTCCTTGCTCGTCCTCGCCGGAATCATCGCCGTTCAGCTGGGCGCGGGGCTTGCCGCCCGGACGTTCAGCCAGGCCGGCCCGGCCGGAATGACGGGCCTGCGGCTGTGGTGGGCGGCGCTGATCCTGGCTGCCTTCGGCGGCCGCGCGCTGGGCAGGACGCTGCGGGCAATCATCGCCGCCCGAGCCTGGCGCGACTTGGCGATCGCCGTCACGTTCGGACTGGTACTGGCCACGATGAATTTCTCCATCTACCAGTCCTTCGCCCGGATCCCGCTCGGCGTCGCCGTCACGATCGAATTCCTCGGGCCGCTCGCCGTCGCCGTCGCGTCCTCACGGCGACGCCTCGACCTGCTGTGGGTGGTGCTTGCGGCCACCGGAGTGCTGTTGCTGACCCAGGGCGGCGTCCGGCTGGCCGGCAGCGGCGCCGCCGGGCCACTGCTCGGGTTGAGCACGACTGCGACCGGCCTGGCCTTCGCTCTCGTCTCCGCCGCCTGCTGGGCCGCCTATATCTTGCTCAGCCGCGCCACCGGGCGCCGGTTCAGCGGCTCCGCCGGGCTGGTCATCGCCATGATCGTGGCCGCACTGCTGGTGACCGGGCCGGCCATCGCGCAAGCAGGCCCGGCGCTGATGCAACCAGGCACGATCGCCGAGGGACTGGCCGTCGGGCTGCTCTCGTCGGTAATCCCGTACCGGCTCGAGCTTGAGGTGCTGCGCCGCGTCCCGGCTGGCGTTTTCGGCATCTGGATGAGCATGGAGCCCGCGGTTGCAGCCCTTGCCGGGCTGGCCATTCTCGGGCAGGCCCTGGCTGCCCGCCAGTGGCTGGCGATCGTGCTGGTCGTGATCGCCTCCGCCGGCGCGGCCAGGTCACCGGCCAGCAGCGGCCAGCCGCGGGCCGGGCCGTCGGCCGGGGCGTCAGCTGAGCTGCCAGGCGTGCCGTCCGCCGAGTTGCGGGCCGAACTGCCGCCCCCGGCAAGCTAACGCTGGCGGCCGCGCCCCTCGCGCACGGGCGCTCCCTGGCCGGTGCGTGCGGTCGCCCGAGGATCGTCGAGCCGCCCAGCGCACTCGCGGCCAGTTCTACCGGCTGTAGTAGACCGCTGCACGGGATGCCAGGCCGCGCCCTACCATGGGATGCGTGCCAGCCCCTGCCGCCTCCCCGGACCAGCCTTCCGGCGGCACGGCCACATCCGGCGGCACGGCCACATCCGGCACCACGGGGACGCGGCCGCTGCCAGCCTGGGCTGCCCCGCTGCTGGCGCCGTCGCCGGCCGCCATGCGCCGCTGGGCGCTGGCTGGCGTAGTCATCTCGGCCCTCATCATCCTCACCGGCGCAGCCGTCCGGCTCAGCCAGTCCGGCCTCGGCTGCCCGGACTGGCCCGCGTGCACCGCGCACAGCATCGCCGCTGCAGGCGCTACCGGGGACTCGCTTGTCCACCGCTGGGTCGAGTTCGGCAACCGGCTGGTCACGGTAGCGATCTTCGTGGTGGCGATCGGGGTCTTCATCGCCGCCTGGCGCTTCCGGCCGGCGGGCGGCCGCCGCCGCCGCGACCTGGTCTGGCTGGCCGCGGTGCAGCCAGCGGCGATAGTGCTGCAAGCGATCCTGGGCGGCCTGGTCGTGCTGACCAAGCTGAACCCGGCCATGGTGTCGGCGCATTTCATGGCGTCCGTGGCGCTGGTCGCCGCCACCGTGGCGCTGTACGTACGGTGCCAGGAGGGCGCTGGCCAGCCCGTGCCGTTCGTTCCGCGGATGGTCAGGCTCGCCGCCGCCGGCATCGTCGGCACTGTCGCGCTGATGATGGCGGCCGGCACCGTGGTTACCGGCACCGGGCCGCTGGCAGGCGCACGTGACGTGGCCCGCTATCCCCTGCCGCTGGAGGGCGTCACCCAGCTGCACGCGGATATCGGCTGGCTGCTGGCTGGCCTGATGGTGGCGCTGCTGCTCGGCCTGCGGCTGACCGCGGCGCCACGGCGAGCGGTCCGGCTCGGCTGGCTGCTGCTGGCCGAGATCGGCCTGCAGGGCGTTGTCGGCTACACGCAGTACTTCACGCACCTGCCTGCCGGGCTCGTCTGGTTCCACGTGACCGGCTCAGTGGCGATCTGGATCACCGCGCTGCTGCTGCCCTACGCGCTGCGCGACCGCGGCCGCGTCACCGAACCGCCGCCCTCGGCGCCTGTGCAGGCAGCGCACCCGCAGGCAGCGCACCCGCAGGCAGCGCCTGAGCCGGCCGCGGCGGTGGCGGACGCGGGCTGACCGCTCCAGACCGGGGCTATCCGGGCAAGTTCGCGCGCGGTAGCTTGGCCGCCATGGCGACTGCACTCGTGAACGGCATTACGATCTCCTACACCGACAGCGGCGGCGACGGGCCCGCCGTCGTACTCAGCCACGGCTACCTGATGGACTCGGCCATGTTCGACCCGCAGGTCGCGGCCCTGACGCCGGAATATCGCGTCATCACCTGGGACGAGCGCGGTTTCGGCGGTACCCGGGCCGGCAGCCCGTTCAGCTACTGGGATTCCGCTAGTGACGTCATCGGCCTGCTCGATCATCTCGCCATCGAGCAGGCGGTGCTCGGCGGCATGTCACAGGGCGGCTTCCTCAGCCTCCGGGCCGCGCTCAAGGCGCCCGGCCGGGTGCGCGCACTCATCCTGATCGACAGCCAGGCCGGGCTGGAGAGCCCCGAGGCCGCGCCCGCCTACGAGCAGATGGAGCAGACCTGGCTTGAGCACGGGCCGCAGCCAGTCCAGGACATCGTCGCGGCCATCATCCTCGGTCCGCCGGACGGCCCCGTCGACTACAAGCCATGGTTCGCCAAATGGGCCGCGGCCGACCGCGAAGACCTCCGGCTCGCGTTCCGCTGCCTGATGGACCGGGACGACATCACCGGCCGGCTCGGCGACATCAGCTGCCCGGCGCTGATCCTGCATGGCACCGCCGACGCCGCGATCCCGATGGACCGCGCGCAGGCGACGGCGTCCGGTCTGGCCGGGCCGGTCACCCTGGTCCCCGTCGAAGGCGGCTCGCACGCGTCCAACCTCAGCCATCCAGACCAGGTCAACCGCGCGATCTGGAGTTCCTGCGGGCCCTGGAGTAGCCCGGCTGCGTGCTCGCCACGCGAGCCCTGGCCCGGCACCCATTGTTAACCCGCGTCGGGCAGGGCCCCGCCTGCCGCCGGCGATAGGGTCGAAGCTGGACAGCGTCCGCCGAACCGGGGCGGCGCCGGCGGCGAAAGGGGCCTGAGGCAGCGTGAGCGGCGAGGTACCAGCGGCACTTGACTGGTCGGAGAACGACGCGCGGACGGTGGACCTGATCCGCGTCCTGGCGATGGATGCGGTAGAGCGCGCTGGCTCCGGCCATCCAGGTACTGCAATGAGCCTGGCGCCGGCCGCATACCTGCTGTACCAGAAGCTCCTCCGGCATGATCCGGCCGATCCGTCCTGGCCGGGCCGGGACCGGTTCGTACTGTCTTGCGGGCATTCCAGCCTGACCCTCTACATCCAGCTGTATCTGTCCGGATACGGGCTCACTCTCGAGGATCTCGAGCACTACCGGACCTGGGGCAGCAAAACCCCCGGGCACCCTGAGAATCACCTCACCCGCGGGGTCGAGACCACGACCGGCCCGCTCGGGCAAGGTATCGGGAACGCGGTAGGCATGGCGATGGCCGCCCGGCGAGAGCGCGGATTGCTCGATCCCGGTGCGGCGCCGGGTGCCAGCCTGTTCGACCACTTCATCTATGCCTTCGTCTCCGACGGCGACATGGAGGAGGGCATCAGCCACGAGGTGGCGGCGATCGCCGGCCACCAGCAGCTCGGCAACCTGATCGTGCTCTATGACGACAACAACATCTCGATCGAGGACGACACCAACATCGCCAAGTCCGAGGACATCGCCGCCAGGTACGAGGCGTACGGGTGGCACGTGCAGCGACTGAGCTGGCGCCAGGCCGAGGGCTATCACGAGGACGTGCAGGCCCTGTACGACGCGCTGCAGACCGCACGGCAGACCACGACGGCACCGTCGTTCATCTCGCTGCGCACGATCATCGCCTGGCCCGCACCGCATGCGCAGAACACCGGCGCGGCGCACGGCGCCGCGCTTGGCGCCGACGAGGTCGCCGCGACCAAGAAGGTTCTCGGCTTCGACCCGGCAGTCTCGTTCCCGGTGCAGGAGGAGCTCGTCGAGCACGCGCGCAAGGTCGCAGGCCGCGGCAAGCAGGCGCATGCCGAGTGGGACGAGCAGTTCGCCAAGTGGTCGAAGAGCCATCCGGAGCAGCGCGCGCTGCTCGACCGGCTGTCCGCGCGGCAGCTGCCGACCGGCTGGACCGGCGCCCTGCCGCAGTTCCCGGCCGACCAGAAGGGCGTGGCGACCAGGAAGGCCTCCGGCGCCGTCCTGAACGCGCTGGCGCCGGTGCTTCCCGAGCTGTGGGGCGGCTCGGCGGACCTGGCCGGCAGCAACGACACCACGATGAAGGGCGAGCCGTCGTTCATCCCGCACATTCATCAGACCGCGATGTTCCCCGGTAACGCCTATGGCCGGACGCTGCATTTCGGCATCAGGGAACACGCGATGGGCGCCATACTCAACGGCATCGCCCTGCACGGGCTGACCCGGCCCTACGGCGGCACGTTCCTGGTCTTCAGCGACTACATGCGGCCGGCTGTCCGGCTTGCCGCGCTGATGGGACTGCCCGTTACCTTCGTATGGACGCACGACTCCATCGGGCTGGGCGAGGACGGCCCGACGCACCAGCCGGTCGAGCACCTCTGGGCACTGCGCGCGATCCCCGGCCTGGATGTCGTAAGGCCAGCCGACGCGAACGAGACAGTGGTCGCCTGGCGGGCGATCCTGGAACGAACCAGTCATCCGGCTGGCCTTTGCCTGAGCAGGCAGAACCTGCCGGTGCTCGATCGCGGCGCGGCTACCGGCCTGGCCAGCGCCGACGGCACCGCCAGGGGCGGCTACGTGCTCGCTGACCCCGGCGACGGCGCGCCGGACGTCATCCTGATCGCCACCGGAAGCGAGGTCCCGCTCGCGCTGACCGCACGGGAGCTACTCGCCGCTGACGGGGTCAGGGCACGCGTGGTGTCCATGCCCTGCGTCGAATGGTTCTGCGAGCAGGACGCCGCCTATCGCGACCAGGTGCTGCCGAGCCGCATCCGGGCCAGGGTCAGCGTGGAGGCAGGCATCGCCCTCGGCTGGCGGCAGTTCACCGGTGACGCGGGCCGCAGCGTCAGCCTGGAGCATTTCGGCGCCTCGGCGGACTATCAGAAGCTGTACGTAGAGTTCGGCATCACCGCCGAGCGCGTGGCGCAGGCGGCGAGAGAGAGCCTGGCAGAGATTCGCGGAGCCAAGATAGATCAGTAACACAGCATAAATCGGTAACGCGGCGCAGGAAGAGCCGACTGCAACGGCGCCGCACGGGCCCGCGAAGACGCGAGCGAGGAGTCGATTGACATGACAGCACAGCAGGACACGCTGGCCCAGCTCACCGAGATGGGCGTGTCCATATGGCTCGACGACATCAGCAGGGACCGGTTGTCGGCCGGCAGCCTGGCTTCGCTGATGCGGGACATGCACGTGCGCGGCGTGACCAGCAACCCCACGATCTTCGCCAAGGCGCTGGCCAGCGGTTCGGCATACGCCGAGCAGGTCGCCGACCTGGCGGTCCGCGGGGTGACCGTCGAAGAGGCATCGCGCGCGATCACGACCTATGACATCCGCTGGGCGTGCGACGTCCTGCGGCCGGTGTACGAGGCAACCGGCGGACTCGACGGCCGCGTGTCCATCGAGGTCGACCCGCGGCTGGCCAGGGACACGGCGAAAACCATCGCCGAGGCGCGGGCATTGTGGTGGATGGTGGACCGGCCGAACCTGTTCATCAAGATCCCGGCAACGCTCGAGGGCCTGCCGGCCGTCACCCAGTGCCTGTCCGAGGGCATCAGCATCAACGTCACGCTGATCTTCTCACTGCAGCGCTACGCCCAGGTCATCGATGCCTATATGGCGGGCCTGGAGGCGGCCTCCGGCCGGGACGTGGCCAGCATCGCGTCAGTGGCCTCGTTCTTCGTCAGCCGGGTGGACACCGAAGTGGACGAGCGGCTGGACAAGATCGGCACACCGGAGGCCAGGGCTCTTCGCGGCAAGTCTGCGATCGCGAACGCCAGGCTGGCGTACGAGCTGTTCGAGCAGCGGTTCGACGAGTCGACGCTGCGCTGGGCGGCGCTGCAGGCCAGGGGCGCCCGCGTGCAGCGGCCACTGTGGGCATCGACCAGCGTCAAGGATCCGTCGTTCGCCGACACGATGTATGTCACCGAACTGGTCGCGCCGCACACCGTGAACACCATGCCCGAGTCGACCATGCATGCGACCGCCGAGCGCGGGCAACTGCACGGGGACACCATGCGCGGCAGCTACGACGCAGCCCGTGCGGTATGGCGGCAGCTGGAAGAACTTGGCGTGCCATACGACGACGTCGTCAAGGTCCTTGAGGACCAGGGCGTGGAGAAGTTCGAGACCTCCTGGGTGGAGCTGCTGGACACCATCGACCGTGAGATGACCGCGGGCGGCAGCACTAGATGAGGCCCAATCCGCTACGCGATCCGCGGGACCGGCGCATCCCGCGGCTCGCCGGACCGTGCGTGCTCGTGCTCTTCGGTGTTACCGGCGACCTGGCCAGCAAGAAACTGCTGCCGGCGATCTACGACCTGGCCAACCGCGGGCTGCTTCCGCCGGGATTCTCGCTGGTCGGCTTCGCCCGCCGGGAGTGGGCGGATGCCGACTTCGCGCAGATCACGCACGATTCGGTCAAAGCCCATGCCCGCACGCCGTTCCGCGAGGAGGTCTGGCAGCAGCTGCGCGAGGGCATCCGGTTCGTTCAGGGTGACTTCTGCGACGACGGCGCCTTCGATAGCCTGGCCCGCACGGTAGCGGAGCTGGACGCCGAGCGGGGTACCGGCGGCAATTACGCGTTCTACCTCTCGATCCCGCCGGATGCCTTCCCGGTCGTCATCGAGCAGCTCAAGAGGTCTGGCCTGTCGAGTCCTCCGGAGCCGGAGCCGGAGCCCGGCGGCGACGGTCAGCGGTCCTGGCGGCGGGTCGTGATCGAGAAGCCGTTCGGCCACGACCTGGCCAGTGCCAGGGAGCTGAACTCGATGCTGGCCGCGGTGTTCCCGCCGCACGCCGTCTTCCGCATCGACCACTACCTGGGCAAGGAGACGGTTCAGAACCTGCTCGCCATGCGATTCTCCAACACGCTGTTCGAGCCGATCTGGAACCGCGGCTACGTGGACCACGTGCAGATCACCATGGCCGAGGACATCGGGATCGGCGGCCGGGCCGGCTATTACGACGGCATCGGCGCCGCCCGCGACGTCATCCAGAATCACCTGCTCCAGTTGCTCGCGCTGACCGCGATGGAGGAGCCGCTGTCGTTCGCCGCCGAGTCGCTGCGGACGGAGAAGGAGAAGGTCCTGGCCGCCGTCCAGATTCCGGCCGACCTTGCCACCGGGAGCGCCAGGGGTCAGTACGCCAGCGGCTGGCAGGGCGGCATCGAGGTGCCGGGCTACCTGGAGGAAGAAGGCATCCCGCCGCATTCGATGACCGATACCTACGCGGCCATCCGGCTCACCATCGACAACAGGCGCTGGGCAGGCGTGCCGTTCTACCTGCGTGCCGGAAAGCGGCTGCCGACCAGGATGACCGAGATCGCGGTCATCTTCCAGCGCGCGCCGCACCTGCCGTTCGATGCCACGCAGACGAAGGAACTCGGGCAGAACGCGCTCGTCATCCGGGTTCAGCCGGATGAGGGCGTGACCTTGCGGTTTGGCTCCAAGGTGCCGGGCTCGGCGATGGAGGTACGCGACGTCAACATGGACTTCGCCTATGGCGAGTCCTTCACCGAGTCCAGCCCGGAAGCCTACGAGCGGCTCATCCTCGACGTCCTGATCGGCGACCCGCCGCTCTTCCCGCGCCAGGAAGAGGTCGAGCTATCGTGGCGGATCCTCGATCCGGTCGAGGCTTTCTGGGCGGGCCACGACAAGCCAGAGCAGTATCCGGCCGGCACTGCGGGCCCAGTGAGCGCCGACGAGATGCTGGCCCGCGATGGCCGGGTCTGGCGGCGGCTATGACGTTCGCGGCGCGGTTGATGCAGCCGACTCCGGCGATGCAGGCAGCGCCGGTGCGGCGACTAGACGCGGCGACGCGGGAGGTGACAGCCGGATGCTGACCGACATGACCGACACTACGACTGCCGACATCCGCGCCGCCCTGGCCAGGACCAGGGACCAGATGGGCGGGCCGGCGACCGGGGTGGTCCTGAACCTGATCATCATGACCGATGAGTCCGGGCAGCACGATGCTGTCCGCGCGGCTAGCCAGGCCGGCCGCGAGCACCCGTGCCGGGTGCTCGCGGTGATCGCTCGCGAGTCACGTGGCCCCTCCCGGCTGGACGCGGAGATCAGGTCCGGTGAAGGCACGCCAGGGCAGACGGTGCTGCTCCGGCTGTACGGTCCGATGAGCGAGCACGCTGACTCTGTCGTCATGCCGCTGCTGGTGCCCGACACGCCAGTGGTGACCTGGTGGCACGGCCTGATTCCGGCTGTGCCGTCGGCGCAGCCGCTGGGCGTCCTCGCGCAGCGGCGGGTGACCGATACGGCCAGGGCCAGGGCACCGGCCGAAGCTCTGGCCGCACTGAGCGCGGGCTACCGGCCCGGCGACACCGACCTCAGCTGGACCAGGGCGACACCGTGGAGATCACTGCTCGCCGCGACGGCTGACCAGCTGACGGACCCGATCCTGGGCGGCGTCGTCGGCGCCGAGGAGCATAACCCCACCGCTGACTTGCTCACCGTCTGGCTGACCGGCCGGCTGCGCGTGCCGTTCAGCCGGGAGGTCTCCGAGGGCCCCGGCATTACCGAGGTGCGCCTGACGGCGGCGGGCGGTGACGTCACCATCAGCCGGCCGGACGGGCGAGTGGCAACGCTCTCCCGGCCCGGTCAGCCCGACCGGCATGTCGCCCTGCATCGCCGGGACATCGCCGACCTGCTGGCTGAGGAACTGCGCCGGCTGGACCCGGACGAGGTCTACGGTGAGTCGCTGGCCGCGGTGGCCGGTATCCCGGCGGTGGCCGAGTAGCGGCGCGCCCTGAGGGCGTTCCGTCCGCCCCGCCGTCACCTCGGTCCCCGTGGCGGGTGCCGCAATGCCTGGCGCTCCCGGCAAACGGCCCGAAACGCGGGAAAAAGAGTCTCCCTAAAATGCTCAGTCAGCGTTACGCTCAGGGCAGGATTTTCCATCTGGTTCTACTGTGCCGGGTGTGAAGACCCGGAAGGTCGGCGATGGCCATGCTCGCGGGAGTACCTGCGAATCGCGAGACGCGCACCGCCGGGCTCGGTTGCCCGGCGGCTGTCGTCACGTGCGCCGAAGAGTCCACCTTTCTACCATCCACCACGCCTGCCCTGCCCCAGCAGCGTGCTAGAGGCCGACAGGCAAGCCCCTCAGGAGGAAAGAGTTGAGCACCACTGAAGATGCTCCCGCGGTCGCTCCCGCCGCGGTCGCTGGCGGCGCCATTGCCGATCCGGCACCGCTCGGCCTGGCTGCCTTCGCGCTGACCACGTTCTTGCTGTCGGCGGTTAACGCTGGCTGGGCGAAGAACACCTCTGGCGCGGACTGGCTCGGCTACGCCTTCGCCTATGGCGGGCTTTGCCAGTTGCTGGCAGGCATGTGGGAGTTCAAGAACAAGAACGTTTTCGGCGCGACGGCATTCTCCACCTACGGCGGATTCTGGATCGGCCTCGGCCTGTGGGCGGAGCTTGCGCACGCGCCCGCCGCCGCCAAGGACGTCGGCTGGATCCTGCTGGCCTTCGCCATCTTCAACACCTACATGCTCATCATCAGCACGCAGCTGAACATGGCGGTGTTCCTGGTTTTCCTGACCCTGGAACTCACCGAGATCTTCCTGTTCATCGGCAACTTCGCAACCAAGACGACCGCTCTGCCGCCGTTTGTGGCGTACAACACAACGCTCATCCAGATCGG
>DAHVAR010000031.1 GCA_027314515.1 Actinomycetota bacterium
GCCATCGTGGTCAGACAAGCTGGTCGGCGAGGTGGTCCGTCTCCTGCTGGAGGCGATCTACGAGCCGTGCTTTTCTGACCGCTCGCACGGGTTCCGGAAAGGACGCGGCTGTGACACCGCGCTGCGGGAGATACAGAGTTCGCCGGTGCCCTCACGAACACCGACGCACGGTTCAGGGTCGTCGTGGGTCGCTACTCCTTCGACGTAGAGCTCTTCCATCTCCTCCTCCATGCCGGTTTATCCCGGCGCACCTACGAGCCGGTCCGCCAGCGCGCCCGGTATCGGTACTCACTGCCTCGCGGTTCATCCGCTTGGCAGGCTCCCTCTCGCCCGACCGGGCCCTACCCGGACACGCCTTCCCACGTTCCATGCGAAAGCGGCAGACCAGGATCACGTCGCCTATATGCCGGACACCGCCCGGCCAAGCAGCGGGCACCCGCCGGGCTCATCCCGGAGCGCTCCAGACACGCCCCGGTTCTGGTGTCACCTCAACTCAGATAACGACACTTCAACAGCGATCTCGTCGCCGAGACTGCGCACCGTCTTCCTGGTCTCTACCTGACGCATCACGTGCGCCCTTTCCGCGTCGCTCACCACGACGGTCTTCAGCCAACGCACCACGCGGTGGTTTGAAGCCCCCCCGCAGGGCGGCTCCGAAGGGCCATGCACCTTCATCTTTCGCACAGCACCGCATTCAAGGAACCTCGCCTACATGATCGAGCTCCTCTCTTGCGTTCGTGGCACACCCGGAGGTCTGAGTCCTCGTTAGGCCACTCATCGTTCGCGCTCAGGTGGGGCACGGCCCCGGCACGCAGACTCGGAATCGGCCGCGCGAGACGCCCGGCTTGCCCGCCGGCCCTACCGACGATCATGAACTGCGGAACGACTCGCCGTCTCCTGGCCCTGATCCCGGCCGAGATAGTCCAGTACGGCCTTCAAGTTCCCGGGTCGCGCGTTCACTGTGTCGAGCGTTAGCCGGTTATCTGTCCAGGCGGGAAACTGGTTCCGACCTCGCAGGATCTCATCCCAGCTGGGCTCGGGGAAGCCCTCGATTTGCCGTACCCGGGCGGCTAGCCGCCGCCGGTGTAGCTGCTCATCACTGCAGTGCACCTCGATGAACTTCAGCTCCACCTGTGACCGGTAAGCGAGGCGCCTCCACCGATCTCGAGCGTGTTCCGGCCCGTTGACAGCATCGATGATGACGTCGTGTCCAATGGCCAACTGCTCAGCAGCCAGCGCCTCGGCTACGAGGTAAGCGGCGTGGTGTGTCGGCTCTGAGTGGTTGATGCCAGCACGCCACATCGCGGCCTGGGCCTGATCGACTCCGAGCACGGCGCAACCTAGTGCGCTGCCAAGGTCATTAGCCAAGGTGCTTTTACCTGATCCAGGCAAACCGGCAATGACGATTAACATGCCGCCAGCATGCCACGGTGGCGAGGCTCAGAAGTCCCCTGGCGCCGCGAATCGGCGATGCTGGACGTGGCCGACTTCACAACCAGCGTAGCGCCACCGGGGTTCGGCAACCTCGGAATATGTCAGGTCCGCTACGGCAAGGCGAAGCGGGGAGGTCGGACCCGATGGCGGGCGGCTGCCACGGTGTGCCGTGGGCGGCAGGGACTCTAGCGCAGTATCTTGGCGAGGCGCGGCCAGACTGCCCATCGCTGAAATGAGGCGGCGTGGATTTCGAAGAACTGATTGTTAGCACTGCTAAAGGGATCCTGGGCTGCGAGGTCTGTCTGGCGGACAACTTCTTTGGCCTAGGCGGCGATTCTCTGATGGCCCTCAGGTTCCAGGTTAGTATCGAAGAAAAGACTGGCCTCGAGAAGGTGCTTCAAGATATTTTCATGGCTCCGGATTTCAGGGCGTTAGCACAGCAGATTGGTTCGCGGTATCGCAAGAGCAGTGGTTCCTTGGCTGATTCCAGCTAAGCGATCGCTATCATAACGATCAAGGATAGATTCTGGCCGACTATCCTGACCTTCAGGAACTACACATCGGTGCCCCGACATTGCTCGTTGTCCCGTCGGCGGGACACGTTCAGATTTGGCGTAGCTATTCATCCGTCACGGAACGGTGCCGTGCTAAACCAGGGTCTGATCTGGTCTTTTGCTGCGGTCTCTGAGGTTCAGGCCGTGCGTGACTGAGCTCTCTTCTGCCGACGGCGGGTCAGGTCAGAAGAGAGCTGAGCCGCTCCGCCGCTATGCCGAGCATCCTGTCATCTTGGCGGCCGTCGTCGAGGAATGACCAAGGCAGGGGCCTATTAGGAACCGGGTCCAGCAACGGCCGAGGAACGATGTGCGCATGCAGATGCGGCACGTTGTTGCCCAGCATCTGGTAATTCATCTTGGCGTGCTCGAAGCTCTGCTGGACCGCCCGGCCGACGCGGAGCGTCTCCAGCCAGTACCCCGCCGCCTCCTCGTCCTTCAGTTCGGTCGGCTCGGAAACGTGCCTGCCATTCCAGACCGCGACCGTATAGCCAGGGATCGAGCCCGATCTCGGCAGGTAGGCGTCGACATACTGACCGGCAAACACCCGGACGCCCCAGGCGTTCTCGCGAACGCCGACCAGCTCACACAGTACGCACGAGCGTCCCTCCAGCTGTTCGGCCCAGCCGTCACGCCATGGTTTGAGCTCTGTCTGACCCATGCGGTCCATTATTGCGGTCATGTCGGGACGCCGGACACTGCGCAACTGTGACAGCCGAACCACAACCGATGCGGCATGAGCGCGCACGATCCTGACAACAGATCTTCCCCGCTGCCGCAGCCTCCTTGCCGCCTACGGCACCACGCCCGATCTTACAGACGCGATCGATACAGCTAACCCTGGTCCGCCGGTCCGCCTGCGTTCTTTTATCAACGGGCTCTCAGCCATTAGGTTCGAGCTAAGGGCGTGCTGGAAGCCCGGTGTGGTGCCGTCAAAACTATCTAGGAGACTCTGTTGACTACGCCGCGTGGCGGAGCAAACCTAAGGGGTTTCCATGCGCCGAACCAGCGTTCACGAGCGGGAATACTACTTGATCGCGACGGCACCATCATTGTCGATCACGGACACGTAGGCACAGTCGATCGGGTTGAGTTCATTGACGGGTCGGCCGACGCGATCGCGTCTTTCAACGCGGCCGGCATTCCGGTCGCAGTGGTGACGAATCAGTCCGGGATCGCACGCGGGCTTTACTGGATCGAGGACGTGGTCCGAGTCCACCAGTACGTCAGCGAGCGTCTAGCCGAGTGGGGCGCCCATATCGACTTGTATCTCTTCTGCCCATATCATCCGGCAGGCGTCATCGAGGCATTCGCCCGTACAAGCGAGGACCGCAAGCCACGGCCCGGTATGGCGAAAGCCGCGGAGGCTGCGCTGAATATAGCTCTCACAGCATCATGGGTCGTGGGTGACCGACCCGAGGACATCGGACTGGCAGACGCCGTTGGTGCGTCAGCTATCTACCTAGGACGAGAGCCTTGCCATCGGCTTGGAGTCTGGTCATACCCGACCCTGGCTGCTGCGGCGCCGTTCATCTTGGAACGGATCGCCTCATGAGCAACGTCCGCGATAACGTGCGGTGCGCAGTCGAGCACAGTGCTCCGTCAAGATTCCCCGCCAGATATTACCTGGATGCCGCGTCTTACTTCGCCGCATACGCCGACGAGACAGTCCGGGCCGCAAGCTCCATAGATACGAGCGCGTTGGACCGTGCCGCGGCAGTCCTGCTGGACGCCTATACGCGCGGCAGGACCGTCTTCTCCTGCGGCAACGGCGGCTCGGCCGCAATTGCCAATCATCTGCAATGCGACCACTTGAAGAGTATTCGCACAGGCACTGACATCACGCCGCGCGTCGTCAGCCTCAGCACCAACGTTGAGTTGCTCACGGCGATCGCTAACCACCTGACGTACGACGAAGTATTTGCTTATCAGCTTCAGTCGCAGTCAGTGCCGGGCGATGTCCTCGTGGCTATATCCTCACGAGGATGCTCGGTTAACATCGTCCGCGCAGTGACGTCAGCGCGCGACCAGGGTATGGGAACGATCGCGCTAACTGGTTTCGACGGCGGTGCCGTACGGCGCCTAGCTGACGTAAGTATTCATGTGAATGCTGTGAACTACGGCATTGTGGAAGATCTCCATCTAGCCGTCATGCATGCTTTGGCGCAGTGTATTCGTCAATCACGAATGACAACCGGCACGCTCCTGAACAGTGCGTTCTGAGCCAAATTTTCGCAGGTAAGCCGGCGTCACACGGAGGCGCCGGTGGGCTGGCTACTGCCCGAACCGGCGGCACGCTGATCGCCGACCCGAGGTCATCGACAAACCTTGCGGAGCCGCATGATTCTTAAGGCACTAGTGTCGCGTGCTGTAAGTTGCTTTACAGTGCGATTGTCGTTTTGGCGTGTCAGCGCGACGCGGCGGCGAACGTGACGTCATTGACCAACGGCCCACGCCGACAACGCCCTACACGGTGATCTCCTTGCACATCCCGGTCAGCGGCCATTCCCTCACGGCGAACCCGGCAGCCCACCGCCAGGCGCCACGACTGGCACCGTCATGAAAGGCACAACCGGTTCCCAGGGGACCTCCCGGCCATATGACCGGCCAGGCCACCCACGAAGGAAGGCAGGGCTGCGTCATGGCCACGCAAGCTCAGGCGAGCGCCGATCCGGAGCAGGTCAAATCTGAGCTGGCCGAGTGGGTGCAGCGGCACTGGGATCCGACTATGGCGCTGCGCGACTGGCGCGAGTTGCTGCTTCGGGCTGGCTGGGCGGTGCCGAGCTGGCCGCGGCGATGGCATGGCCGGGGGTTGCCGGCCTGGGCGGATGAGTTGGTTGCCAGCGAGCTGATCGGGCTGGGTGCGGTCGGGATTCCGGTGGGCAGTGGTACCTGGCTGGCGGCGCCGACGATTCTCGCGCACGGCAGTGACGAGCTGCGGGACCGCTTGCTCGCCCCGATCCTGACCGGTGAGCAGACGTGGTGCCAGCTGTTCAGCGAGCCTGGTGCGGGGTCCGATCTGGCCGGCTTGTCGGCATCGGCAGTGCTTGACGGTGATTGCTGGGTGATCAACGGCCAGAAGGTGTGGAACACCAGCGCGCATCACGCGGACATGGGGATGCTGCTGGCCAGGACCGACTGGAGCGTGCCGAAGCATCAGGGCATCACCTACTTCGCCCTGCCGATGCATCAGCCTGGCGTGGAGGTGCGCCAGTTGCGGCAGATGAACTTTCATGCCTCGTTTAACGAGGTCTTCCTGACCCAGGCCCGGATTCCGCGGGATAACGTGATCGGCGAGGTCGGTGCGGGGTGGGCTGCGGCGCTGACCACTCTGGCCTACGAGCGCAGGTTCTGGGCGCACCGGCGGCCCAGCTACTCTCCCGCTCCCGGCCGCGCGCTGGACGAGGCGCGGGCCGAGGCCGACGATCACTTCGCGACCTACTCCTGGTATCCGCAGGCAGCTGGTCGGCCCGACCTGGTCGTTGAGCACGCGAGGGCAGCCGGGGTCAGTGACGACCCGGTCATCCGGCAGGCCATCGCCAGGCTCATCACCATGCACCGGGTCAGTGCCTGGACTGCCGAACGGGCCAGGGTAGCCAGGGCAGTCGGCCGTCGCCCGGGCGCCGAAGGGTCGATCGGCAAGCTGGCAACAAGCAATGTGGCGCGTGAGTCGGCGAAGGTGCACTCGATGATCGCGGCCGCTGGCGCGCTGCTCGCCGGCCCCGAATCGCCGATGGGCGGCATCATCGCCGAAGTGCTGATGTCAGTGCCCGGCCAGTCCATCGCCGGCGGCACCGACGAGATCCAGAAGAACATCCTGGCCGAGATGGTGCTTGGCCTGCCCGCCGAGATCCGGGTCGACCGCGACGCGCCGTCCGGCCGCCCATTTGGCGTCTAGCGCCTCTGGCGCTGAAGAACTTTGACGATTGTCCTGAGTTTTGGCCTGAGCAGGGGTTGCCGCGACAGTGGTTCAGGGCGCGCGCAGGATGCTGGCGGCGGCTGCGAGGTCGTCGATATGTCGGTCGATGACGCGCAGGGCTTGGCGGACGTCAGCCGGAGTGGTGATGTGCTCGCCGGCCATCAGGGGGTAGAGGACATTGTCGTGGACCTTGGTGTAGAAGACCGCGAAGAGCTGCCCGTCGCCGGTGAGCCGGTAGGTGTTGCTGGCAGGCATCCGGGTGATCAGCCGGTTGCGGGATAGTCGTGCCAGGTCGTAGCTGGCCTGGTTCATCGTGTAGGGCTTGCCGAGCAGTCCGGCCATCCAGGCGCGCAGGCTCTTGTTCGTGATGCCGGTGACGGAGAGGCCGAGCACGGCCAGGGTGCCGGCCAGGGCCTGGACCCGAGGGTCGCCGAACCTCAGGGCCGGGGCCCTCCTGCCATCCTCGGTGAGGGTGGGCTGGGCGATCCGCTCAAAGGCTGGACTCGCCAGGCAGCCAGCGCCCTGGCCGACACGTATAGCGTGCATCAGCCGGGCGTTGCATGCACGGGCTGTGGCCTGAAGGTCGGCCAGGTGATCCAGGCCGCGCTTGCAGCCCAGGTCCGCCGGGTCGTTGCAGACGACCTCGACTCTGAGGGCACGGTCTTCCTTCAGATAGATCTTTGATCCGGGACCGGCGGAAGCCGAAGTTCACCGTCACCTGGTCGGCCCGGTTGAGCATCCAGGTCGCCGCTGACCTGGTGGCCGGAGAGCGGCGGGCGAAGACGACCTCCAGGTTTTCGGGCCGGCCCAGGTGGATGTTGCCGGCCAGCAACTGCTCGAACACCGTCCGCGCCCGCCGCGGGTCATCCAGCACGATGTTGCGCGAGGTCTCGATCTGCCGCATGGACAGCTGCCACCAGTACCCTGCGGCCCGGTCGGCGTCGTCCAGCGGCAGCGGCAGGCGGGCCATCCACCGTTCGAAGAACATCCGCAGATGGGCGGTGCCGAGCCGGTCGCACTGCTGCTGCAAGGCAGCCGGGTCGTCGCAGCCAGCGAACCCGTTGGCCAGCATGCTCACCTGCAGGCTCGCGGCCTCAGCGAGCCGGCGGGCAGCCTCGTGCCCGTTGACCCATTCTCTGAACTGAAAATGATGCTGAATGATGCTGTTCTATCGCGTTTACCTGTTTGCTTGTCAGAAGGGCGGTTCTTCTTCAGGGTCGGCGGCGCGGACGGCGAAGCTAATGACGGCGCTGTAGTAGCGCAGGTCGGAGGTTAGCTCGCGGGCCCAGTTCAGGGCGCGGGCGGTTGGCTCGCCGTAGGCGGAGACGGCGAGGCTGGCGATGACGTCGTCGGGGGCGCGGCGCAGCCAGGTTTGCAGGCCGCTGAGCGCGACGGCGATCGAGGTGGCGTCGGTGGCGTCCAGGCTGACCTGGCGGCGGCCGGTCACCGGTGCTGCCCGGCGGCACGCAGGACGGCGGCCACGACCAGGCTGATGTTGCGGTCGTCGAGTCCGGTGAGGGCTTGCCGGAGGTCGACGGGGACGCCGCCGGCGATGCTGGCGGCCAGCCTGAGCATTCGCTGCTCGCCGCCGGAGGCGGCTAGTTCGCCGGCGTCCAGGGCGGTGATCGCGGCGGGCCAGTCGATGCCGGCCATGGGGGGTGGCGCCGTCGCTGAGGCTGACGGCCTGCCAGACGAACCGGCTGGTGAAGTCGGCGTGGTCCAGGAACGTCCCGTGGCTGATGAGCAACTCGACGCCGGCCTGGAGCGCGCAGATTCCGTCGGCGCAGGCGCGCAGGGCCTGAGCGAGGTCGCCGGTCATCGGCTGTCCTGCGGGGGGCAGGACAGCCGTGGTGGTGACGGTGCGCGCTGCGATGCCGGGGAATGCGGGCATGCCGAGGTGGACGGCCTGTTCCTGGCGTTGCAGGGACGCGTCGATCTGGGCGAGCTTGTCCTCGGTGCCGGCGAGGCTGACCTTCAGGCCCTCGGCTTCTCCGAGCCAGCCTTCGCGTCCGGCCTCGGCGATGCGGTCGTGCAGGTTGACCCGGATCTCCTCGAGCCGGCCCCGCTGGTCGGGCGAGGGCCGCAGGAACGCGCATCTGACACAGCTGTGCTCATGGATGCAACTGGTGCCGTAGGCGCGGCCGCAGTCGCCGAGCGCGACCTTGCGCAGCTGGAAGTGGCCCAGGAATCGCTGCCATTCTTCTTCGCTTATCCGGGGTGCAAATACAACGAAATTGGACATTGGCCAGGTCGTGCCGTGGCGGACGCGTCTGCGACGGGAGGGTCAAAAGCGGCATCGAAGAGAGGCGACGGCCAAACTGCTGCTCAGCGGCCTGACTGCGGTCGCGGACGGCCCCCAGATAACCCGCCTGCGACGGACGCAGCAACGGGCAAATTGGCCTGTCACCTGCCGTGGCAGACGGTGCTCTCCCGGCCCCGGATTACGTCGCTGGGTATCCGGTATTCGGCGCTGGGCCTGGTGGCGCGGCGGCGGGCGATGAACGCGCGGTGGGCCTCGATCGCCTCGGCGGGGTAGACGGCCTTGTAGCCCATCGTGACGTTAAGATCCTTATGGCCTGCGATAACCTGTGCAATATGCGGGGGCAGCCCGCTCATGACGGCGTCGGTGATGAAGATCCGCCTTCTGTCCGCACTCGCCGTGTGCAGCCGGTCCGTGTAGCGATTCTGCCTGGCCGATCCGGGTGCGGAGGTTTCGTGCTGATGATGGCGTGCCGTGTGGCGATTACCGCTCTTGGGTGTGATGCACGTCATATTGTCAGGAACCGCCGGAATCGGAGGGACGATCGCCGTTCGCGTGGCGGGCGGCGCGGACGACGAGGGCGATGCTGGACTGGTCGAGCCCGCAGAGGGCCTCGTTGAGGTCGACGGGGATGCCCGCGGCGATGCTGGCCGCCAGCCGCAGGAGCCGGTTCTCCCCGCTGCCGCTGGGGAGGAGCCCGGCATCGCGGCTGGCGATGACGGCTTCCCAGTCGATGTGGGCGAGTTCGGTGACGCCGTCGGTGATCGAGGTGAGGGTGCTGACGAATGAGCTGAAGTCGTCGCGGTGCAGCCATCCGGCGCCGATGACCAGCTCGCAGGCTGCTTCGAGGGAGTAGAGCCCGGCGACGCCGGCGCGGACAGCCCCGGCCAGGCCGGGTTCGCGGGGCTGGATGCCTGGTCATGACAGGTGCTGCTCCTGGCGGGAAGGGGCCGGCAGTCGGCGGATGCCGGCGGCCAGCCGGACTTCCTGGCGCAGCCGGGTGATCTCGGTGTGCTGGACCGCGAGCCGTGCCAGGGCCTGGTCGCGGAAGGTCGTCAGCTCGCCGATCGTGGCATCCGACCGGGCGAGCCGTTCCTTCAGCCGGGTGATCTCATCCTTGAGACGGGTGACCTGGGCGTCGCGGGGGTCGGGCCGTTCGCCGGCGTCGAGGAGTTCCCTGAGCTGCTGCCCGAACTCTTCGCGCAGTCGGGCATAGGGGCGGCTGCCGTAGAAGGCGGTGCGGTCGACGCCGGCGATGGCGGCGAGGGTCTTGACGTCGCATTTCCCTCCGGCCGGGATGTCGCCGCTGAGCAGCCGGGTCATGGCCGCCCTGATCTGCGCCTCGTTGTCGGCGAGCTGCTGTCTGCTGAGCCTCATCGGGGTTCTCCTGCGACTGCGGCCTCATCGATCCGCTCCAGGACGCGGACAGCACGGCCGTACTCGGTTTCCAGTCGCTTCCTCTCGGTTTTCCGGGTCGGGCCGAGCTGGCCGAGGAACGTTTTGGTGTTCTCGGCGTGCTCGGCCCAGACGGGCCGGTGGCGGGGATGATGGGTGGCCTGAGGGCAGCGGGCCGAATCACACATTCCGATGAGCGGCTTGTCGGCGGCCGGGGTGCCGGCGAGCTTGAGGCAGAGTGCCCGGGACGGGTCAGTGAACCAGCAGTAGTTCGAGGTCCCGAGGTGCAGCGTCGCTGCCCGCTTGGTCATCAGGTTGAGCACGTCGCGGTCGGCGGCCTGTACTTTGGGCGTCCCGGGGTCGTCGGCGGCGAGCTTGCCGTCGATGCGGGCGAAGAACTCGGTGAGCTCGCGGGCGCCGGGGCCGGCGGGCATGATGCCCTGCTGGTAGTTGCGGAGCTCGGCCCAGACCAGTCCCAGGTTGCGTTCGGACTCGTGCTTGTTGACCTCGGCGAGCAGTTCGGCCTGGGCGCCGCCCGGGCGGGAAGCGTAGCCTTCCGTGGTCGCCGATGTGCTTGAGGTGGAGTTTCGCGGCGAGGACACCGCCGGGCCGGTAGGCGAGCTCGATCGCGAGGGTTCTGCGCAGGGCGCGAAGGCTGACCGGGTCGTCCGGGATGGGGGCGAGGCCGAGCCGCTGGCCGGAGGGGTCGTTGACCCAGTTCCGGAACCAGGTCCAGCGGACGTCGAACGCGAACCGGCCCAGAAGCGGGTTGCCCGGCCGGGGGTCGTCGTGGAGGCGGACGAGGAGCTGGGCTGCCTGGTAAGCGGGCTCGATGACGACCCACTCGTCCGGTGTCCCGCCGAGCGGCTGGCCCTTGACGATCTTGCTGGCCAGCCGGTAGCGGACGAGGCCGTCCCCGTACTTTTCCGGTGGCCGGCAGCACCCGGTCTCCAGTTCCATCAGCTCAGACGAGCGCATTCCTGACACTGCGGCGAGGAGGGCAATCGAGGCCGTGCGGATGATTCCGGTCAGGGCCACGGCCTCCAGCCGGTCCAGCGGCAGCGTCCACGGAACGGCGCCGTCCCCGTCAGCACGCTCGACAGAGGGCGCATTGCGCCCGAGCGGTTTCTCCGCCCCGACGGCGTCCAGCGTTTCCTCGATCCGGTCCCGCATGTCCGGTAGCCACTGGCTCCAGAACTGGGTGAAGCCGGCTTGGCGGGCCAGCAGTCCCAGGGAGAGCCGGGCCAGCGGGTCACCAGGCGGCCAGCCGGCTTCGAGCCGGTCCCGGATGACATGATCAGCGGCCACTGGCAGCGGTTCTCCCCGCTGTTCGTAGCCCTCGAGCACCCGCACGATCTGCTCGGCGGGCAGGGTGGAGGTGAAGACATGATCGCCGTTCTTGATGGACCATCTCCGGTCGGCGTCCCTGACCTGTTCCAGCAGGCCGTGCGCGTGCTGGCCGAGGGTGCCCGTCAGGTAGAGGGACGGGCCAGCATCGGCTGCAGGACGCTGTCGCCGACGGGCGGGGTCTTGTTCTGCCGGGCTCCGTGCGGCATCTCGGCGACGACCGAGGGAGCGGCTCCTCTCCAGGGCCGCAGGCCCGCGGAGACGGTGTCGGCAGTGAACAGTTCCCGGTGGGTGACCAGGTCGGCGACGGCCTGGGCGGCAGCCCGGCGGGTTGCCGGGCTGCGCTCGCCGGCCACGTGCCCATTCTCGTCCAGCAGGTAGCGGCGGTGGGCCATCCATGCCTCGCACTGATCGTCATCGATGACGGCGAGGCTGGCTGCGCCCTGGCCGTCCAGCCAGTTCAGGAGCCGGGTCAGCTCGGCGAGCCGGCCGGACGCGGTCGTCAGGTGCAGCGGGGTCCGGTAAGCGTGCGGCAGGACGATCACGGCGTCGTGCCGGGGGGCGAGCATGGCCATGATCTGCTCCTTGGCGACCAGCCGCCAGCTGTCGCGGGTGATCGCGGCGAAGTCGAACCGGCGGCTGACCTTGGCCATCTGGTTGGGGAGCCCGGCGACCTCGGTGAAGTCCCACAGGTCGTCGTCGAACAGGGGCCGTGCCGTGCCTTCGGGCAGGACGAGCCCGGCCTCGCAGCAGACGTCGGTGCCCGCGAACGGGGAGCTGCGGGGGCCGGCGGTGTCGGCCAGCGGGGTTGTCATCTTGTGAGCTCCTCGGGGCGCAGGGGGATCTCGTCGTCGCGGTCGCCGACGCTCGCGGCGGCACGGGTCACGACGGCCGGGTCGAAGCGGTCCAGCACCCGGCCGACCCGCTGGGAGTACGGGCCGAACACGGCCATGAACTGGCCGGCGGGCATCTGCTGCCACTGCCGGGAGAAGAAAGCCTTCAGCCGCAGCAGGTTCGTCGCGTGCCGCGGAGCGAATACCGCCAGCGGGCAGAGCAGGCAGACCCATGGCCTGGCCGGGCAGGGCTTCCCCTTCGGCCCGTGGAGACCGGACAGCTGGTCGGCGCAGGCGGCGGTGAACACGTCCCGTTCCCCGCCGGCCAGCTCGGCGATCACCGTGCCGTCAAGCCCGAGCGAGGCGACCAGCTCCGGGTAGCCGGCGGCCAGCGTGGCGGCGTCCTCGGCGGTGACCACCGCCGGCGGGAGGGCCCTGCGCAGCAGGTCATGCTGGGCGTCCTCGACGATCGCCTCGGCCGCCCGCCGCTGCGACGGCGTCGTGGCGGTCAGGTAGTGGTCGCCCTCGACCTCCGGGGAATGGTTCGGGTCGATAGTCGCCCGTCCGCGGCCGGCCCAGGCCCGCTTGTCCCGCATCGACTGGTGAGTGGTCCGGATCCGGGACCGGTGGACCTTCAGCGGCAGGCCGTCGTCGCCGGTCACCCCGCGCCGGGCTATCCAGCGCTGGATAGCAACCCGGCCCGCGGCCCCGCCCCTGTCCCAGATCCGGGTGCCGCCGGGCTTGTCCAGCCGGAGCCACAGGTCCCGGCGGCGTTCGGGGGCGGCGTAGCTGCGCAGCAGTGCCGAGTGGGACAGCCATTGCTCGAGCAGCCGGACGGCCTGGCGGGGCAGGTTCAGGCTCTCGGCGGCGGTCCGGCCCTTGACATAAGCCTTCTCATCTGCCGGATGGTCGCGGGGCGTGAAAGCCGGTGCGGCCGTGCGGGAGGTCTTCCGGCTGGGGTCGCTGCCGCGCGCCGGGCCTGGTTGGTCGCGGCGGCTGAGGTTGCAGCCGCGCGGTGCTGGAGCGCCGTGGCATTGGCGGACCTGCGGGGTGATGATGGGGGCGGGCTGCCCGTGATGCCGACCTGTCCTGGGGATCTTGATCCCGTAAATAAGCCTGGCACCGGGGCCTTGACCTGAGGGTCGCCACCTGCTGCTTCGAGCGCGACGGTCAGTATTCCGGCTCTTGCCCTGACCGGGGCCCCCGGGCAGCCCGCCGTTCATCCCATCGGCACGAGTTTAGGAGACGGAAGTTGAAGAAGGCAGAGGCGAGTATGACCGGGCCGCAGGTCATTGACGACGAGCCGCACGAGCGGATCTATGACCGGGTCGCCGGGATCGACGTGGGCAAGCGGGAGGCCACGGTCTGCACCCGGCATCGCCGCGGTCACCGTCCACACCGTCGCCTGCCGGGCGCCGGGCCGGCGCCCGCGGAGCTGGCGGATGTGGGTGGCCCCCTAAAACAGGCAAACTTGATGCGATGTGGCTGGCCCGGCTGACCGAGATGGGGCTGCTGCGCCCCTCCTTCGTGCCGCCGGCCGAGGTACGGGCCCTGCGCGAGTACGCCCGGGCGCGGACCAGCCTGACCCGCGACAGGACCAGGGCCTGGCAGCGGCTGGAGAAACTGCTCGAGGACTCGCTGGTGAAGATCTCGGCAGTGGCCTCCACCCTGAACACCAAATCGACCCGGGCGATGATCGAGGCCCTGATCGCCGGCGAGCGCGACCCGCATGTTCTGGCCGGGATGGCGCTGGGACGGATGAAATCCAAGCACCACGCGCTGGTCGCCGCGCTGGACGGCATGTTCGCCGAACACCACGCGCACATCGCCCGGATCCTGCTCGACCAGATCTCCTTCCTCGACGCCCGGATCGGCGAGCTGACCGGGCTGACGGAGGCGCAGCTGGCCGCCATCCCCGCGTCCTGGGGCGTGGACAGTAACGGCACCACCGGCCCGGGCTGCGGCACCGGGCCCGGCGCGGTCATCCTGCCCGCCGCGGCGCGTCTGGCCGAGATTCCCGGCATCAGTATCGAGACCGCCACCGCGATCATCGCCGAGACCGGCCTGGACATGGGCCGCTTCCCCACGCCCGGCCACCTGGTGTCCCGGGCCGGGCTGTGCCCCCGCGTCATCCAGTCCGGCCAGCGGGAGAAGACCGGCAAGAAACCCGGCAACGCCTACCTGCGTGGCCTGACGGGACAGGCCGCCATCGGCGCCGCCAAGACCACCACGTTCCTGGGCGAGCGCTACCACCGCCTCGCCCGCCGCCGCGGCAAGGCCAAAGCCCAGGTCGCTGTCGCCAGGTCAATCCTGGTCATCATCTGGTTCTTGCTGTCTGACCCCCGCGCCCGTTACCACGACCTGGGCAACAGCTGGTACCAGCACAAGATCAACACCGATCGCCTGGCCCGCAACCACGTCCGCCAGCTCCAGGCCCTTGGCTACGACGTGACCATCAACCAAGCCGCGTGACCGCAACCGCAAGTCACCGGCGAGCCACCGAGCCGGCTCCGCCGGCGCTGCCGCGTGCGCAGTCAGGCTGGGTTTTCCGGTCAGTCCTCAGACACGGAACTGGCCACGCGGGGCCGTACGACCTGGCCCGCGCGTGACCATGACCATAGCAGCAACCGGCTAGAAGCCGGAGGTGTCCGTCAGCTAGAGGTGTGCGTCACCAGGGGATCACCGAACTGGACGTTTATGAAGCCTTTCGTAATGTGGGTCGTGCATCCGATGCGAGAGAAGGGGCCATCGGACTTTCCCTTGTCGAGGTAGACACTGCCGCCGACGTCCCCTGGCCAATTATAGCAGTTGGCGCTCGCCCAAACGTCAGCATTAACAGTTATGCGGTTACAATATGCATAGCCGACACTGCTGTTGTAACTCGTGTAGCACCCGTAAATGGTGGCCGTTGACGAGGCCCTCCGACCCCGACGATCTGCGGGCCGTCGACGACGCGTAAACATTCAGGTCCCTGGTGCGTGTTTGATTGGCGTCCCTGGCCAGGTCTGCCGGGCCGTGTGAGGTTGCGCGCTGGCTGGGATGTCTATGGCGGGTCGGGGACGGGCGGCATCCAGGGGTGCCCGGCCAGGGCGTCG
>DAHVAR010000037.1 GCA_027314515.1 Actinomycetota bacterium
TCCCGGTTCTCGCACCTGAAGACTCAACGCATGCACAGGCCCTTTGACCGCGCGGGGTCCGCTGGCAGCTCGCGCTAACGCGGCCAGCGATGTTGCCTTCCGGCCACTGGGACGGCGCCGGCACCCCGGAAAGATGATTTCACGGCTCGATAACCCGGCCTGCGCCTCCCTCTGTCAACGCTTCGCCTGCGCCCTCACGGACGCCGACGCATGACCCGAGGTCACCGTGGGTCGCTACTCCTTCGATGCAGGACGTTTTCATGTCCCTTCTTCAGGCCGGTTTATCCCGGCGCTCCCCAGTTCACCTTCTTCTGCTAGATCCCGACCGTCAGCGCATCCAGCGCATGATGCGGGCTGCGCCCCGGCCTGAACCCGTAGGAGAAACCCCGGAAGTCCGTCTCGTAGATAGCGCTGAGCACCTCGGTGACGGCCCGCTGGACAACCTTGTCCTCCAGCGAGGCAATGCCGAGCGGCCGCAGCCGCCCGTCCGCCTTCGGGATGTACGCCCGCCGCGACGGCCTGGCCCGGTAGCGCCCTGACTGCACCCGCTCGTGCAGATCCCGGAGATTCGCCTCCAGATCCTGCCCGTACGACTGCCACATCACCCCGTCCACCCCCGGCGCGGCCTTCGGGCTGATCGCCCAGTAGGCCCACCGCAGGCGCCCACGGTGACATGGTGCAGCAGCGCCGTGAACCGCGCTTCCTTGTCCCGTCGTGCCACCTCACGCACACGTTCCAGCGCACTGAGCGCGCCTTGCCCGGCACTGCGTCCGGGACGCGTTTTGCTGGCCGTGTTCCCCTCGGCTGGGCGCCTTCCCTCCACCGGCTCCGCCTCCGCTACCGCGGCCTTGTTCGCCGGTCTCGACGGTACTACGCGCCCATCTGACTTCCCGCGCTCGTTCATCCCAGGCGTACCGCCTCAGCGTTCCCTGGACGGCCCGCCCGGTGATCAGCCAGGCGGGCGAGCAGCGGGATCTCCCGGTTCTCGCACACGAGGACTCCGTGCATGCGCAGGGTCTCAGACCGCGCGGGGTCCACACGGCGGCTCGCGCTAGCGCCGCCAGCGATGTTGCCTTCCGCCTCATGGGACGACGTCGGCACCCCGAAACAGTGATTTCGCGGCTCAATGGCTGGCCTGCACGTACCCCTGTCAACGCTTCGCTGCGCCCTCACGGGTCGCCAACGCATGACTTGGGGCCACCGTGGGTCGCTACTCCTTCGATGTCGGGCGTTCTCATCCCTTTCCTCATGCCGGTTTATCCCGGCGCTTTCCCCATGGCCCGGACCACCGTCTCACCCGCCGGGGGTGAACGCGACGGCGCGGGTGCGACGGCCATCCCGCCGGTATAACCCGCCGCCAGACGTGCGGCCCGCGCCACGGTGGGAACTGCTCTGGCAATGAGCGGCAGCGACGCGGTGGCTGGCGGTGTGCTCCGGCAGGTCCCGACTGCGGGCATGACCTGGATACCGGGCGGAGAGTTCCGGATGGGGTCAGCCGATTTCTACCCAGAGGAGCGGCCAGTGCGGCGGGCTGCCGTGGCCGGGTTCTGGATCGACACCCGGCCGGTGACCATCGCCGAGTTCCGGCGCTTCGTCAGGCAGACCGGCTACCTTACGGTGGCCGAGCAAGTACCCGGTTCAGGCTGTCATCCCGGCTCTGGCCCGGAACGGCTGCTCCCCGGCTCGCTGGTGTTCCGCAAGACGGCCGGGCCGGCCGACGTCCGCGAATTCGGCAACTGGTGGCGCTACCTGCCGGGCGCGTGCTGGCGCCGCCCCGAAGGACCGGGTAGCACGGTACGGGGCCGCGACAAGCACCCGGTGACGCACGTCACGTACACCGACGCGCGAGTTTACGCGGCCTGGGCGGGCAAGGACCTGCCAACCGAGGCCGAATGGGAGTACGCCGCCCGCGGCGGCCTCGACGGCGCGGTCTATGCCTGGGGCGATGACTTCGCGCCCGGCGGCCAGCATCTTGCCAATACCTGGCACGGCGCGTTCCCCTGGCAGAACCTCGCGCTTGACGGCTACGAGCGCACCTCGCCGGTCGCCAGCTTCCCGGCCAACGGCTACGGACTGTACGACATGACCGGGAACGTCTGGGAGTGGACCAGGGACGATTACCGGGCGGGGTGGCACGCTGACGCGGTTCACGAACTGCCCTGCTGCGCGCCGAACCGGTCGGTAGCACCCGGTCACGAGGGTGCGCGCGCGCTCGCAGAGGTCCCGCGCCGGGTCATCAAGGGCGGCTCGTACCTGTGCGCGCCCGGCTCCTGCCTGCGGTACCGGCCGGCCGCGCGGCACGGCGCGGCGGACGATACCTCCAGCGGTCACGTCGGGTTCCGGTGCGTACTGCGGCTGCCGGCCTGACGGCGACCGGACTGAGCCGGACTCGCGGCCCGGCTCAGCCGGAGCGGTGGCCCGGCGGGCCCGCTTGCCCTGCCTGGTCGCCCGGCGCCGGCATCCGGCCGTGGGCTTGCGTCCGGAAGTAGCCAGAGATCATGCTCACCGCTGCGCCGATGAAGACCAGGTTGAAGACAATCTGCAGGGTCACGGCAGCGCGGGCGAGCTGGCCGGCCGGGTGCACATCGCCGAAGCCGACGGTGGCCAGCGTGCTGACGTTGAAATAGAGCGAATCGGTCTTGCTGGTCAGCTGCACGAACTGACCGGGCAGCTCGGCAACCGAATCGTCAGACCAGGAGAAGAAGAGCACGGTCAGCGTGAGCAGCAGGACCAGGCCCCGGATCCTGGCATTCGCGCCAGCGCGCATCAGCTTGCTGATAGCCGTCAGGATGAGCACGCCGAGCACGGCTGCCCCGACCGAGAACATCAGCGCCCACGACGCCTTCTGCATCCGGCCTGGCACCGGGAGCAGGTAATAGCCGGCGGTCGCGGCGGCCATCAGCACCACAGTCGCGGCGACCGACTGCCGCCGCGAGCGCTGACGCCTCACTGACCTGGCACCCCCCGCTCCGCTAAGCCAGCATCAGCCGATTCTGGCACGCCGGCGCCACGGTCAACTGGCCGGCCGGAGCCGCAGCTTCCTGATGATCTCGGTGACTACCTGGCCCGGCGGTCCGTCGCTGGTCGGCACCGGGTACACCCGCTGCTCGGCCGGGCCTGGCGGCTCCAGCACCAAGAACTGGCTGGCCATCAGCGGTTCGCGGAAGAAATGGCCAGCCCGAGCCCGCAGCCTGGCTTCGCCCTGTGCCCTGGTCATGGTGAGAAACACCAGCACTGCCTGCTCCCGATCGCCGATCAGCCGGTCGCGGTAACTCCGCTTGAGCGCAGAGCAGGCGAGCACCGCAGGCTGGCCGCTGGCGATGACATCGTCCATCCAGGCTGTGATGGCCGCCAGCCATGGCTCGCGGTCGGCATCGGTCAGCGGCAGCCCGGCTCGCATCTTGGCGATATTCGCGGCCGGGTGGAAGGTATCGCCATCCGCGAACTGCCAGCCCAGCCGTCTGGCCAGCAACTGGCCGACAGTGGTCTTGCCGCTCCCGGCCACTCCGGCCACTACCAGGATCATCGAACGCGAGCCTAACGTGCGAGGCTTGACCTCAGCGAGAGCGCCCGGTCAGCCGGAGGATGAGGAGCAGCAATGGTGTCAGCCCGCCGCGTGGATGCCCTGGTGATCTTCGGTGCCACCGGCGACCTCGCGAAGCTGGAAACCTTCCCGGCCCTCGTCGGGCTGGTTGACCGCGGGGTGCTTGACGTCCCCGTCGTCGGCGTCGCGAAGAGCGGCTGGGGCCTGGCGCAGTTCCGCGACTACGCGACGGCGTCGCTGAAACTGAACGACATGGACCCGGCGAGCCCGGCAGCGACCCGGATGCTCGGCCTGCTCCGCTACGTCGACGGCGATCTCGATGATCCGGCTACCTACCAAGCGATGTCGGCAGCCATGGGCGAGGGGCAGAACGCGCTGTTCTACCTGGAGGTGCCCCCGTCGCTGTTCGGCCGGATCGCCGAGGGAATTGCCGCGGCCGGCCGCGCCGCGAATGCGCGGGTCATGGTCGAAAAACCGTTCGGTACCGACCTTGCCAGCGCGGTCGCGCTCAACGCGACAATGCACAAGTACTTCCCGGAAGAATCCATTTACCGGGTCGACCACTGGCTCGGCCTCGAACCGGTAGAAAATCTGCTATTCGCCCGCTTCGCGAATTCGATCGTGGAGACGCTGCTCAGCCGCGCGCACGTGGCGAGCATCCAGATCACCATGGCGGAGGCGTTCGACGTCGCCGACCGCGGCAGCTTCTACGACAAGACCGGCGCGATCCGGGACGTCCTGCAGAACCACATGCTCCAGGTGCTGGCAACGGTCCTGGCGGACCCGCCTGACGGCACTGGCCTGGCGTCCTGGCGCGACGTCAAGTCGCAGATTATCGGCGCGCTCGAGCCGCTATCGCCGCAGGCAACCGTCCGTGGCCAGTACGAAGGCTATCTCGACGTACCGGGGGTCGCGGCGGGCAGCACGACCGAGACCTACGCCGCGGTCCGGCTGACCGCGCAGTCCTGGCGCTGGGCTGACGTCCCGATCCTGATCCGGGTCGGCAAGTGCCTGCCAGTGACAGCGACCGAGGTGGTATTCCGGTTCCGCCGGCCGCCGCACGACGTGTTCGGCCTCGGCGCCGAGGCGGGTGCCAGCCAGCTGCGGGTGCGCATCTATCCCGACGACCAGGTTGGCCTCACGGTCGTGGGCAAGCGACCGGGGCCCGGACTCACCCCGGAGCCCCGCGAACTCGCGTACTGCGGTCAGGCCGCGGAACAGGTAATGCGCCCGTACGACCGGCTGATAGGCGCGGCACTGAACGGCGACCGGTACCTGTTCGCCCGGCAGGACACCGTCGAGGCCGCCTGGCGCGTGGTTCAGCCAGTACTCGGCGACGTCGTCCCTGTGCACCGCTATGCCCGCGGCGGCTGGGGGCCGGCGCAGGCGGGCGCCCTCGTTCCCGGCGGCGAGGTCTGGCATGATCCCGCCGGGTAGGGTAGCGCACTCAGCTCGCCGCCCGACAGCGCGGCAGCAAGACATTTCGGCCCGGCCGAACGTCGCTAAACCCGGACTGGGAGCCGGTTGCGTCATAAACTGGGGCCTGACAAGTCTGCTGCGGCGACCGGGACTGCCTTCCGGCCGCACTGCCACAGCGGGGATGGCGGCGTCATGAGGTCTTCATGTTGCGCGGGTAGACCTGTCGCCGGACAAGCCCCGGCGGCAACGAGCGCCCCGGCGGCAGCACACACCGTGATTGGGGTCGCCGAGTGCCGAGATCGATGACGTCCGGGTCGCACTACAGCACGCCAGCCGTGGGCGGCTACCCGCCGGCCGACAGCCAACGGCGTAGGCATGGCCGGGCACGATCGCGGCGGCGCCGCAACTGGGCACCGCACTGGCCCCAGCACCGGTGGTCGCGCCTGGTGGCGTCGGCGATGGTCGTCGTCATGGTCCCGGTGAGCTGGTCCGTCGGGCAGGCGCTGACGATGACCGGCGGCGGCTCGATCGCCGAGCGGCTGGCCGAGTGGGCTCGAGACCATTACCTCGGGCCAGCGATCACGCTCGCTGAGTGGGTTGTATACACGCCGCCCAAGGTCGGCGGCAAGCCGTCGTTCGCGCTGACCGGGCCGGGCGTGAAGGTCCCGGGGACTCCGCATGCTCACCACAGCGCGAAGCCGAACCCGGTCTACTCGCCGCCGGCCGCGCTCACCTCGATGGCCGGGCGGGCGCTGCCCGGCGAGGGGCAGTGGCGGGTCCTTGGCAGCGTCAACGGCGTGCCCGCTATCTACGGCACCTACCTGCGGCCGAGCAGGGTCTACTCGTCCTACGTGGCCGGCATCGTGTCGATGAACCCGAGCCTGCTCAGCTTCCAGCTCAGGCCGGGGGCCGAGGACCCGGGGCCCGGCAACTGGAAGACGCCGGACTACATACCGGCGGGGACGCGCCGCGGCCTGCTCGCGACCTTCAACGGCGGCTTCAAGATCGCTGTCTGCGGCGGCGGTTTTTACCTGAACGGCGTGACGAGGGGAACGCTGACGCCCGGGGTGGCCTCCGTCGTTTACTACCGCGACGGGCAGATCGCGATCGGGAACTGGGACCAGACAGTCTCGATGAACTCGAACGTCGTGGGCGTCCGGCAGAACCTGCACCTTATCGTGCGGAACGGGCATGTGCCGGCTTCGGTGAATTACAACGTCGAGGCCAGCTGGGGCGCCACCCTCGGCGGCAGCTACTATGTCTGGCGCTCCGGCATCGGGGTTACCAAGAACGGCCGGGTGATCTACGTTTACGGCCCGGCACTCGACGTGCGCGAACTAGCCGACCTGCTGCAGCATGCCGGCGCCGTGACGGCCATGCAGCTGGACATCAACCCTGACTGGATGTCGTACATGTATTACCTGCACCCCCAGCGGGCCAACCCGCGGCCGGTCAACCTGCTGCCCGACCAGTACCAGCCGCCCTACCGCTATTACGCCCCGGCCAGCAGAGACTTCACAGCGGTCTACGCAAAATGACGACTGGTCTACCGGAGACCGGCAAGCGCCGGTCGCCGGATGCCGCCGCATCCCGTTCGGTCGCCTGGCCGGTCGCGCTCGGCGTGGCGGTCGTGGCAGCAGTGCAGGCGACCAGGCCGCGGCAATGGCCGAAGAACCTGCTGGTCTTCGCCGCACCGCTGGCCGGCGCGAGTCTCGGCCGGGCGGGTGGCTTCGGTTACGCGCTGGTGGCCTTCGCGGCCTTCACGGCCGCCTCCGCCGCCGTCTACCTGATCAACGACGTTATGGACGCCGAGCGCGACCGGCTGCATCCGGTCAAGCGGCTGCGGCCGATAGCGTCCGGCCGGCTGCCGCGGTCGGCGGCCGTTGTCCTCGCGGTAGCCGGGCTGAGCACCGCCCTGCTGGCCAGTCTCGCGATCGGCGAGCCGCGGCTGGCCGGCATCATCGGCGCCTACGTCACCATGTCGCTGCTGTACAGCCTCGGCCTTAAGCACGTGCCCGGCGCAGAGCTTCTGGTTGTTGCTCTCGGCTTCGTGCTCCGTGCCCTGGCCGGGGCGGTTGCCACGCACGTGCCGCCGTCTGCGTGGTTCCTGGCCGTGTGCAGTCTCGGGGCGCTCATGGTGGCGATCGGTAAGCGGTACACCGAGTTGGCAGTGCTAGGCGCCGAGGCTGCCGCGCACCGGCCGGTGATGCGCTGGTACCGGCCCTGGCTACTGCGCGCCAGCCAGCGGGTGGCCATGTCGATCATGCTGGTCGCTTACGTGCTGTGGGCACTGGCCGAACCGCAGGCCTGGATGCGCGGCTGGCACCTGGCCAGCGCACTGGCGCTGGCAGCCGCACTGCTCCGGTTCGACCGGCTCACCGCGCTCAGCGACGGCCGCCCGGTTGAGGATCTGATAGCGAGAGATCCGACCATGATCTGCTGCGAACTGGCCTGGCTGACCATGTTCACGATCGGGCTGTGACGGCCGTAGCAGCCGACTGTCAGGGACCGGCCTGACCCCTGCGGGACCACCAAGTGCGGCGTTGGCCGTAAGCTCGGCCTGTGCTGAGAACCCAGGTGAAAGACCGCACCAGGCCGCCGGCCGTTGCGGACGGAACCGGCCGCCAGCCGGGCCGTGTGCTGCTGATCGGCGGGACTAGCGAGATAGGCCTGGCGATCCTTGCCGCGCTGCCGCTCGGCCCGGCCGCCGAGGTGCTGCTCGCTGGCCGGGACGAGGACCGGCTGACAGCTGCAGCCGCCACGCTGCCCTGCCGGGCGACGGTCCTGCGCTACGACGCGACCGAGCCGGGCAGCGGGCCCGCCCTGGCTGCCGCGGCATTCCGTGATGGCCCGGTCGACCTGGTGATCTCGGCCGCCGGGGTGCTCACGCCGCAGGACCGCCTGGACGAGAATCCGGGCGATGCTGCCGTGCTCATCGAGACCAACTTCACAAGCCACGTGACAGCATTGCTGGCGCTGACCGCGCGGCTGCGTGCCGCCGGGCAGGGGACGATCGTCATCCTGTCCTCGGTGGCAGCGATCCGGCCGCGCAAGGCGAACTTCGTCTATGGCGCGGCGAAAGCTGGCCTGGACGCGTTCGGTCGCGGCCTGGCGGACTCGCTGGACGGATCAGGCGTCCGCGTGCTCCTGGTCAGGCCAGGCTTCGTCGTCGGCCGGATGACCGCGGGCATGGAGCCTGCCCCGCTGGCCACGACGCCCGAGCAGGTCGGTGTGGCAGTTGCCGCCGGATTGGCCGGGCGGGCGCGCTTGATCTGGGTGCCGGGTTCACTCCGCCCGGTAGCTATCCTCATGCGCGTGGTGCCGCGGCGCTGGTGGCGTCGGCTGCAGAGGTAGCCAGGGCGGCGGGTACGGCTGGAGAGACCATGCGGGTGCTGGTAGCGGAGGACGACGGCGGGCTGCGCGAGGTGCTGGCGCGCGGCTTGCGAGAGAACGACTACGTGGTCGACGCCGTGCGGGACGGCCAGGAGGCTGTCCGGTACCTGCGCACCTACAGCTACGAACTCGTCCTGCTCGACTGGCGGATGCCCGGTATGTCCGGGCTGGAGGTGGTGCGCTGGATGCGACAGCACAAGCAGTCCGCCCCGGTGCTGATGCTGACGGCGCGCGATGCGCACGCTGACCGGGTTGCCGGGCTCGACCAGGGGGCCGACGACTACCTGGTCAAGCCGTTCGACTTCGCCGAACTGCTGGCGCGCATGCGCGCGCTGCTGCGCCGCCCGCCGGCCGTCCAGCAGCCCGAGCTCACCGTTGGTGACCTGCGCTTCGACCCCGCCACCCACGAGGTGCGCGTCGGCGACAGCCAGCCGGTGCTCACAGCCACCGAGTTCGGCATCCTGGAGCTGCTGGTACGCAGGTCGCCGGCGGTCGTGGCGCGCAGGTCCATTGCGATGAACGTGTGGGACGACGAGGCAGACGCGATGGGATCGAACACCATCGACGTGCACCTGGCGCGCTTGCGAGCGAAGCTGGCCGGCGGGATGGTCAGGATCGAGACGGTTCGAGGAATCGGCTACCGCCTCGTGGAGCAGTAGCCGATGCGGCTGCGCGGCTTGCTGCCGCCGGAAATTGCTCACGCGGCGAGGGTCGCAGCAGCCGCGAGCCTGCTTGTCGGCGTTGTTTACGCGGCCTGCGTGACCGTACTTGACCAGGCGGTCACCAGCCGGCTCACCGAGTCGGTCGATGCCAGGCTGGCGGAGCGGCTGGCCGATGTCCACGAGGCCGGGCCGCTTGCTCCCGACGAGGACGACATCGATGCCACTCCGGTCTACCTATGGAAGGTACAGCCGTCCGGCACGGTCGCGCTGGCCGACTTCGGCGCCCCGGTGCTACCGCGCAGCATGCGCCTGCGCCCCGGCGAGGAGGTAACCATCCAGCTCGCCGGAGGGCCGTTCCGGCTGATCGGAGGCTTTGGCAACGGCGGCCAGCTGATCGCGGGCCAGAGCCTGCAGAGCGTGGATCACCTGACCGCGCTCATCAGGGACGGTGAAACGCTGGCGGCTCCGGTCCTGCTCCTGGCCATGTTCGCCGGCGCGCTCACCATCGGATTGCGCGCGCTCCTGCCGGTGGAGCAGTCACGCAGGCGTCAGCTCGAGTTCACCGCCGACGCCTCGCATGAGCTGCGGACACCGCTGAGCGTGATCAGCGCGGAAACGAGCATCGCACTCAGCGCGCCTCGCGAGGCAGCCGACTACCGTGCCGCGCTGAGCCGGATCGAGGGCGAGAGCGCCCGGCTTCGGAAGATTGTCGAAGACCTGCTCTGGCTGGCCCGGTTCGACTCGGCGCCACCACAGCCGGGCAATGAGCCACTCGATGTCACGACCATCGCGGTCCAGTGCGCAGACCGGTTCCGTGTCCTCGGCACTACCAGGGAGTTCTCCATCGAGGTGGTGACGCCGGCCGAGGCCCCGGCCTGGATCAGCGCGCCGCCAGAGTGGATTGACCGGCTGGCCGGCGTGCTGACCGACAACGCCTGCCGGTTCGCCGGCCCGGGCGGGACGGTCCGGATCAGTGTCGGGCACCGCGGCGGCAGGGTGACGCTGACCGTCGAGGACACCGGGCCCGGCATCGACCCTGAGCTGCGAGCCCGGCTGTTCGACCGGTTCCATAGGTCTACCGAGCAGGGCGGCAGTGCCGGGCTCGGCCTCGCGATCGCCGACTCGATCGTCTCCTCGACCGATGGTCAGTGGCAGATCGGCGACTCTGCGCTGGGCGGAGCGCTGTTCGAGGTTTCCTGGCGGCGCGCCGCGGTCCGGCAGCACGGCACGACTCCGCCGGCCAGGCCAGATCTGCCGCCCGGCGTACCGCCGGCCCCGGCCGGATGGTCGGGCCAGCCCACCGCGACCTAGGCGGCCACCGGCGTGCGCCTCCCCCGGCGCGCTCCGGCAGTCCGCCGGTTTCCCGGCGCGGCCACCGCTAACCAGTCCCAGCCCCTAACCAGGCCCAGACCCTAACCAGTCCCAGCCCGTCGCCAGGCCAGGCCCGGCCCGGCAATGGCGTGACAATGGCGCCAGTTAGTGCTGTGATTCGTCTTGTACGAAAGGGTACTGATAACCCCGAAAAGGGCGGGCAGGGACGAGCCGGGATGGCCGATGAGAGCGAAGCGCGCGACACGCCGGCCGCCGCTGAGACCCAGGACGGCGCAGCGGCACCCGCGGCCGGGCACGGACTGCAGCTCAGGCCCGCCCAGCTGGCGCTCTACGCCGGATGGACCATGGCCGTGCTGTACGGGACCATCGGCGGCGCTCCCGCGGACCCGCTGGCAGAGCTGCCGACCGTCAGCGAGCTCGGGCCGGCCGAGCGCCGGACGCTTGAGCTAGCTCGCCTGGGCAGCCTGCTAGCCGCCCTCCTGCCGGATTTCGCCGGACCGGCGAGGCTGGCCGAGATCCCGGTCGGGGACTATCGCCGGCAGCCGCAATTGCGGCAAGCGAAACTGCAGGCGCTGAATCTCGACATCCTGACGGCGCTCACCGCCGTGCGACCCGAGATACAGCTGGCTTACCAGCTGGGCCGGTCGTTGCGTGACACGGCCAACCCGCGGGGTGGCGCTGCCGACGACCTGGCCGGGCAGCTAGCCCGCGGCCGCATCGCCACACTCCGTGAGTGGCTGGCTACGCTTGCGCCCGAGTTTCCGCCGCTGACGGCTGCGGTGGTGGCCGGGTCGCTCGGCCGGTGGAGCGATCTTGCCACGGTGACCGTCGGCACCGGCCGAGCCCGCAAGGCGCGGAACAGGCTGCTCGGCCTGCCGCTGCTGCCGCCCGAAGACCGGCGAGCGCCGATGGCGACGAGCATGTGCGCATACCTGCGCCAGCAGGGCGATATCTGGCTCATGCTGCTGATCGGCGAGCTGACCACCTCGGGGCTGCTTACTCCGGCGGGCTACGTGGCAGCGGGCGAGGCAGCGCTGGGCCGCTCGGCCGCGATCATCCGCGGCATCCTGCGGCACTACTGGCTCGGCCTGCTGTGCGTTGCCGTCGCCCTGGCCGGCACGCTGTTCCTCGCAGCGCGCTATCTCGGCGGAGCTAGCAAGGTCTGGACGTCGATAGCCCTGATCGTCGGAGCACTAGGCGTCTCGGCACAGGCTATAGCGTCGACGTCGGCACGGCTCGCCGCGCAGGCCGAGCGGCCCGTGTTCGCCATGGCCGAGGAGGACGCGATGGCATGGGCGATCACGACCCTGCCCCCGCTCACCCTGACCTTCCGCGGTGTCCGCCACCTGCGCCGGGCCGGGATTCCGCCCGCGGCCAGCCTCGGCCGCTGCTGAGCCGGCTTCCCCGGCGTGACTCCCACCGGGCATCTGGCGGGCCAGAATCCGACTAGTCATTTCGGGTGGTTTCAGGGCTAGGTTTCGCCCGCACCACGGGTACGGCCGAGTGCCGGATTCTCTTTATCCACAGGTGTTTTCAAGCCCTGTGGCCGGTTTATTAATCGCCTAGCCATCCTGGGCTATTTGCACTCTTTCGCCAGACTAGCGCACTCTGGACTGCCAAGATTTCCCAGGTCAGAAGAGTCAGGCCAGGCGAGAGGCAGTCCCCGCGACTGCTGCGTAGCCCGGCGAAGTACCGGCGTAAGGCAGGTAGTGAGGTCAGTCGCTTTCCCTCATCGGAAGAGCACAACGGCAACAGTGACAGGGCGGCATCGCGCCCCGTTCAGAGTTCACCGGATCATCACGATCCTCGGAGCGACCGTCCCGCTCGTGGCGCTGGCGGGCGCATTCGCGGTCTACCAGATCCAGCCGCAGCAACCGGATCCTGTGGCCAGCAGCGTGGCCGCCTATCACCAGCACGCCCTGCCGCCGGGAGGCCTGGTTGCGGACGGCTCTGGCACGGCGCTGACCACGGAGTCGGCTAGCGGCAAGAGCGGCACGAGTGCCAAGAGTGCCAAGAGTGTCAAGAGTGCCAAGAGTGCCAAGAGCGGCAGCAAGACCACCGCCGGGCACCACCAGCCGGCCAGGGCAAGGGCAGCACGCCGGCTGGCAAGGACGCCTAAGGAGCCAGCGGCCACACCGCTGCCGTCGCCCAGCACGAGCGCGGCGCCGTCGAATTCGTCGTCAGGCAGCGGTTCAGTCAGCCTGAAAGCGGCCGTCCGGAAGGACATCGCCGCCGGCAACTACTTGCTGGCCATTGCCCAGTACCTGGTAGAGAACGGCTACTCAAAGGCGGCAGCCGCTGGCGTCGCCGGGTGCGTGGCCGGCGAATCCGGAGGCAACCCCGAGTCGGTCGGGTCCGGCGGCGGCGGCCTGATCGGCTGGACTCCGCTCAGCTCTGCTGCCCCCAATGCGAACATCATTACCGGGAACCCGGCGCAGGACATGATGACCCAGCTTGCCGACCTGCTCTACTACAACTCCTCAGAGATCGGGCAGTCGCTGGTGACGCAACTCAACGCCATCACCGACCCGGTCTCGGCTGCCGACTTCTTCTCCGCGAACTTCGAGAAGCCAGCGGTGCTCTACTCCGACGTAAGGCCGTCGGTGGCACAGCAGGTCTTCGCCGAGCTGGGCGGCTTATGCTCACCGGGCCGCAGCACCGGCCCGCCGGCGGTGACAATGCCCTGGGACATCCCCGCACCGCGGATGTCCCAGGGCATCGCTGTCTTCCTGGCTACCAGCGGCTTCACGGCACGCGACCATCGCTAGCTGCAGCGAGCGACCCTCGTACTGCCGAAGCTCGCGGCTGCGCCGCGACTAGGTGGTCACCGGGCGCGGCGCAGCGAGGAGGTCCCGGCTTGAGGGGGCGGCCCCTGGCTGTGCCGGTTCTGGCCGACGACCCATCCGCGGCCCCTCGCGACTCCCTGCTGGTTTGCCGGGGACGTAACCGGCAAATCGCCCCGGCAACCCCGGCAAGCCGGCAGGGAGTGAGTCGGCCGCTCGCTCCCGCCGCCGAGAACACGCCCGCGGCACCACGAAGACTTGATCTAACCCGAAACTTCGTCCACGGCAGGGGGGCTAGAGCAGTTCGGGCCGCTGCCACGGCTCGCCGAGCACATGCTCGGCGAGGAACGCCAGCACGGTCGAGTACCAGACCTGGACGTCGCCGGGCTTGAGGATCCAGTGATTCTCGTCCGGGAAGTACAGGAACCGGGCGGGGACGGACTGGAACACCAGGTCCCACCACAACCGGAGGGCCTCGCCCACCGGGACCCGGTAGTCCTTGTCGCCGTGGATGACCAGCATCGGCGTGACGATCTTGGCTGCGTGCAGGTGCGGGGAGCTAGCCAGGTATCGGTCCGGCTGACTGCGCGGATCACCGAAGTGCCGACGCCAGAACGGCGGCCCGTCCGTTGTGCCGAACATCTGGTCCAGTGCCCAGAGCCCGGCGTGGCTGACTATCGCGTTGAACCGATCGGTGTGCCCGGCTATCCAGTTGGCCAGGTAGCCGCCGTACGAACCGCCCATCATCGCCGTCCGCGCAGCGTCGATGTCCGGACGCTCCACCACGGCGTCGGTGATGGCCATGACGTCGATGTACGGGTTGCCGCCCCACTCGTCCCAGCCGCGGGCGATCATCCGGTGGCCGTAACCGGTCGACAGTGCCGGGTCCGGCAGTAGCACGGCGTAGCCGCGCGCGGCCATCAGCCACGGGTTCCAGCGCCAGGACCAGGAGTTCCAGCTCGCCACCGGGCCGCCGTGCACCCACAGCAGCAACGGCGCAGGGCTGTCGGCGCTGGCGCCCTCCGGCAGCACCAGCCACCCCCGGATCCGGGTCCCGTCCGCCACGGTCGTCGAGACCTCGGTCAGGGTTCCGGGCAGGGAAACCTCTCCGCCGGGACTCCGCAACGGCTCCACCCGGCCCGGCCCGGCACCGAGCGGGATGCGCACGGGCGCGGGCGGCGCGTCGACGGCGGACCGAAGCGCGTACAGGCAGCTGCCGTCCGGAGCAGGGCAAAGGTTGCCGTACGCGGCGTTGTCGTCGGTCAGCCTGACCGGCCGGCCGCCGTCAGCGCCGACCCGGTACAGCGGGCAGCGGCCGTTGTCATCGGCGGTGAAGCAAATCGAGCGACTGTCGGGCGCCCAGGCTGCCTCCAGCGGGCGGCGGTCGAAACCGGCGAGCAGGTCGCGGAAGCTTGCCGGGCCGACGGCCTGCCCGCCCGCCGCGGGCAGCGCCGCGACCACCAGCGTGACATCTCCCGGCTGGTCGTAGCTGTCATGCTCATCACGGCTAGCCAGCACCAGCGTGCCGTCCGGCGAGATCCGCGGGCTGGCGAAGTCGGCACCGGACGCACTGAGCAGGGTTTGCCGCTGCCCGGTGCGGGCGTCGATGACCACGACCTCGGTCCGGAACTGGCCGTCCCGCTCGGTAACCTGCCAGCCGGTCACGACGGCCGAGCCGTCCGGAGCCATCTCGAACTTTTGCTCATCCAGCGCCCGGCCGGGATCGGGGGTAAGGTCGCCGGGCGAGTCGGCCGGCACCAGCAGGTGCACCGACTCCGGGCCCAGATCGTGATCCCAGTAACGCAGCCTGCTGCCGGGCTCGTGCAGGATCGCATTCACCCCGGCGTCAGCCCGGGCTTTCCTGCGGGCGGCGTCCTGCCCGTTGTCGCTGGCGCCCGGGAAGACCGCCGCGGCGTAGACGAAGGCCCGCTCCCCGGTCGCGGTGGCGAGCCCCGTGACCCCGCCGCCAGGCGCCGCGATCCGGTAGGCCTCGCCGCCCGCGGCTGGCAGCAGCCAGACGGCCGGCTTGTCCTTGCTCGCATTCGCCTCGTCCTTGCCCGCCCCGGGGTCAGGGCGCTTGGAGGCGAACAGCAGCGACCCGTCGGGCAGGAACTCCGGGCTCGCCTCGCCGTCAGCGCCGCGGGTGAGCCGGACGGGCTCGCGATCCCCCGCCGTGTCGATCCGCCAGAATGCTGGAGACGTACTTCGGCGGCTCGCCGCCCACGGTCTGCACCACCACCGCCAGCCACGACCCGTCAGGCGCCAGCCGCAGCGCCGTCACTCTCGGGATGGTCACGTACTCGCGCAAGTCACCCAGCAACATCGATTCGGCGCCCTTTCCATGGTGCACGGCCGCAGGCCTGATTAGCCCCTGATGCCCGTCTTATCGGACTCCCGGCGGCGCAGGCAACCCGCGGCGCGCTCTCGATGCGCCCCTTAGCCGCTCTGCCGCTCTGCCGACCTGGGCCCCACCCGATGTCCGGAACTTCGCTAGAGTCAGAGCGGCCGCGTGAACCGCGACGCGTGGAAAGGCCGTGCCGATGAAGCTGCCGTGCTTTGACTACGAGGCGCCGGCGACCGTCGCCGAAGTTGTCGAATTGCTGGCAGCGCACGAGGACCAGGCGAGCGTGCTGGCCGGCGGTCAGAGCCTGATCCCGCTGCTGGCGCTGCGGCTGGCCCGCCCCGCCGTGCTGATCGACATCAATGGCCTCAGCGAGCTGTCCGGGGTGTCGGTGACGGATGGCTTGGTGACGATCGGAGCGCTGACGCGCGAGTTCGCCGCCGAGGAGTCCGCCACGGTCGCCGATGCCGTGCCGTTGCTGGCCGCGGCGCTGCCGTTGATCGGTCATGAGGCGATCCGCAGCCGCGGCACGATCGGCGGCAGCCTGGCGCATGCCGACCCGGCGGCCGAGTTGCCGGCCGTCGCCCGCGCCCTTGACGCGGAGTTCGTGGTTCGCAGCCAGTCGGGCGATCGGGTCATCCCGGCGGCACAGTGGTTCGAGGGCTACCTGACGACGTCACGCCGGTCCGACGAGATCCTCGTCGAGATGCGCTTCCCGGCCGCCGCGCCGGGAACGGGCGTTGCGTTCCAGGAGATTGCCCGGCGCCATGGGGACTTCGCCATCGTCGGCCTTGCTGCGTCGCTGACGCTTGATGATGGCGTGATCGGCGATGCCCGGCTGGCCTTCGCCGGCCTTGCCGATGTGCCCGTCCGGGCAGCCGAGGCGGAGGCCTTGCTGGTCGGCCAGCGGCCGTCGGCTGGCCTGTTCGAGGAAGCGGCCCGCCTGGCGACCGCCGGCCTCGATCCGCCTGCCGACCTGCACGGGTCGTCGGAGTACCGGAAGAAGATTGCGGCCACGCTGGTACGTCGTGGTTTGCAGGCAGCCGCGCGCAACGCCGGCGAGAGGCAGTGACCGATGACGGACATCACCGTGACAGTGAACGGTGCCACGCGCACCGGATCGGTGGAGGCGCGCAAGACGCTGGCCGACTTCCTGCGCGATGACCTCGACCTCACCGGCACGCACGTCGGCTGCGAGCACGGCGTCTGCGGCGCGTGCACGGTCATCGTCGACGGCCGGGCGGTGCGCTCATGCCTGATGCTCGCGGTGCAGGCCGCCGGCAGCGAGGTAACGACGATTGAGGGCCTGGCGCCGGACGGCGCCCTGGGCACTCTCCAGCAAGCGATGTGGGATTCGCATAGCTTCCAGTGCGGATTCTGCACGCCGGGGTTCATCGTGCAGGCCGCCGCGTTCCTCGGCGCCCACCCGGACGCCGACGAGCAGCAGATCCGTGCCGCGCTGTCCGGCAACATCTGCCGGTGTACCGGTTACCAGAGCATCATCGATGGCGTCCTGCTGGCTGTACAGCGCAGCAGGGCAGGCATCAGCGAAGGCATCAGCGAAGGCTAAGCGAGGGAGCGACGATGGCTCAGATTGCGGCCGAGCGCTACACCGGCGCGAGCATCAGGCGCTCGGAGGACCCGCGCATCCTGACCGGCAGGGGCCGCTATGTCGACGACATCAAGCTGCCGGGAATGCTGCACGCCGCGTTCGTGCGCTCACCGCTGCCGCACGCCCGCGTGCTGTCGGTCGATATCTCGGCCGCCAGGGCGCTGCCGGGAGTCGTTGCGGCGTTCACCGGAGCGGACCTGGAAGCGATGACGGTCCCAGGGCCCGATGCGCTTTCGGCCCTGATGGGCGCGGCGGGCCCGACGCCGGAATTCACCCTGCTCGCGACCGACAAGGTGCGGTTCGCCGGCGATCCGTTGGCAGTCGTCATCGCCGAGAGCCGCTACCTGGCGGAAGACGGCTGCGAACTGGTCGAGGTCGAGTATGACGAGCTGCCTCCGGTCGCGAGCGCAGCCTTCGCGCTCGATCCGGGCAGCCCGCCGTTGTTCGCCAATCTGGGTGACAATATCGCCCGTTCCCGGTCGCGGAACGAGTTCGGCGACGTCGCCGCCACGTTCGCGGGCGCGGACCGGGTTTACGACTTCCGCATCGACGTGCACCGCCATCAGAACGTGCCGATGGAGGGTCGTGGCTGCGTCGCGAGCTACGACCCCGCGCTGGGCGTCCTGACGATGCACGCGGCAACGCAGAGCGTCCACGTCAGCAAGATTGCCCTCACCATGCGCCTCGGCATGGCGCCGGACAAGGTACGCGTCCTGGCTGGCGACATCGGCGGGTCATTCGGCCTGAAGATCGGGGCCTCAAGGGAAGAGCTTGCCGCCGCGGCGGCCTCGCGCGCTCTTGGCCGGCCGGTGAAGTGGGTCGAGGACCGCAGTGAGAACCTCACCGCTTCGGGCCAGGCGCGCGAGGAGAGCTTCGAGGTCCGGGCTGCCGTCAGCAACGACGGCGACCTGCTCGGACTGGATGTGACGATGGTCATCGATACCGGCTCCTACCCGGGCATGGGCGGGATGGTCCCGGCAATCATCGAAGCGATGCTGCCCGGTCCGTACAAGCTCGCGGCGCTGGGCTTCGAGTCGGTCGGAGTCACCACCAACAAGGCACCGTACGTCGCCTACCGCGGGCCGTGGGCGTCCGAGACGTTCGTGCGGGAACGCGTGCTCGACCTGATCGCGAAGGATCTCGGCCTTGACCCGCTGGAGATCCGGCTGCGGAACGCCGCCCCGCGCACCGATCCGCCGGCCGTCATGCTGACCGGGCGGCCCCTGGCCGGGGTCACCACGCGGGAGTCCCTGGAGCGGGTCGCGGCGCTTGCGGACATTCCCGCGTTCCGGCGCCGGCAGGCGCAGGCACGAGCGGAGGGCCGGTACCTCGGCATCGGGGTGGCGACCTTCATCGAGGCCGCGCCTGGCCCGCGCTCGCCCGAGGGGTCGAGCGGCCCGATGGGCAGCGAGTCCATGCGCCTCCGGCTCGACGAGGACGGCATCGTGGTGCTGTTCACCGGCCAGATGCCGCACGGCCAGAGTCATCAGACAACCCTTGCCCAGGTCGCCGCCGATGAGTTCGGCGTGCCGTTCGAGCAGGTGCGGGTCGTCGTCGGCGACACCGACGTCGTCCCGTTCGGGCTGACCGGCGGCAGCCGGTCGGCCACCATGACCGGCGGCGTGACGCTGCACGGGGCGCGGCGGCTCAAGGCGAAAGTGCTCGACTTCGCATCGCATCTGATGGAGGTGAGCGCCAGGGACCTGCAGATCACCGACGGCAATGTCTGGGTGCGCGGTGACCCGGCGAGTGCCGTCGCGGTGAGCGAGATCGCGCGGCAGGCGGCGTCGGGCGAGTTCGGCGCCGACGTGGACGCCCGCCTGGAGGTCGAGGCCATGTTCGATGGCGGCGAGGGCGGCTGGTCGGGCGGTAGCCATTGCGCCGTGGTCGAGGTCGATGTCGAGACCGGCATCGTGACGGTCGAGCGGTACGTCGCCGTCGAGGATTGCGGCGCGCTCATCAACCCCGCCGTCGTCGAGGGACAGATCCGGGGCGGCGTCGCGCAGGGCATCGGCGCCGTGCTGCTCGAGCGATCGGCCTACGACTCCGACGGCAACTTTCAGTCAGCCACGTTCATGGACTACCTGCTGCCGACCGCCTGTGACGTGCCCCGGATCGAGATCGAGCACCTGCAGACCGTGCCGCTCGACGCTGACGTCAACTTCCGCGGCGTAGGCGAGGGCGGCATGATCGTCGCGCCGCCGACGATAGTCAACGCCATCGAGGACGCGCTCTCGCCGTTCGGCGTGCGCATCTGCGAGCAGCACCTGCCTCCGGCCCGGATCCTGGAGCTGATCGCTGCCGCGGAGGCGGATTAGCGGCACCGTGCCATGGCGCAACGTCCCTCGCCGGCCAGCAGCAACCGCTGCCGGTCGAGGCTCAGCGTTCCGTTTCCTCCCGTGCGCGGTCAACCAGGTGTGCCGCCCATTTCGTGGCGTCGGTAGCGTTACGCGAGGAGACGACTTGCACGCCGTAGTGCGCCGCATCCTTGAGGCTCAGCAAGCGTCCGAGTTGGGTAGCCAGTTTGCTGCCATCCTGGGTGGCCTGGCGAAGCAGGTCCTGTGCACCAGTGTGGTCGTCACCACGGTGGATGCACCGCAGACGGGTGCCGCAGATTGCGTCAGACGCGGCGATGCCAGCCAGCACGGCCAGGCCGGCCGCGACAGTGAGATACTCACCGCGCGAGGGTTCCTCAAGAACCTGCCGGGCAACCTCAAGGTAAGCCCCTGCGGTCCTTAGACGACCGCGGGCATCCGCAGCGCTGCACGGCACCGTGCGAGCGGGCCTTGGCACAGCTAACCTGACGCCTTCAGGAACGTCGCTAGTGGTTCGCTCGTCTCCCCAGCGACCTGTATCGCGTCGCGTGAGATTTCAAGGTATAGCGAGGAGCGGCGCCGCTTGTGGTCTGTCCACTCATAGCTCGACATCTGCACGGCCTGCAGCGGGTTGCCCGTCCACGATCGGATCCGGTGATGCAGCTCATCGACCTGCCCGCGCCACCGCGCGACTTCTCTTTCGGTGAGCTGTACCGTCAGGAACTCCGCGGCGGCTCCGGCGAGCTGGCGGCCGAGTGCAGAAGACCTCCTCCGTGGGTCGGAGTCGCCGGGAAAAGGCGCGTGAACAAGCAGTAGGTCGATGTCGCTCTGCGAGTCGCCGTCGCCTCGCGCGGCCGACCCGAAAGCGCAGGCATACAAGGGGCGCGGCTTCCACGCTGCCAGGCTCCCCCGCAGACGCTTCCACAATTCCAGACGCAGCCCAGCCAGCAGAACGGCAACCGGCGCCGCAACATGATCACGGTTCAGCTCGTGGACTCTGTTGCGGCCCATTTCGGTAGCCTGGACAATCCCCTGCTCGACCAAGCGGGCGAGGCTGCGCCGGACACCGACCTCAGATCCGCGCGGCATCTGGGCGGTCACCTCACCAGCGGTCAGAGGCTTCCCGGCGCTGGCCAGAACAGCCAGAACCGGGCCATCTAGAGTGGCTGTGACGGCGCTGGTCGGGTCTGTTAGGTCCACGATCTAAAAGTATAGGTACCGATCGGATCCGATAGCTAGCGTTCTAATCCGATCGCCGGTGGCGGCAGCGTAGGCAGCGGCGTGAGCGCGCCCGCCGGCGGAAGCCGCCAGATCCGCAGAAGGGACGATGCCAGTGACCTGGTCGCACCGGTACGCCGGCCCGCTGGGCGGGGACGCGGGCGTTCTCGGTCAGCTGATGGATACCCGCGAGAAGCTCGCCATCCTGCCAACGCCACTGCACCGGGCGCCGCGACTGTCCGCCGCGATCGGCACGGAAGTCTGGCTGAAGCGCGATGACCTGAACGGCGTGGCGCTGGGCGGCAACAAGCTCCGTAAGCTCGAGCTGCTGGCCGCCGACGCCCGCCGTCATGGCGCAGACACGCTGGTCACCGTCGGCGCCCCGCAATCGAACCACGCCCGGACGGTCGCCGCCGTCGCGGCCATGCTCGGGATGGACTGCGACCTCATCCTTGGCGGCCCGCGCCCCGCCGAGCCGGAGGGCAGCCTGGTGCTCGACGTCATCTTCGGCGCGCGGCTGCACTTCGCAGGCACGACCGAGTGGACCGGGCTCGAGCGGGCGGCCGGCGACGTCGCCGCCGAGGCTGCCAGCCGCGGCGCTCATCCGTACCTGATGCCGACCGGCGGCAGTGTCCCGCTGGGAGCTGCCGCGTTCGCGGCGGCCTATGCCGAACTGCGCGAGCAGTGCCGGGCGGAAGGGTTGCGGCCCGCCGCGATCGTGCACGCATCAGCCTCCGCGGGCACCCAGGCCGGCCTGGAAGTGGGTCGCCAGATGCACGCAGACGCCGATGTCGCGATCGTCGGAGTCGACGTCGCGAAGATAACCGGCTCGCTGGCCGGCGAGGTCGGCCGGCTCGCCGGCCAGACAGCCAGGCTGCTGGGCGTTCCCGAGCCGACGGACCGGCCCAGGGTACTGGACGGTTATCTGGGCGCGGGATACTCGATTCCCTCGGCCGGCGGCAACCGCGCGCTGCGGCTGCTCGCTGCCACCGAGGGGATCATCACCGACCCCGTCTACAGCGCTAAGGCGTTGCACGCGGTGTGTGCGGAGCAGTTCGCCGGCCCGCTGGTGTTCTGGCACACCGGCGGCATACCGGCCGTCTTCAGTGCTGAGTCGGGGCTGGCGGACTGGCCGTCGTAGCGCCACCGACCCGGCGATCGGCAGCGCCGGGTGCCGCCAGCCGGCGCGGTGCGGCCATGGCGCGATTCATCCGGCCTGCTGCAGGCCGTGCGGGAAGGCGTGCAGGCGCTGCGGTCCGTCTTCGGTCACCAGGAGCAATTCGCCGGTCTGCACGCCGGCCCGGCCATCGCGGGTGACGACGTTCGGCTGGACGACCAGCGTCATGCCGGCCGCGAGGACCAGGTCGGGAGCCGGTAGCGGACGGCCCGGCGCGGGCACCACCGGCGGCAGGTAGCCACCGCCGTAACCGTGCACCACGTCATCGATCGTGGTGAATCCTGCAGGCTCGATGACCGCTGCGGCGGCATCGGCCAGGTCCCGGGCGAGAGTACCGGGTGTCAGCCTGGCTGCGACGGCTTCGAAAGCGGCGGCGGCGATGGAGTGCAGCTCGGCGAACAAGGGGGTCGCTGGCGCCCCCACGGTGAAGGTGCGAAGTACCTGCCCGGCGTAGTCCGGAGCTGCCCCGACGCTGATCTCGCAGGTGATGATGTCGCCGTGCCGGATCACGCACCCGGTCGGCCACTGAGCCGGCACGCTCACGACCGGGTCGTCCATCGCGGTGATGCCGAGGTAGTGGATCTGGTGCAGGCCGCCGCGGCTGACGTAGGCGCGCTCGGTGCCGGCCAGCACCTCGTGATCGGTCGCGCCGGGGCGCAGCGCATCCGCGAGCGCGCCGATGGCGACGTCGGTGAGCTCGGCCCCGCGCTGCATGGCCGCTAGTTCCTCGGCCGATTTCACCAGGCGCAGCCGCGTGTAGGCGGGGTTCATGTCCGCTACCGCGGGAACCCGCTCGGTCAGCAGCCGGTACTGATCGAACGGCAGCGCCCCGACCAGCCCGATCCGGTCCGGCACACGGCCCCGGCTGGCGATCGTGTCCAGCGCTGTCGCGACGGCGCCCGCACCCGTCCATGCCGCGGGAACCACGGAAACGCGGCGCGCCTGCGGCACGTGATTGAAGTAGGAGACGAGGAGCACGTCGTCGTCCGGCGCCGGCCCCACGACCAGGAGCGCCTCTCGGGTCACCGGCCATCCGGTCAGCCAGGAGACGGCACTGCCGGACCGGTTCGCGCCGTAAGCCAGGGCATACGACACCCCGCTGCGATCCATTTCCCGGCCGAACTCCGCCCGGCGCCGTCGCATCTCTGAACCGGAGAACTCGAACCCGCGGGCCGGTGACACGCAGGATCAGCCGCCTTCGAACGCGATCAGCGTGACGACGATGCCGTTACCCGCGCCGACGACCATGGCGTCGAACGTGTGCTGGGTGACCGGATTCCACGTGGTGAGATCGGTGTTCGTCCACCAGCGAGTGCCCGGTCCGGTCAGGCTGGCCAGCTCCGCGAAGATGTCCCGTGGCTCGTCCTGGTAGCGCCGCAGCCGGCGAGCGCGGCGCGAGCGGTCCCCGGCACCGCTGGCTTCCAGGCTGATCAGCAGTTCGATCGCGGTCGGCTCGTCAATCTCCCAGAGCCGGCTCCACAGCTCGTCTGCATCGGCGGGAACGCTGACTTTCTGCCAGCGTCGCGGCGAACGGGGCAGAGTGCGTCCCATCGGGTCACTGTCGGCCAGCAGGCCGGCATCGCTCACCGCGCCGAATACCACATCCGGCACGGCCGCGGGAACGCTCGCATCAGCCCAGGCGAGCAACTGGCCGTCACCCACGGCCCCGGCCAGGTCTGCACACAGGCCACGCAGGCGATCCAGATTGCCGGCATCCGGGCCGCCGTCGGCATCCGGGCCGGCGTCAGCATCCGGGCCGGCGTCAGCATCCATGACGGCAGTATGGCAGGCATTTTGCCGCCCGGTTCCGGCTAGCTACTGCCCCGACTGCTGCTCCTGCACGCGGTGACATCTGGTCATGTGCCCGAAGGCCGACACGACCGTGAAAGCCGGCGCCTCGGCAACGCAGCGGTCGTCGGCCAGCGGGCAGCGGGGGTTCAGGCCACAGCCTGGCGGGGGCGTGACGTTGCTGGCTGGCTCACCACTCAGGCGCGCCCCGGCACGCCCGCGCTGCCGAACCGGATCCGGCAGCGGCGCGGCCGCCAGCAGCGACTGAGTGTAGGGGTGGCGCGGATCAGCAAACAGTTCGTCCCGCGTACCTACCTCGACGATCTCGCCCAGATACAGCACTGCCACCCGGTCGCAGAGAAACTCGGCCACCGACAGGTCATGGGTGATGAACAGGCACGAGAACCCCATCGACCGCTGCAGGTCCGCGAGGAGATTGAGAATGCCGGCTCGGACGGACACGTCGAGGGCGGAAACGGGCTCGTCCGCGATGAGCAGTTGAGGTTCCAGTACCAGTGCCCTGGCGAGGCCCACGCGCTGACGCTGGCCACCCGATAGCTCGTGCGGGAGTCGCTGAAGTACGCCAGGCGGCAGACCGACCCGCTCGATCGCCTTGGCAGCCTTGGCGCGGACCTCGGTGACCGAGTCAGCGGTGTGGGCTCGCACTGGCTCGGCGACGATCCGCGCGACTGTCATCCGCGGGTCCAGCGAGGAATAGGGATCCTGGAACACCATCTGGAAGCGCGCCCGAAGCTGACGGAGCTTGCCGCGGGGCACGCGCGTGATGTCCTGGCCGTCGAACGTCACCGTGCCGGCGCTCGGGTTGAGCAGGCGGACGACGCACTTGCCCACCGTGGTCTTGCCTGAGCCAGTTTCGCCGACCAGCCCGAGTATCTCGCCCCTGCCGATGGTGAAACTCACGCCACGCACCGCCTGAACCCGGCCCCCGCCGGTTCCGCGGTGCGTACGGAACTCCATCGTCAGGCGTTCCACCTCGAGCAGCGCGCCGGTCACGCCGGGACCGTCGCAACCGGCTCTGGGTGGAAGCAGGCCACCGCGTGATCGTCCGCCGGGCCGCAGGGCGTGAGCAGCGGAGGCTGCACGCGGCACTGATCGGTCGCTCGCTGGCACCGCGGCGCGAACGCACAGCTCTCTAGTGGCGCGCGCAGCACCGGAACCATCCCCGGGATCTCGGCGAGACGCAACTGGCCCGCCTCCCGCCGGGCGACGGCTGAGCCGGGGAGTGCCCCCAGCAGGCCTGCGGCGTACGGATGCCGGGGAGCCCGGAACAGGTCGTACACGTCGGCTTCCTCCACCTTGGCGCCGGCGTACATCACCACAATCCGGTCCGCGATGTCGGCGACCACGCCGAGATCGTGCGTGATGAGCAGGATCGCCATGCCGGTACGAGAGCGCAGATCGCGCACGATGTCCAGGATCTGCGCCTGAGTGGTCACATCCAGGGCGGTGGTCGGCTCATCCAGCACGAGCAGCTTCGGCTCCCCCGCCAGCGCCATCGCGATCATGACCCGCTGGCGCATGCCGCCGGACAGCTCGTGCGGATAGCTACGCAGCCGCGTGCGCGGGATGCCAACCAGGTCCAGGAGCCCAGCGGCCTTGTCCGTGGCCTCGCGACGGGTGACCGGCAGGTGCGCGCGGATCACGTCGGTGAGCTGGTCATGGATGTTCAGCACAGGATTCAGGGCATTCATGGCGCTCTGGAACACGATCGCGATTTCCCGCCACCGCATCCCGACGAGCTGGTCAGCGCTGAGCTCAAGGACGTCGACTGGAGTCCGGACCCGCCGTCCCTGGTAATGGACGGTGCCGCTGGTAATGACCGCAGGCGCGCGAAGCAGCCGGGTTGCCCCGTAGGCGAGCGTGGACTTGCCGGATCCGCTTTCGCCCACCAGCCCGACAACCTCGCCGGCATGCAGGTCGACCGTCACCTTGTCGACCGCGCGGACGTCCCCGGCACCGGTCCGGTAGGCGACGGAAAGATCGCGTATCGACAGCACAGGCACGCCGGAACTCCGCCCGCTGCCACCGGGCTCAGCCGGAACGGGAACGGGGTTGCCCAGGTCAGTGTTCATCGCTGGCCCTCGCTTGGCTGGGTGGCCCGTTCGGCTACGTAGGCGCTGCGGGAGAACGAGCGGACGAACGCGGTCAGCGGACTGGGGCGCAGCGGCTGCGCGGTCCCGGCGTGCAGGACGGGGGTTGGCGCGTTCGGC
>DAHVAR010000046.1 GCA_027314515.1 Actinomycetota bacterium
CGGCCCCTAAGAAAGCCGGCTCCCGGCGTCAGACTGGTCCGCGGCCTCCACCGCACCAAGGAAACAACGACGTCACGGGCGGCACCACCAGCCATTTTCACGCCGGTACGGCGTCACGCGCGGCGATACCACGACTGGTCCGCGATGGCCAGCAGGTCGTCCTGTCCGGCAACCCGCAGGACAACCTTAGGCTGGCCGTCCTGCAGCCAGGCGCGGAAAGCCGCGGTCCCGATCGCCGCTAGTGCCGCGGCGACTGCGGCATGGGCCGCTTGCGCTGCCACCTTGCCGCGACCCATGCCGAGGTCGGCACGCACAACCAGGACGAGCTTCGTTTGCACGCCTGCCACCGTATCCGGGCGGCCGGGCGTTTTCAGCCCGCGCGAGTCGTCCGCGCATCGCGATCAGGATGCTAACGGCTTGCGCAACCAGGCGATGATGCAAAGCACGATAAAGACGATCACCAAGTCCATCTGATGGCACTCCCCCGCCGATTCCCGTGCTGTCTGACCAGGCCCGTCCCCGCGAAGCCAAGCTTCTCGCCACCGGGTTTACCCGGCTCGCGGCCGAAACCACCTGGCCGCCAGGTCTTGTCTGCGCGGCCGGGCAGGGCCGCGCCGATCCGGCAACGCCTGGCACTGCTGGTTGAGCAGGCGTTACAGGCCGATCAGGACAATGCCGGTGGCGATCACTACCGCAGCGGCGATCCGGCGCTTGCCGAACTCCTCACCGAGCGCCGCGAGGCCGATCAGCGCGGCGAACACCACGCTCGTCTCCCGGATCGCGGCAACCTCGGCTAGCGGAGCCTTCGTCTGCGCCCACAGCACGATGCCGTAGGCCACGACGCACAAGAGGCCGGCCGCGACCCCGCGCTCGGCGACGGCCCGATCTCGCCAGACAGCCATCGGCCGGCGAATCGCGGCCACGATGGCCAGCGGCGGACCTTGCAGCGCGAACAGCAGTGCCGCGTACGCCACCGGGTCGGCGGCCCGCCGCACCCCGAGGCCGTCCACCAGCGTGTAACTGGCGATCGTCAGGCCCGTCAGGATTGCCGCGCCGACGGCCGGGGCGCTCTGGCGGGTGCGGCGACCGGCCGACAATGCCAGGCTCATCAGGCCCGCGGCCAGCGTGGTGATGCCGATCAGGGCGACGGTGCCCAGATGCTCGCCGGCGAGGAAGTACGCGCCGACGGCAACAACGAGCGGCGCGGTCCCCCGTGCTATCGGATAGGCCTGGTTGAACGCGCCGAGCCGGTAAGAGTTCATCAAGGCCAGGTCGTAAGCCACGTGGATGACGGCGGACGAGACGGCGAAGGCGACGGCCCGGCGGGCGGGCAAGCCGGTGATCAGGAGCACCAGGCCACCGGCCAGCGCCGCCGCGATGCCGATCCAGGCAAATGCCATGAGCCGGTCCTGGACCTGCTTGGCGATGGCATTCCAGCAAGCGTGCAGCGCGCCAGCACCGATGACGACCGCGACAGTCGCGGCGGTGAGGTGCGGCTCCGGATTCACTGTGGCGCGGCCTTCCTGCGTCAGCCCGCATTCAGCGTAGACCCGGGTGGAAAACTGCCGGTTTTTCAGGTAAATAGCGGGCCGACAGCGGTCCTGCCTGCCAACCCGGCGGGCTTGCGTCGCGCTTAATGCGCGCGAACCGGCCACACGAAGGGCCGGGAACCGCGATTATCTGTATTTGCACTAGAACGTTAAACGTGGGGCGGGACTAGTGAGCGATCAGGCGCGCGCCATGCAGAGCGCAGATGACGCAGAGCTTCTGAATATGGTGCGCGCCGGCGACAGCGCCGCGTTCCAGGTTCTCCGGCAGCGGCACGAGCACGCCGCCCGGCGGCTGGCTCGCGACCTCGTGGTGACCGTCAGCGACGTCGAGGATGTCGTGGCCGAGACATTCACTCGGCTGCTTGAGGCGACGCAGCTTGGCGGCGGCCCGTCCGACGCATTCCGGCCGTACCTGCTGACTGCCCTGCGGCAGGTCTGCGACGAGAGCGCTGGGGCGGCTCGCCAAGTGCCGGCCACGGGCAGCGAGAGCCTGGCCGAAGCCGGCGAGTCGGCTAGTGACTCGCTGATCGCGCGCGCGTTCCTGCCCTTGCCCGAGCGCTGGATCGCGGTGCTCTGGCACGCCGAGATAGAGGGGTCGGGTCCGGCCGAGATCGCGCCGCTGCTTGGGCTCAGCCCTGGCGCGGTCGCAGCTCTCAGGCGCCGGGCAAAGGACGGCCTCAGCCGGGCCTACTTGCAGATCTACACTTCTGAGCTCGCCCGGCCGGAGTGCGGGGCGGCGGCAATCCGCCTCGGCGCCTTCATCCGGGACGCCGTCTCCGGCCCGGACAGCGCGATGGTGACTGAGCATCTGAGCCAGTGCGACGATTGCCGCACCGTCTTCGCCGAGCTGTCGGACGTCAGCATGCCGCTGCGGGCCATGGTCGCCCCGGTATTCCTGGGAGATTCGGCTGGCTATTACCTCTCAGAGAGCACGCGGGGCGCCCGTACCCACGTCGTGCCCGCTCCGCTGGCGGCGACAGCCGGGGTCGCCGCGGCTGCGAGCGTGCGCACGGCCGGGCGGAGCGGAACTGTCCGGCACAGCGGGCGGCAGCTCCGCTGGATCGCCGCAGGCGGCGCCACGGCGATCGCAGCCGGAGCCGTCGTCTTCGCCTTCTCTCTCACCGGAAATAGCACGCCCCTTACGCCGGGCAGCGGGTCACAGGCTGAAACATCGCCGCCGACGGCGGCGGCATTCGCGAAGCCGTCTGCGACCGGAGCCCGGTCAGCCTCGGGCCGGGTAGTAGGTCCGGATTCTGCGAGCCGTGCACACAGCACGCCCGCTATCCCGCCGAGCAGTCCGCAAAGGTCACCGGACAGGCCGAGCCGACGGCCGGGAGGGTCACCGTCGCCGACGCCCAGCCCGACCCCGTCTGCAGCCCTAGTCCAGCTCGCGGCCAGTGTCAATGTCTACAGTGGCCACCAGTGGCAGGGCGCCATGGCGGTGTTCCAGGTGAGCGACACCGGATCGGCGAAGACCGGGACACTCACCGTTTCGGTGGTGCTGCCGCCCGGCAGCTGGCTCATCAGCTGGGGGCATGGCCACGGGCACGACGGCAATCAAGGCGGCTGGTCGTGCCAGGCAACGTCATCCGGAGCGTCTTGCACCCACAACCCCGTCCAGGCTGGCAGTCAGTCACAGGGGACGATCTTCATCGGAATCGGCGGCTCCTCGGCGTGCGGCCAGCCAGTCTCGGTCACCGCAACCTCCGGATCGGCAACGGCCAGCGCTCAGTCCACCCAAGTCCTCGCGTGCTAGTCACCCGCTGCTAGCCGGGCGATACCGCGGCGCCGCAGTCTGGTCGCCGGGTTTCCGTTCCCCTGCCGCACGCCGTCGGCAACCGCCGGAGAGTAGACTGCGCGGCACTACATCGCGTCCTGGCGACCTGCGATATGCCTGATATCGGATACCTTGCTGCGAGATAATTCACATCAGCTCGCCGGCTCTCGCCAGCAGCGGCACTAGTTGTATGGCAAGTGTGCATATTTCAACTAAAACGCCTATGATCCTAGGAGGAAATCAGGTGAGTCACTCGACTTCGGCGGCTGCGCCAGCCCGGTCGCCTAACCGAGCGCTGGCAATAGTGCTCGGGATTCTCGGAGTGCTGGCCATCATCCTGGGCGCGCTCTACGTTGCCGGGGCGCTGAACTCAGTGCACTTCCTGGTCGGGTCGGTGCACCACGGCTCACATATCGTTCGGGCCGGTGTCTCTTTCGTGGCCGGCGTCGTGCTGCTCATCCTGGCCTGGGCAGCGAGCCGCTCCCGCTGACTTACCGCGAGTCTGGACCGGCGCAACTCACCCCGAACTGCCTCGGCGACCGGGGAGCAGGCGCAGCGCACGGCCGGCTCCGGGCCGCATGCAAATGTGCCATGCCTGACCCTCGTCGATGACGTTGAGTTCGCCGGCGTGCTGCCTCTCCAGCAGCACTCGCTGCAGCGCCTCGTCAGCGCCGAACTGCCGGAGCCAGGTCATCTCGATGTCTGCCGCGTAGCCGACGCAGTGCGCGCTCGGCAGCAGCGCTGCGTAACCGAGGTCACGCAAGTGACGCTGATGCGCGACGCTGCGAGCGAGGCTGGTCACCCATAGCGGCGGCGAGCCCGGCGGCGCGAGGGACGTGAAATCGGCGGCGATCTGGTTCAGCAGCACGATCAGCTCCGGCCGGGCGCAGGGGAAGAGCAGGCCCGCCGTCTCCGGTACCCGGCCGGGTGCGGCTGTCCGCTCTGCCAGCCGTGCCGCCCTGGCCAGCAGCGTCGACGCCTGGCGCCGGTACCGGAACAACAGCAGGCCGTCACGCCGCAGCCCGTCGAGGTCGAGCAGGTCAGCCGAGTCGCGCACGTCGGCGTCGGACTCATACGGAGCCAGGTGGCCCCACCAGAGCGTCTCTATCTGGGCGAGCAGCGTGATCCGTATCATCACGGCGAGATTCGCGGCCGAACTGTGCGCGATGTCCTGGCACGACCTCACCTCGCGCAGCACCCGCCGCACCACGGCGTCCTCGCCTTCGGGGGTCGCCGACAGCACCATCGCGAACTCCGGCCCGGACAGGCGCCGGGTCAGGATCCGCTCAGCAACCGCCGCTTTGGGGCACTCCCCGTCAGGACCCGCTAATTCCGCAAGCACATCTGCGACAGCCTCACGATAAGCAGCCAGATCCGCAAGCCGCCGTATCTCGCCCGCGGTCAGATCGTCTGCCCTGATGTCGCTGAGCAACCAGCCTGCCACAAGACACCCCCAACGTTCCGGCGCAGCCCCATGCGCTGAAAGCAGAGAGTAACAGATTCACAACGTAGCGTGATGCGATGTGGCAAATCGCGCCGGTGGCGTCACGCCGCGACGCCGGCCGTGAGTATGTCGCCGCGAATCCCGAGATGGCGCGCGGCGCGTGGGAATTAACAGAACAACAGGAGGCCGCTCGGGCACACCGAGCAGGACAACTAGGAAATACGGGGCAAGTCAATGCACGACGACATGAGGGTCTCGGACGCCGACCGAGAGCAGGTCGCAGAGCGGCTGCGTGAGCACTTCGCAGTGGGCCGGCTCACATCCGAGGAACTGGACCAGCGAGTGGCAGCGGCGCTGAGCGCCAAGACCGTGCGGGACCTGCGCGTGATCATGGCCGATCTGCCTGAGCCCGCTCCGGCTGGGCGGCAGTCGCGGCAGGAGTCGGCATACTTGGCAGAACGCCCGGCCTACGGCTACCGGCGCGGACCGGGCGTTCTGCCGCTGGTGCTGATCGTGCTGCTGGCAGTGATCGTGCTGCCAAGCGCCGGGGTCTTCTTCGTGGCGTTCCTCAAGCTCATCTTGCTGTTCTGGCTGGTGGCCTGCGTCGCGGGAGTATTCACGGCGGTTCGCTTCCGGCGGCGCGCACGGCGCTACTGGCAATCCCGCAGGCGCAACTGGTACTACGGCGACCATCGCTAACCCGGCCGGGCTAGCTAGCTGCGGCTATTCCAGCGCGGACCGACTGCCAGCCACGCGCGCTCCCAGCGTGCCAGTCTTCGCCGGTCCAGCGCGCGACGGATCAGCCACGTCAGGCCGGCCAGCAGCGCGGCCAGTGCCGCGAGGCCGACGGCGATGGCGGTATCGGCAAACCCGGCGACCTGGCTGGCTGACAGCGGCGGTACCTGGACGGCTCCGGCGTGGTTGAGCCACACCGTGTGCGTGCTGCCAGCTGGCGAGTCAGCCGGAACCGGCACCGCGCCGGTCTCCTGACGACCGCCGACGCTCCAGCGAGCCGCAGTCCAGACCAGCCAGATGTTCGCGCCTGCGTCGGGCTCCGCAGGTCCCGGAGCCGCCCGTACGAGCACCGCCCTGACCGGATGCCACAACTGCTCGGCGCGCAGAGCGGCCACATCGCCGGCCCGGACCCATGTACTCGTCGCGATAGCGATGACCGGGCACAAGGCCAGGAACACGACGATCGCCGCTGGCGCGAGCCACGCCTCGATCTTGTCGGCAGGCCGACGCAGCGGGTTTCCGTCCACGGCGAGCCGACGGGAAAGCTTCGCCCACTTCGTCGTGGTTGCCGTCATGGCCGCTCCATCGGCACCCGGCTGCGCCGTCGCAGCCTCGGGTTCCACTCAGATTGTCCCCCCGCGGCCCGGCTGCCCGCCACCCGTCAACGTGAGCACGGCACGCGGTAAGGCACGCCAGGCACGTAGGTCGCCCACTCTTGCCTGGTGAGCGGCTGGCCAGCGTCGGCGCAGACAGCTGACATGGCGGCCGCCGGACTGGTGTCCCACAACCGGACCGTGCCGTCGGCGCTCGCGGCGGCCAGCAGGTTACCTTCGGGCGCGAACGCGACCGAGTACACATGCCCCTGTGGCCCGTTAAGGGTGGCGAACAGCGCAGGATCGGCCGGTCGCGCGAGATCCCACAGCCAGACTGTGCCGTCGGTGACCGCCGCAGCGAGCATCTTCCCGTCCGGGCTGAATGCCACACCGTAGACATAGCCAGTCGGCCCGGTCAGCGGCGGGCCCACTCGCACCGGACGGCTGGCATCGGTGACATTCCACAGCCGCACTGTCTTGTCGGCGCTGCCGACCGCGAGCAGCCTGCCGTCAGGGCTGAACGCCACTGAGATGGCGTAGCTTGACGGGCCGGCCAGCGGCCGCCCGAGCAGCACCGGGTGCGCGGGGTCAGCGACGTTCCACAACCGGGTGAGGCCGTCAGCGCTCGCCGCCGCCACCGTCTTGCCGTCCGGCGCGAACGCGACGCCGAACAGGTAGCTGCCGGCATCGTGCTCGGTCGCGAGCAATTGCGGATGCGCGGGATCGCGTACCGACCAGAGCCGCAGCGTCCCGTCGTCGCCGCCGGTGGCGGCAACCTGGCCGTCAGGGCTGAGCGCCACTGTCTCGGTCATGCCCGACGCGGAGGCCCGCACCGGCGACCCGAGCGGCGCGAGAGTGCCCGTCGCGCGCCATAGCTGGAACATGCCGTCCGCGTAGGCGGTTGCCAGGATGCCTCCGTGCGGGGCGAACGCGACCGCGTTCACGAAGGTGCCAGGAACAGCCCGTTCCGCAAGCTGCTGACGACTGGCGGCGCTCCACAACTGCAGGCTGTCCTGACTGCTGACCGCCAGCATCTCGCCGTCCGGGCTGAACGCCGCGTCGTACGCAGGGCTGCCGGTGAGCAGCACCGGAGTGGGCAGCTTCCAGATCGAGACGGTCCCGTCAGCGTCACCTGCCGCCAGCAGGCCGCCGCCGTCCCAGGCAAGCGAGGTGACCGGCTGCGGGTGCGGCAGCTCCGCGATCAGCGAGCGGCGGGCCACGTTCCACACCAGCACGCTGGCGTCGCTGGTGCCGGCCGCGAGCTCGGTGCCGTCCGGGCTGAACGCGACGGCGTTCACCCAGTCGGTGGCGCCCGTCAGGCTGCCGTCGGGCACGGCCGTGAGGCCAGCAGCGCGTCCGTTCCGGCCGGACCTCGCTGGCGTCAGCTTCCACAGCCAGACCCGGTCATCCTGGCTGGCTGCGGCGAGCAGTCCGCCATCCGGACTGAACGCCACTGCCGTGACGATGTCGTGCGGTCCGGTCAGCGGCTTGCCAAGCGCCACCGGGCGGGCCGGGTTGGCGACGTCCCACAGTCGCACTGTCTTGTCCGCGCTCCCGGCAGCGAGGACTGTGCCGCCCGGCGCGAACGCGACTGACTGGACGTAACCAGAAAATCCGGTCAACGGCACGCCAAGAGGCTCCGGACGAGCCGGGTCGCTGACGTCCCACAGCCGTACCGTCTCGTCGGCACTGCCGGCCGCGAGCGTCTTACCGTCCGGGCTGAACGCGACCGAGTAGACGGTGTTGGCCGGCCCGGCCAGCGGCTTGCCTAGCCTGACCGGGCGATCGGGTGAGCTGACGTTCCAGAGCGAGATGGTGCGCCCGGCGCCCGCTGCCGCGAGGATCGTGCCGTCCGGGCTGAACGCTACCGTGTAGAGCGGCTCGCTGCTGCGCTTCACTAGCGGGCCCCCGACCGGTAGCGGATGGCCGGGCGCGGCAACATCCCACAGCCGGAGCGAGCCGTCAGCGGCCGCGACGGCTAGCAGCTTGCGGTCCGGGCTCAGGCTGACTGACTCGACCACGCCCGAGGAGTCCAGGATCCGGGCAGCCGACGGTGAGCCAGCAGCCGCCAGCAGGCTCGCCGTCCCCTGCGGGGTATGGGCGATGTCATACGAGACAACGCCAAGCTGCGCCGCTAACGGCGCGTCCTGGCTGCGTACCTGGCTGGCCTCGACAGCAACCTCGCGCGAGTCGGCCTGGTCGCGCGCGGTGCTGGCCTCCTGGCGCTGCTGGAATGCGTATCCCGCCAGCCCGAAGACCACCACGACTAGCACGGCCAGCGCAGCCACCAGCCGTTGCAGCCTCCGGGTACGGCGGCGCACGCCGAGTTCGCTAGCCTGCTGGGCGGCGACCGATGCACTGACGAACTCACGGGCCAGGGCTCCCAGTGACGCCCGCCTCGCTTCGCCGGCGACCCACTCCCCGGCGATTGCGAGCTGGGATCCGCGCCACAACGCAGCGGCTTCCCGGCCGGCTTCCTGCCAGTTCCGTGCGGCCTCGATGATCCGCCGCCGGGTCCGGAGGTCCGCTTCGCTGGCGTCGATCCACGACCGCAGCCGGGGCCACGCGGTGAGCAGCGCGTCGTGCGTTATCTGCGCCGTGTGCGCATCCACAGTGATCAGCCGTTCGGCGACGAACCTGTCCATAACCTGCTCGACGTCGGCGCCATCGCTCCAGGCCCGCAACTCGCTCAGCGTCACGACGGCCCGGGCCGGCGGGGCATCGCCGGCGACATGCACCAGAGAAAGGAACAGGCGCTGCGCGAGCTCTTGCTGCGCCTCCGGCAGTTCGCCGTAAGCTCGCTCAGCGGTCCGGACGACAGCTTGCCTGATGCCACCGCCGGCCAGGTAGTCGGCGATGGTCAGCGTGGCGCCGTGGCTGTGTTCCCAGGTGGCGAGCATGGCGTGGGAGAGCAGCGGCAGCGCGCCCGGCTCATGTGCCACGGCCGCCACGGCCGCCACGGCCGCCTCGGACGCGCTCGATCGCCCGGTCGAAATGCCAGCCGGAGCGCCCGGCGGAGCGAGGTCCCGTAGCAGCAGTTCGACCAGCCCGTTCTCTACGTCAAGGCCGGCCAGCCGGGCCGGCCCGGTGATGGCAAGCCGGACTTGCCCGGCCGTCATCGGTCCGACAACGACCTGCCTGAACTGCAGCGCGCGAGCGAGGCCCGGGTATCGCAGCGCCTGCGAGTAGAAGTCGGCGCGCAGCGCGAGTACCACCCGGAACGTGCCGGCGAGCTCGCAGACCGAAGCGATGAAGTCGCTTCGGCCGGTCTCGTCCTCCCGCGACGTGAAGATCGCCTCGAACTGGTCGAGGATGACCGTCTGCCCGGCGCCAGGACCGGCCGCCGCGAGCTCGGCAAGCTGTGCCCGCAGCGCCGCGAGGGGCGTGGCAGCCGGATCGAGTAGCACCCAGGGCGTCGCCAGGCGCGCGATCAGGCCAGCCCGCAACAGCGACGACTTACCCGCACCGGATGGCCCGACGATGATCAGCGGCATGGCCGCTGCAGGCGCCGGGCCGTCAGGGCCCTGGCCAGCGTCCCCGGCGGCCATCTCCGCGAGCCGGTCAGCAAGTTCGTCACGGCCGAAGAACCACCGCGCATCCTCCGGCTCGAAACTGGCGAGGCCACGGTACGGCGCGTCACGGGAGGCCTTGCGGCCCGGCGCGCGCTTGGCCCGGCGCATGGCGTCCGTCCAGCGCGCGAACCGTCCGGGATTGGTCTCGCCGCACGCACGCAGGATCTTGAGCAGCTGTTCCGGCTGGCTGCTGGCAGGCAGATGACGGCCGGCAAAGTAGTCGCCGGTAGTGCTGATCGGCAGCCCGGCCGCTCGCGCAACCTGCCGGACAGTCAGCCCGGCTGCCATCCTGGTAGCTGTGAGCTCACGGCCGAAGTCCTGCTGGGTCGCGATCAAGTCCGGATCACCTGGCGCAGTGCGCGCTTGGTCAAGCTCATGCGTCACGCCGGTCCCCCCAACGTCAGCAACAGCACCGGACAGGCGAGCTACCGCCACCTCAGCGCTGTCCGAAGTTGTCCGGACATTAGCGCAGCCGACGACCCAGCAGCAGCTAAATGTCAGCATCGTTAACAGGGGACGCCGCGCGGTCCCGGTGCCATCAGCGGGACCGCGCGGCGAGGGGATCCCGGCAAGCCGGCGAGCCCGAACCAGGCTGGCGGCGCAACGGGCCGGCGGCGCAACAGGCCGGCGGATCGCCCGCCTCGTGCGTCAGCCGCGCGGTGGCATCGCGGCCTCGATGAGATGCGGGCCGGGCTCGGCGAACGCGTGCCGCAACTGCGCGGCGAAATCGGCCGCAGTGGTCGCCCTGCTGGCCGGCACTCCCATTCCCGCCGCGAGCGCGGTGAAGTCGATGTCGGGCCTGGAGAGGTCCAGCAGGTCGCGCGCCGCGCAACCGCTCGCCGGAGCGCCGGTCCGCTCGAGTTCCATGGTGAGGATCGCGTAAGCGCGGTTGCTGAAGATGACCGTGGTGATGTCGAGTTGCTCGCGCGCATGCGTCCACAGCGCGGACGCGGTGTACATCGCGCTGCCGTCTGCTTCCAGCGCCAGGACCGGGCGGTCCGGGCAGGCCACCGCCGCCCCGGTCGCCAGCGGCAGGCCCTGGCCGATCGCCCCGCCAGTCAGGCTCAGCCAGTCATGCGGGGGCGCACTCGCCGTGGCGGCCGGCAGCCAGATGCCGGACGTGTTCGCCTCGTCGCAGACGATCGCGCCCTCGGGCAACAGCGCGCCGATGACGCCGGCGGCCGTCTGCGCGGTCAGCTCGCCATCGGGCAGTCCGGGGCGTTCCGGCCGCGGTGGCTGCGGCGAGCCTGGCGCCTGGGCCGCGCCGACCAGGTCGGCCAGTGCGGCCAGCGCACCGGGCACGTCGTCGGCGGGCTCTGCGAGCACGTGCAGCTGGCAGCCGGGCGGAACCGGCGTGCTGGGCTTGTCCGGGTAAGCGAAGAAGGACACCGGCGCGGTCGCTCCGGCGAGGATCAGATGACGCGTGCCGTCAAGCTGGCTGGCCGCCACTTCGACGAGGTAGGCCAGCCGGTCGGCCGGCGGGATCCCGGCGCCGCGCTCGTGCCTGGCGGCGAACGTCTCGCCGAGCAGCCGCGCGCCGGTCGCCCTGGCGGCGCGGCTGGCGGCTTCGAGTGCGGGACGGCGCAGGCCGGTGCCGCCGAGCAGGATCACTGCCGGTTCGCCGCTCCGCAGCGCGGCCGCCGCGTCCCGGATCACCTCGCCGGGAACCGGCGAGGGCAGCCGCGGGGCGACCGGCGCGGCGATCCCGCCGCCCTCGGTCCAGGTAACGTCGGCGGGCAGGATGAGCGTGGCAACCTGGCCGGGCGCGCGCAGCGCTGCGGCGACTGCCTCGGCTGCGTCACTGCCCGCATCGCAGCTGCGCGCGATCCGCCGCACCCAGCCGGAAACCGACCCGGCAAGGGCGTCGATGTCGGACTCCAGCGGGGCGTCGAACCGCTTGTGGTAGGTGGCGTGATCGCCGACGATGGCCAGCAGCGGCGTCCGGGCCCGGCGCGCGTTATGCAGGTTGGCAAGCCCGTTGGCCAGGCCGGGGCCGAGGTGGAGGAGCGCCGCCGCAGGCCGGCCCGTCATGCGGCCGTAGCCATCAGCCGCGCCGGTCGCCACTCCCTCGAACAGGCACAGTACGCCGCGCAGTTCGGGAACGGTATCGAGCGCCGCGACGAAATGCATCTCCGACGTACCGGGATTTGCGAAGCAGGTGGTAACCCCGCAATCCGCGAGCGTGCGCGCGACAGCCTGAGCACCGTTCACGTCGTTCCTCTCATGGCAGAGTCGCAGTGCCGTCAACCTGAACCTGGGGACCATGCGCGGCCCGGTTACGACCAGGTGCTTTCCAGGCCGAACGCACGCCAAGGCCGGTTCAGGCGGACGGCTTCCGGGTACCTGACACCCTACGGTCGCTGCGGGCAGGGGGTGTGTGCGTAATGAGACCGCCGGGACTTAGCCGGTATCTGCGGGGCACCAGGCCCGGCGAGGAACCGGCGACGATTCACGCCGCCGAGCTGCACGGTCAGGACGAATACCGCGCCTTGTGCGACGGTCGCGCGGTCGTGCCGGTACCGGGCCGTTTCGATCCGGGCGATCCGGCCGCGTGCCCGCAGTGCCGCTCGCTCGCGGCCTGACCAGCCGCCGTGACGGGGTGCCGGCGAGTTGCGGCCGGCTTGCGCTGCTCAGCTATCAGCTCGCCCGCTTGTAGGCGCGAACCGCCAGCGGCCCGAAAACTATGAAGATCCCTGCCAGCCAGGCGACGCTCTTCCACAGGTTCGCTTCGATCGGGCCGCCGATGGCAAGGGCCCGCATGGTGTTGATGACGTATGTCACCGGCTGATTGTTGGCGAAGGCCTGCAGCCAGCCCGGCATCGACGAGATCGGCACGAACGCCGAGCTGAGGAACGTCACCGGGAAGAGCCAGATCAGCCCGAAGGCCTGGACAGATTCCTCGTCTCCGATGGCCAGGCCGGTGAACGCGGCGATCAGGCAGATCGACAGCCCGAAGACCATGGCCAGCACGATCATCAGGACGGCCGGCCCCGCGCCGTTGGTGAACCGGAAGCCGACCGCGTAGCCGACGCCGACGACGATCAGGACCGTCACCAGCATCCGCCCGGTGTCGGCCACCAGCCGGCCGGCCAGCACCGCCGATCTCGCCATCGGCATGGACCGGAGCCGGTCGATCACGCCCTTCTTCAGCTCTTGCGCCAGCGCGATCGCCGTGCCGAAGGTGGCGAACGCCGCGGTCTGGCCGAGGATTCCGGGCATCAGGAAATCGACATACGGCCTGTTCCCCGACACGTGGATCGCGCCGCCGAACACGTAGCGGAACATCAGCACGAACATGACCGGCTGGATCACGGTGAACACCAGGTACGCGGGCACCCGCGTCCAGACCAGCAGGTTGCGGCGAGTGATCGTCAGGGTGTCGGTGATTGCCCAGCGACTGCGGACGACCAGGCCGGGATCATCCGGCGTGGCATTCCTCAGGGCGATTGCGGCGGTCATGATGCATCCTTCACGGTGTCCTTGCTGGCGCGTTTCCGGCCGCGACGGCCGTTGGCCAGTGCTTTCTCGTCTTCGGCGGCATGCCCGGTCAGGGCCAGGAACACGTCGTCCAGCGACGGCCGGCGCAGCGCGAGACCCTGCGTCCGCACGCCGACCTCGTCAAGAGCCCGGACTGCCTCGATCAGCGCGTCGGACCCGCGGCCGCCGACGCCGACGTTCACTACGCCCGTCTCCTTGTCCGCGTGCGGCTCGCCTTCGCCGACACTTGCCACGGCCGCGACCGCATCGCTGATCCGGGACCGGTCCGGCACCGTGAACTCGAGCACGTCCCCGCCGACGCGGCTCTTGAGCTCCTCTGCCGTCCCGGCGGCGATGACCAGGCCATGATCGATCACGACGATCTCGTCGGCCAGTTCATCCGCCTCGTCCAGGTACTGAGTGGTCAGTAGCGTCGTCGTCCCGTCGGCGACCAGCGACCGGATGATGTCCCACATACCGAGCCTCGACCGGGGGTCCAGACCAGTGGTCGGCTCATCGAGGAACAGGACCTTGGGCCTGCCCACGAGGCTCGCGGCGAGGTCAAGCCGGCGCTGCATGCCGCCGGAGAAATTCTTGGCCGCCCGCCCGGCGGCATCGGTCAGGTCGAACTGTGCCAGCAACTCGACCGCGCGCCGCCGTGCCTCCGCCCGGCTCAGGTGGAACAGCCGCCCGACGATCTCGAGATTCTCCCGGCCGGTGAGCTCCTCCTGGATAGCCGCCGACTGTCCGGACAGGCCGATCAGCCGGCGCACCGCCGCAGCCTCCCGGACGACGTCGCGGCCCTCGACTACTGCGCGGCCCTTGTCCGGTCGCAACAGAGTGGTCAGGATCCGCACAGCGGTTGTCTTGCCGGCGCCATTCGGGCCGAGTACACCGAGCACGGTGCCGCGCGGCACCGCAAGGTCGATACCGCGCAGCGCGTGTACCTCACCGAACGCCTTCGTTAGGCCCTCGACGAGAATCGCTGGCCCTGAACTGTCCTGTGACACTGGCACTCCTAGCGGCGCTGCGGCGACAACCGGCACGACCCGCGAGCACTGCTCGCCCGGTACCTCAGAACCTTAAGTACTATCGTGTTCGCCCGTCAAGCTATATCGCGTTCGCGACCGAAGTCGTCTGCGTCGGCGCTCGGCCGATCGCAGATTCCTTGGCGACCTTAAGTCCTGCCCGATCAATGGCCGGAAACCGAACCTACCGGCCGGACAGTGGTCTGAGGCAAGTCAATAAGACCACCGGACCATGATCGCACCGTCTTCGGCCAGTCACCCAGCGCTCAGCAACGAAAAGGTGCGCCGTCGGTTCGGTTAGCTCGACAGTCTCTATGACCGGGCCACCCTCCAGCGCATGCTGTCCAGCCGGCGTCGGCCAACTCGGGCAGACCGGCAGCGGTCAGTCGCACCGTGTACGCCCACGGCGGATGCATGCCAGAGCGCGGTTCCCAGGGAACAACGGCTCGCTAGCCCTTGCAGAACGCCGCGAGATCGCGGGCGGTGTCCCGGCTGATCTCCGGGCACGCGATCGTGAATATCTCGGTGCCGTGCATGGTCCCCATCACCTGGCGGCACCGGGCCGGGACACCGGCCGAGAGCAGCAGCCGGTAGAAGTTGATGCCTTCGTCGCGCAACGGGTCGCATTCGTTCACGCTGATCACGGTCGGCGGGAAGCCCTCGACATCCTGAGCGGTCGCGAACGACGGCCAGGCCAGCGGATTGCGCTCGGTGAAGGCCTCGATCCCGTAACCCACGGGACCGCGGTTGTTGTGCAGGTCGAGCAGGATGCCGTTGTTCTCGGCCGACGACGGGCACTCCGGCGTCGGCCACTCACCGCGGATGTACGGGCACATCGCGTACAGGCCCTTGATGAGGCCGAGGTCACCGTCCCGCCGGAGCTTGAGCCCGGTGGCGAGCGTCAGGTTCCCCCCGCCGCTCTCACCCGCGACGATGACACGGGACGGGTCGATGTTGAGTTGCCCGGCGTTCGCGACGACCCACTTCAAGCCGGACACGCAATCGTTAAGGCCGGCCGGGAACGTGGCCACCTCGGGTACTGACGAGGGCGCCACTGAGTTGCGGAAGTCGACCATTGCCACGGCCACGCCATTAGCCGCGATGATCTTTCCCCAGCCGCGGTACATGCCGTCGTAGCACGACAGCGACGCCATCCCGCCGCCGTGGATGTAGTAGACGCAGGCAACCGTCTCGTCATTGTCAGGGCGGATGACCTGAAGGTTGATGGTGTTGCCGTCGGGCGATGAGACAACTTTCTCGGTATGCACGCGCAGCCCGGCCGACGGAGCAGCCTCCTCGGTGTCACACAGATCCATGAAGGAGCGGAAGAGCTCGGCCTGCTGGCGAGCCTCCTCGGAGTTGGCCTCAGCCAGCAGTGTCTCGCGGCTGTCCACGTCCCCGGCACCCTCGGCCGGGATACCGGCGAGGATCGCCTTCAGCCTTGGGTCCAGCCGGATGTCAGCCGCGATGTCATAAGCCATGGTGAGGTTCTCCTTGCTCGTGCTGCTCAAGCCGGCCCGGCGCGGTTCGGTGCGTCGGGCCGGGTCGCGTGCCCGGTTGCCTGTTACGGACATTAACTGCAAGCAGGTGCCACGTCACCATGACCTGACAGTCTGCCTTCTGCCATCGAACCGGCACTCCTCCGCGACGATGCCCGCTACCGTGGCCAAGTGGCCAGCGAAGAACACGCCGAACGAGGGACCGGCATGTCAGCGCCGGCGCCGCGGCGCCGGCGAGTCCCGCGCCGAACGGACCAGGTGACCTACCGCGTACGCGCCGAACTGCTCGGTACGAGCCCCCCCGTGTGGCGCACCCTTGAGCTCGCTTGTGACCTGAACCTGGCCGAACTGCACGACGTACTGCAGGTCGCGTTCGGCTGGACCGATTCTCATCTGCACGGGTTCGTTGCCGGGCCGGAGTTCTACAGCAAGGAAGCCGAGCGCTACCTGTGCCCGTTCGACGAAGAAGGCGAAGACGAGGGCGTCCCCGAAGCGCAGGTGCGCTTGGACGAGGTGCTGGCCGCGCCGGGCGACACGTTGTCCTATGCCTACGACTACGGCGACAACTGGCAGCACCTGATCACGCTCGAGGCGGCCGCACCTCGGGAGAACGGCGCACCGCGCGCGGTGTGCACTGGCGGCGAACGCGACGGGCCAGCGGAGGATTGCGGCGGCTCGCACAGCTACGAGCTGATCGCCGCGGCGGTAGATTCGCGGCGGCCTGACCACGCAGCCGCGCGGCTGGAATTCGCCGAGATCTACGGCGACGAGGTCGACCCGGCGGATTTCCGCACTACGCCATTCGACATCGGCGAGATCAACACCGCGTTGCGCGGGCTAGGCCCGAACCCGGCGATCGACATTGCCAGCCTGCCAGTCCGCCTCGCCGAGCTGCTCCGGGCAGTTAGGACGACCGACGGCCTGCGAAGACTGCGACAGCTGTTGGCCGCCGCGGAGTTGACCCGGCCGGTCCAGGTGGACCTGGCTACGGCGGAGCGGATGGTCCGGCCCTACGCCTGGCTGCTCGACCGGGTCGGCGCCGGCGGGATCAGGCTCACCAGCGCCGGTTACCTGCCACCGGTCCACGTGTCCGCAGCGTTCACCGAACTCGGCCTGGCCGGGGAGTGGATCGGCCAGGGGAACCGGGAAGCCGATACCTTGCCCGTCCTGGAGCTACGCGAGTCGGCACAAAGGCTCGGCCTGCTCCGCAAGTACAGAGGCGAACTCCGTCAGACTTCTCGCGGCCGGGCTGCCGCCGACGACCCCGTAGCGTTGTGGTGGCACCTGGCCGCGCGCATGCCGGTCCCGTCCGCCGATCCATTCGAGTCGGAGGCAGGCCTGCTGTTCCTCGTCGCAATTGCCGGCAGGGACGCCGACGACATCGACGCGACCGTGGCGCACATCCTCGGCTCGATTGGCTGGACGGCACCCGATGGCACGGCCCCGACGCCGGCGCAAGCCGCCTCGGCGGCCCGCGACACATTCGAGCTGTTGCGGCGGATGGGCGCCGTCACCGGCGAGCGCTTCTCCGCACGCCCGCACCTGCCTACGACGGAGGGCGCGCTCTTCGCCCGGGCGGCCTTGACGAACTGGCCAAAGTAACGCGATCCGTGTCGGACAACGACGACGGTCGGCTAGTGCAGCTGGCCGTACCGGAGGTGATGCGCGCCGGCCATCGACCGGGTTCTCGCGGCCTGGGCAGCGTCTTAGTTCTGTGCTGATCCGGGAGAGTTGCGCATGCTGTGGCATGCCTAACTCTCCGTGCTGAACCGAGATGAGACTGAGTTCCCGGCGGCAGGAGATGCCGCGGCCGAAGACGACGGTCTCGTACGGCTTGTCCGGGAGCGTGGTCGTGCCGTCATGCAGCGGCCCGGTCCCGTTGCTCACCGCCGGGACGGCGAAGAACTGCATGGTGATCGTGGTCTCGCCGGGCCCTTCGCCGGGATCGACGTCGAATATCGCGTAGCCGTAGGGGTCGCCGGTGCTGGTCCTCGCCGACCAGAGGGCATCCTCAACCGAGTCTGCCGGGTGGCGGCGGAGTCCGGTTGCCTGCGAGCCCGTTGTGGCGTTCCGCCGGGTGATCACCTTCGCGCGGGGAGCGCCGGTCGCCGGGTCGGCGCCGTAGCTGTTGGACGGGGCGTTGGTGCCGCCGCAGCCGAGCACCACGAAGACGGTGCCCTGCTGGGTGTCCCAGCCCGGCAGGTCGCCGACGGTCACCGGCTCGGTTGTCACCACATGCGGGCGCCGGGTGTCGACCTTCTCGCCCCCGGCCTGGTCCGGGTGCGGGGATACCACGGTCCCGTGTGCGCCGCGATCGTAACCGCGGACCGGGTAGCTGCGCTCGTAGTTGTGCTCGTGCCCGGAGAGAACCAGGTCGACCTCGTAGCGGTCGAACAACGGCAGCCACGCGCGGCGGATGCCCAGGTCTGAGCCATTCGCGCGGGCGGACGACAGCGCGCACTGATGCATGAACACCACGATCATGTCGATGCCCTTGTCCCGGCGCGCATCCGCGAGCGTGCGCTCCAGCCACAGCGTCTGCAGGTTCGGCCGGCGACCGAGGTGATCCGGCACGGCCGCGTTGCCGGCCGGACTGAGCCTGAGGTCTCCGGTGTAGCCGTGGTTATACGTGCTCGCGCCGTTGGGGATCGCGGCGCCCGATGTGGTGATCATCGGCGGCGCATCGGGCTTGGAGCTGAGATAGCTGGCCGCGCTCTCCTGGTAGACCACGTCGTCGGCGTCCAGGCTGATGAACTGCACGGTGCCCACCTTGAAGGCGTAGAAGTTCCCGCGCAGGTGATTGCCGTCGTAATTGATCACGCCGTTGTCCGGCAGCAGGAACCGGGACAGGTAGTGGCCGTAGCCATACGGCCCGTTCCAGAAGTTGCCGGCCGCTCCCTGAGCAGCGATGCCGCCCGGGGCGTCGCCCCGCCGTCCTGCCGGGTCGCACGTCCCGAACTCGATCTCGTGGTTGCCGAGGGCGGGCATCCACGGGCGGTTGCGGGCCGAGCGGGACACGTTGACGGCGAAGTCGCGCCACACGCCAGGCGCGTTGTGGTACTCGAGGTTGGCGTAGCAAAGGTCGCCGTTCATGAGGTGGAACAGCGGCGGCCCGGCGCCATCACCGGGCTCCTCGATCGCGTTCACCGCATACCAGGCGTTGTCGCAGGACTGGAACCACTGGTTGCCGGACGCGCTGCGATCGGAGGACGGGGTAGCCAGGTCACCGAAGCTGGAGAAGCGGAACGCGGCTCGCCCCGCCGGAGCGGTTTCGAATGATCCGTCCGCAGTCGAGGGATTCGGCGCGGTGCCGTCACTGATGCGGTAGTGATACCGCGTTCCCGGCTCGAGACCGGTGAGCTGCACGTGGTAGTGGTACGTGGTCTGCCCGCCCAGGCCATCGGTGAAGCTGACCGCCCCGGCCTGCGGACGCGGCCGGATGACGTCGAGCGGCTGCGGCTCGGGCAGCCAGACGATGCGGCCCGGCCGGGCGGGCGTGATCGGGGCGGTCGAGTAGGCGAGCGTCGGCCTGGGCTGGGGCGTCGAGCCGGGCGCCGACCAGGACACCGTGACCGCGGTCGCGGGATCAGCACCCCAGCACAGCCGCAGTTGCTCGGGCGCGGTTCCGGACGGCAGCGGCACTGTCGCAAGCGCCCGCCCCGACGGTGGCGTCGCCGCGCCAGTGGCGTCCGGCGGGGACTGGACCTGGCGCGAGACGACTCCTTCCGTTGCGGCCACGACTGGCTGCGGCCCGGATGGCCTCCTCAGACGATGGTAACTAGCCCAGGTGAACCGGCGGTCGCGCGGGAGTTGCCGCCGGATGACCGGGCGGCGGCGAAGCGGCTGGCCCAGGGATCAGACGGGGCGGTAGCCGCCGTAGATCACGTTCTCCAGCTTCTTCCAGAAGATGTCGATGCCTGCAAAGCCGGCCGAGCGCAGGTATCCGAGTTGCTGCTCGAGCGGGATCATGTAGCGGACGTGGTTCTCCCAGCGCGCTTGCTGATCCGGCGTGCGGTGCTCCCGGCGCTGCGCGGCTTCCGGGTCCTCGCGGTCGCTGACGCGCTGCCAGACCTGCTCGACGGCAGGATCGTGTGCCCGCACCGGGTCGTAGTTGAAGTACCAGCCGCCGGGGACCAGGTGATCGAAGATCTCGGCGAACAGCCCCTGCTTGCGCTCGTCGGTCAGGTGATGCACGCACATCGACGTCACGATCGCGTCGAGCTGCGCCGGGATGCCGGCCGGCCATAGACCAGTCGTCATGTCGAACTCGAGGGTGCGGTAGCGGCCGGCGTACGGCACCATCTGCGGCTCCCCCGCGGCCATCATCTGGGCAGAGAAGTCAGCGAGGATCGCGGTAGCGCGCGGATGCCGCTCCAGGATTGCGCGCGAGGCGGCGCCGGTGCCCGCCCCGAGGTCCAGGAAGGTGAACTCCTCCCCGTCGCCGAACGGCAGCAGGTCGGCCATCAGCCGCCGCTGCTCAGCGCGGTTGCGTTCCTGAGCGGTCGCTTCCTTCACCCAGTTCTGGACCATCTGCTCCGAGTGCCAGATCTGCGCGTTAGTGTCCGTCGAATTGTCCATGGCCACAGGGTACTTAGGCCACAGGTTGCTGAGCCGGTGCCCTAGGACGTCTTGCTGTGCCCTGCACCTTGACTCCCTAGGAGAGGGCTGCTGCGCCGCATGACTGTCTGAAACTACGGACAGCCGCCTGGCTCTTTGGTTCGGCCGCACGCGGGTCTGGTGATCGCGAGTCCGACGTGGACCTTCTTCTCGTCGCCGAGAGGAGCATTGAGACTGCAGCATGGGCCGACTCGACAGCTCGGATGGTAAGCGAAGTGCATGCCTGGACCGGCAATCAGGCTCAGCTGGTTGAGCACACGACTCGTTCGTTCGCCCGGCTCGTGCAGGACCACAACCCTCTCGTCGACGCGATACGCCAGGACGGCATAGCCCTCGCTCGGGGTAGCGACACATTGCTCAGGGAGCTGTCGTGAGCCAGCGGGCCGACGGTCGGGCGTTAGATCGCAAGAATCAGGCCGCCTACGAGTCGCGCGACATTTCCGTCGCCGATGCCAAGATGTGCGTCCGACAGGCGGATCTATTGGTCGACGCCGCACGCCAGAGAATCTTGTCGTCATGATCGCGCGTTGCAACGCGACTGCGCTCCCGTGACGTACGCAGTCGGTCACAGCCCCATCGTCTCCCGCGCTAGTGCGGGCCGATGAGGGCGCGGAGCATTGCGTTGGTCTCGGCATCAGGCGAATAGATGACGGTGCCGAGCATGCCGCGGGTCAGCAGGACTTTGTAAACGTTGCGGACGAGCCGGCCGAACTCGTGATCGCTGACCTTGACGCGGCTGCGAAAGTCCGGGTCCCTGCTAGCCTCGCGGACGGCCCGCCAGCTGTCGCCGCGCCAGACCAGGTCCGGGCCGATGATGACCCCGTTCCAGTCGTACTCGAAGCCCTGCGCCGTATAGACGCAGCCAACCTGGCCGAAACCGGCCGGATCCGTCGCCCACAGCGCTGACGGCGGCGCACCGCCGATTGCCCGGTCACCACGCAGGTTCCACGGCCGCGACCAGTCGCCGATGACGACGTCGTTGACGAGCGTGCCGTCCGGGCGCGGGTCGCTCCACGGCCAGCAGTATCCGGCCGCCATTCGCGCGCCATACCCCTTGCCGAGCTGAACCCGCAGCGCCTGCTCGAGCTCGTCCGGGCTGTCAGCGACCCGCACGGTGAAGGCAGGATCGCCGACCCATGGCAGCGGCCCGCCCGGAGTCAGGCCAAGCAGCCGGCTCACCCACTCCAGGTATGCCTCGCTGCCACCGCAGCGGAAGTAGGCGTTCAGGTCGATCTTCTCGACCGCCAGGCCCAGCGATCGCGCATGGGCCTCGATCTCGCTTACCGTGCCCAGCTCGCCGGGCCGCACGACCTGGTGCTGATCGAGCAGGAAGACCGGCACTCGCGCCGCGCAGATCAGCTCGTCGAGCTGCCGGCGGCCGGTGCGTAGCTGGCGCGGCGTGTACCGGCTCATCGACGTTTCCCGGATCCGGTGGGCCTCGTCGAGGATGAGGACCTCCAGGCCGTTCCGATCCGCGTCGACGAACTGGTTGAAATACTTGAACAGGCTCCTGGTCCGCGGTGAGCCCCGCCCCGTCACCTGCCGCAGCGTCTGGGTGAAGGACCGAGAGCCGGTCGCGTGCAAGACCGTTCGCCCGTGGCGCGCAAGCTCGCCGAGAAGGGACAGCGCGATGACGCTCTTGCCGCTGCCCGGGCCGCCGGAGACGATAACGACTGTCTTGGAGTCGCGAGCACGCGCCGCCTCGGTCGCGTGCAGCACCAGATTGCAGGCAAGCCGCTGCTGGTCGAGCAGCACGAACTGCTCTCGGTTCCTGATCTCGTCCGCGGCGACCGCGAGTAGCTGCCGGCTGGGAGCCGTCCGCGCGCTGAGGAACTCATCGGCGTAGGCCGCGCCCGAAACCCCCGGATCCAGGCGGGAACGCAGAAAGTCCAGGAACTCACCACGCCGCTGCCCGGTGAACATGCGCCCGTCTGCGGACTCCTGCATCCGGCGCAGTTGTGCCACGCCCATCTCGGTCGCGTTGTGCAGGTACGCGACCCCGGCGATGACGTCAGGGACCTCCTGGAGCGCGGGAACGAAGTCACGAAGGTACTCGCAGTATCCGCGTACCTGCTCGACCGGGTGCAGCCTCGGATGGCGGCCGTACCCGTTGACCAGGACGAGCGCGGGATCATCTTCGAAGAGCTCCGCCTCGCTCCACTGCTTCAGTTCGACGATCACGTACGAGGGAGCGCCGGTAGTCGGATGCCGGCCTGCCAGGATCGCATCGACCCGGCGGCTGCTCAGCGGCAGCCGCTGCTCCAGCATGACCTCGACCTCGCCGAGGCCGGCCTCGACCAGGTCGTTCGCCAGCACGGGAATGCTCCGGTCCCACGAGCGCCGCTCGCTCGGCGCAGCCCGCCCCGCGTGCTCGTAGAGCATCTGCTCGAAGATCAGCTCAGCTACGCTGCCGTTGCCCGCAATCGCGGCCAGGCTCGCAGCCGAACGCCGGACCAACGCCAAGGACCCGCTCCCGCGCAGCACGAAAACCGTGCGGGTAGGGGCGTATCCGGAATCGTTCTGGCACCAGGAACACAGGGATCCGAAAGCCCGTCGGGCCGCAATTCGGGACTACCTTACCGAATCACTGACCGCTGCGGCCAAGAGCCACTGTGCGGCCTAGCCGGCGGCGAGCGGACCAAGCGGCCGGCTGATCTCCGCGCGTTCCCTGGATAGATCTCGCGCCTTTGCGATAATGCGGAAAATGACCGCACGCTAATGGACGAGTACGACCTAAACGCCGGGCAGCCTGATGCGGGATGCGGAGGCTCAGATGCACGTGTACGCGGCGGAACGCACCGAGGCGGCGCCGGGTGCGCGCCCGGCTGATTACGGCGCCGGCCACTCGGCAGATTTCGCCAACCGCGGTCGCGACGATCCATTCGTCGTGCTGCCGGCCGAAGAGACTCCGCCGGACGGCATCCAGGCCGCCGAGGGCCTCTGGGGAATGGTGACCGTCGACGGATCGCCAGTCGCGTTCGTGTCGCCCGAAGTTGTCGGCGAACTGGACCCCGGCCGGCGGGTGGGTTGGGTATTCGAGAACCTGGACCGGGCCTACGTCGCGAGGTTCGCTCGCGAGCCGCGAAGGTTCTTCGAAGCCGAACTCGGCGCGCCGGCCGTCAGCGGGCAGGTAGTCGTCCTCGACGAGGACTTTGCGCAAACGTTCGGCGAGCACGTCACGCTGAGCGAATTTGCCGCTGCCAGATGCCTGTACGGCCAAATCGTGCCGGCCGGGGCTAAGTGCGGTCGCTGCATGCGCCCGTGCGAGCGGGCCACCGGGTGAGCCGGGCCGGTCAGCCCAGACTGCGCCACACGAGTGAAAGAACGTGAAGCCGCTCTGGGCCGAGCCCGACAACCCGAACCCGGCCACCGCGCTTGGCGGTTATATCAGCAGCGGCGCTCCGCTGGTAGCCGGATTCGAGCTTGCGGCCGTCGTGCTCGTGCTGACCGATCAGCACGTTGCTCATTACGTTCCGCTGGCCGGCCCGGCCATCGCCGCCATGATCGCCTCGGCGGCGCTCATGGTGTCCAGCATTCGCTACGGTTTTTGGGCAGTGAGCTACTGGACAACCCCAGCCGAGCGGCTGATGTGGGATCCGGCCGCAGTGGTCAGCCTGGAGTCGCTCATGAGCCAGCGCTTCATGCTCGCCGGCCGGATGTTCCACTTCCAGAAGCTCAGGGCGCGCGCAGAGCACCTGTTCGAGGTGGGACTCATCCTCTTCCTGCTTGCGGTAGCTCTCATGCTGATCCCAGACCGCTGGCACGCATCGGGAACCGGCTGGCGATGGGCCGCCGTCGCGCTGGCGGGATTCGCCTTCCTCGTCCATCTGGCCTGGTCGGTGGGCAAGTGGCTGCACGAGCGGTTCCTCGCGTGGCTCGGCCAACTGGAAAGCAAGGCCAGGAAGGACGCCAAGCCGCGCACTATCCGCATGAAGTTCGCCAAGCTCGGCGACAAAGTGCTGGTCAGCTGTCTGGGCCTGATCTGGCCACCAGCCCACGAGACGGAGTTCGACGACCCCGAACCGCCAGCGGCCGCCGACCTCTTCGGCATCCGCCGCTCGTAGCGGCCAGGAGCCCGCGCACCTCGGTCCACCTGAGAGCGCCACTCGCGGTCTAACTAACGGACGGTAGGCGTCGTCCGGCCAACTCTTATTACAGGTTAACTGATAACCTTGAATAAGGAGGCATCGTGGCGAAGGTTATCCGCCTACACTGGGTCAGCGATGCGGGCACCGGACTCGCCCGGCGTGACCGGCTGTCCTGCGACTACGGGGCCTACCTCCCGGACACGCTGTCGGACCGGCCAATCGCGCTGAGCAGCCAGACAGCTGCAGACGTCGCAGATGCCGAGCGTGCCGTCGCGATTTTCGACACCGGGGCCGCGACACTCGCGGACACGGAGGCGCTCGCTCGCATCCTCCTTCGAGCGGAGAGTGTCGCGTCATCACGCATCGAAGGCCTGGAAGTCGGCGCGCGGCGCTTGCTGCGGGCTGAGGCCGCGATCGAGCTAGGCGCTGAGACCTCCGACGTCACCGCAACCGAGGTGCTCGGCAACATCGACGCCATGGCCACCGCCATCAAGTGCGTCAACCTGGGCGAGCCAGTCACGCTGGATCTGCTCCTCGCCTTCCACCGGCGGCTGCTGGCAGGAACTCGGCTGGATACCCACGCGGGAGCGATCCGCGAGGAGCAGAACTGGATTGGCGGCAGCAGCTATAACCCGTGCTCGGCCGCGTTCGTGCCGCCGCCGCCCGAGTTTGTGCCAGGCCTCCTCGACGACCTGTGCCGGTTTTGCAACACCGAGGACATCCCGGCGGTTGCTCAGGCGGCGATCGCGCACGCGCAGTTCGCGACCATCCACCCGTTCGTCGACGGTAACGGGCGGACCGGCCGGGCGCTGATCCACCTCGTTCTTCGGCGGCGCGGGCTAGCCACGCGCGTGTTGCCGCCGGTCTCGCTTGTCCTGGCGACCTGGGCTGACGACTACGTGCTGGGATTGGACGCCACCCGATACCGTGGCCCGGCGAGCTCAGCGGCGGCGCGTGACGGAACCGACCTGTGGGTAGGCCGATTCGCGGCAGCCTGCAAGCGGGCGGTCGCAGCCGCTGCCAGCTTCGAGGGCCGGACGCGGCAGCTGCAGCAGTCATGGCGGGCACAGCTCGGCTCGGTTCGGGCCAACTCCGCGACCGATGTCCTGCTGCGCCGGCTGCCGGGCGCGCCGATCGTGACGGTCTCGTCCGCAGCCGCGCTCATCAGTCGCTCCTTCACTGCGGCCAACGACGCCGTCACGAGACTTACTGAGGCCGGCATCCTGCGCCAGATCACCGTTGGCCGCCGCAACCGCGCCTTCGAGGCACCTGAGGTCATCGAGGCGTTCACCGCGCTGGAGCGCCAGCTTGCCAGCCCGCCGCGATAGCGTTGGTCAGGTGAGCAGGGTGCACGACATGGGCGGGCAGACCGGGTTTGGGCCCGTCCCCGTCGAGGATGACGGCCAGTTCTTCCACGCCGACTGGGAAGCCCGGGTCTATGCGATCGTCCGGGTGCTGCAGCGGCGCGGGGTGATCAACGCCGCGTTCGATGATCTGCGCGACGCTATCGAGCGGATCCCGCCAGCGGAGTACCTGACCATGTCCTACTACGAGCGATGGCTGCGGGCGGCAGAGATGCTGCTCGCGGAGCGGAAGCTGCTGGCTGATGACTAAGTTCGCCGCTGGCAGCCGGGTGCGAGCCCGGGTGGCAGATCCTGACGGCCACACCAGGCTGCCGCGGTATGCCCGCGGCCATACGGGCGAGGTCGTCGAGGTCCGGGCGGACTGGCAGCTGCCGGACGAGGCGGTGCGTGGCGTGTTCCGTGCTGAGCCGGTCTACGCTGTCCGTTTCAATGCGGCTGAGCTGTGGGGTTCTGGGTCGCACTCAGTCATCCTCGACCTGTGGGAGTCCTACCTGGAGGAGGCGCCGTGAGCGGCGAGCATGGTGAGCTTCCCATAGCAGCCAGGGTCCGCAGGCTCGAAGAGCGGTTGATCGCCGCCGGGCTGGCGACCGACGAGGAGCTCGACGAGATCCTCGAGCGGGTTTTCACCTCGGCCTCGCCGGTGAACGGCGCCCGGATGGTCGCCCGTTCCTGGAAAGATCCGGGCTACCGTGATCGCCTGCTGGCCGACGGCAACGCAGCGGCAGCCGAACTCGGCTTCGGCGCCGGCACCCGCGGGTACCTGCTGAAGGCGGTTGAGAACACCCCGGCCGTGCACAACATGATCGTGTGCACGCTCTGCTCCTGCTATCCGACCGCGCTGCTCGGGCCATCGCCGAGCTGGTACAAGAGCTTCGCCTACCGGTCGCGGGCGGTACGCGAGCCGCGCGCCGTGCTAGCCGAGTTCGGGCTCGAGCTGCCCGATAGCACCGAGATCCGGGTCTGGGACGCCAACTCCGAGACCCGCTACCTGGTGCTGCCGCTGCGGGCAGAGGGCGCCGACGAGACGGACGAGAGCGTGCTGGCGTCACTGGTCACCAGGAACGGGCTCATCGGCACCGCCATCCGCTAACCAGCCGTAAGCCAGCTCCGTGTCCGGTGCGCCTGGTGCGCCGGGTGCCGCGGCGGCGCTGAGCAGGGGTCAGACAGCCTTGAAGATCTCGCTTAGGTGCCAGTCGAGGAAGTCAGCACTCGGCCGGTCGGCGCGTTGCGCGGGGACCGAGATCGGTTCCCCTGCCCGGGCATAGAACTGCTCGCCATTGCCGAACTCTTCGCGCAAGCGCGGGCTGACGTGCAGCCGGAATTTCGGATCGACCGCAAGGTAGCCGCGGTCGAACAAGGTATGGACGTCGGACGTCAGCAGCAAGCCATTGTCCAGCCGATGCTCACCGCCACTCGTCACCGGCCGGATGTGCGCGGCCTGCAGCACCGGCCGGATCTTGGAGCCGGTGATCGCGCAGCGGCGCTCGTAAGCGGTCAGGACGCGCGCCTGGAATGCGTTCTGGCCCAGGCGCTGCGGCACCAATCGCGGGTCGCCGAAGACCGGACCCTGGCGGTGCCAGGGCTCAAAGAAGTCGATCTCGACGGTGACGCCGAGCATCCGCATCAGCTCACCGAAGTAGCCCGAGACCGAAGGGCTCGCCAAGTCATAGCTCTTGCCCTGGACAATGTTGGCAGCGAATTCCGGTGGCGGCGCTGCGACTTCGTCCGGCGGGAAGAAACGCACGTCCCTGATGAAGACGCAGCCGATGACCGGATCCTCGCCAGGATCTAGCGGCGTCCGGCGGTAGTGCACGATCCTGGCCAGCATCTGCTCCAGAGTCGCGGTGCCGTTGCCCTCGCCGAAGTATTCCCAGGCCTCGCTCGCGGTCATCGCCGCGAAATCGCTGTAAAAGCCGCCGCCGACGACCCGGTTATGCGGAAGGTGAGTCTTGAAGAAGAACGGCTCGCCCACGGTCAGGGCGCGAAACCTGCGGCCTCCCGACGGCTGCCAGAAATTCACCTCGTTCAGGTAGGGACGGGCCGCTAAGAACCTGAACCAGTCCTGGTCGGTAACTCCGACATAACTCCGCACAGCAGCATTGTCCACCCAGGCGATCGCTAGACCCGCTATCCCGTATGAATAGGGCATGGCAGCTGTACCGTTGCGGGGCATGGAAACAGGAGCGGCCGCGAACGCCAGCGTCGAAGACATCATTGCCAGCGGCCTGGATGGCGCCGGCCAGCCCGAGCCTGTCTCCGACCTGGTCCTGGCTGCCCTGCTGGGCGAGAGCGAGCTGGCCGCGGTCATCAACGGCACCAACGGCACCAACGGCACCGCGGCGGCCGTGCCAGCGCCGGCTTCAGCTGAGGCGGCCGCCGACAACGCCGCGCCGGAGCTCTACCTGCAAGCGATCGCGGTCGAGGGATTCCGCGGGATCAGCACCAAGGCCGAGCTGCGGCTCCAGCCAGGACCCGGTCTCACTGTCGTGGCCGGCCGCAACGGCTCCGGCAAGTCAAGCTTCGCCGAGGCTGCCGAGCTGGCCCTGACAGGCGACAATAAGCGCTGGTCAGGCGAGCGGAGCGCAGTGTGGCGAGATGGCTGGCGCAACCTGCACACCGCTGGCGAGACGCGAATATGCACCGAGCTGGCCGCGCAAGCGCAACCTGGCGTGATCAAGGTTGTCCGGGAGTGGCCGGCCGGCGCCAGGCTCGACGACGCGACGTCCTACCTGCAGGCTCATGGCCGGGCCAGGCAGCCGCTCAGGGCGGCGAGCTGGACGCAACAGCTTGAGCTGTTCCGCCCGTTCCTGTCCTATGCCGAGCTCGGTGCCCTGCTCAACGGCAGGCCGAGCGAGATGTACGACGCCATCCAGGCCATCCTCGGACTGGACCAGCTAGTCGACGCCGAGAAGCGGCTGGATGCCCAGCGCAAGAGCCTCGACGAGGCCAGCAAGGTTGCCGGCCGGACCCTGATTGACCTGCGCACCCGGCTGGCGGGCAGTTCGGACGAGCGCGCGCGCCTGGCCGAGCGCGCGGTGGCCGGCCGGAGCATCGACCTTGACACTGTCGAATCCCTGGCCGTCGGCGCCGACGACGGTCCGGAGTCAGCGAGCGGCCTGCTGCCGCAGATCGTGGCGATCGAAGTGCCGTCGGCGGATACGGTCGCCACGGCAATCGAGAAGGTCCGGCACGCTGCCCAGCGCGTCGCCAGCCTGGCCGACACCCCGGCCGAGGACGCCCGCCGCCTGGCCGGCCTGCTCGCCGCCGCGCTCGATCACCAGGCCAGTCACCCGGACGAGGCGTGCCCGGTGTGCGGCGGCCGCGCCCTCGACGCCGCGTGGGCGGACGCGACCCGCGCCGAGATCGCGCGGCTGCAGCGCCTGGCTCATGATGCGCAGGAAACGCGCACTGACCTGGCGGCGGCACTGGCGGCAGTACGCGGACTGACCGGGCCAGTGCCACGAGTCCTTCTCGCGGATCCGGGAAGCGAGGTCGATCCCGCGAGCGCGCGGGCGGCCTGGCAGTCGTGGGCTGAGCTCGCCGCCAGCGGGACGGCCGAGCAGCTAATGGCGACCGGAGCGGACCAGTTTGCCGCCGTAGCAGACGCAGTCGCGGAGCTTCAGTCCGGCGCGGCGGCAGTGCTGGCTCGCCGCAGCGAGGCGTGGCAACCCGTCGCCGCCGCGCTGGCAGCGTGGGCTGAGAAGGCACGGGCAAGCGAGCGCGCTGCGGCGAAGCTGGCCGAGGTCAGGCAGGCGATCGCCTGGCTACGGCGGGCCGGCCAGGAGATCCGTGATGCGCGGATGGCGCCGTTCACGCGGATGTCGGCCGAGGTATGGAGCATGCTCCGGCAGGAGAGCAACGTCGACCTCGGGCCGATCCGCCTCGTCGGCGCCGCGACTCAGCGAAAACTCAGCCTCGACGTGACCGTGGACGGTGTGGACGGTGCCGCGCTCAGCGTCATGAGCCAGGGCGAACTGCACGCTCTCGGCCTTGCGCTGTTCCTGCCCCGAGCGACTGCGCAGGAGAGCCCGTTCCGGTTCATTGTGATTGACGACCCGGTTCAGGCGATGGACCCGGCGAAAGTCGACGGGCTTGCCCGGCTGCTCAGCAGGGTAGCGAGCGAGCGGCAAGTCGTCGTCTTCACACACGACGACCGGCTGCCGGAGGCGATCCGGCGCCTCCAGCTTCCCGCGACGATCTGGGAAGTAGTCCGCAGGGAGCAGTCCGTCGTCGAGCTGACCAAGAACGAGGATCCGGTCAGCCGCTATCTCGACGACGCGCGTGCCCTGGCTCTTACCACGGAGCTTTCCGAGGATGCCAAGGGCGTCGTGGTCGCCGGGTTCTGCCGCAGCGCGCTTGAGGCTGCGTGCCAGGCAGCGATCCGGGCCCGGCTGATCAGCCGCGGAGTCCGCCATTCCGACGTCGAGCAGGCGCTGACGAAGGCGAGCACCCTGCGCATGCTGATGGCTCTGGCGCTGCTGAAGGATGCCGAGCGCGGCCAGGACGTGGATGCTGAACTGCGCAAGCGCTTCGGCCAGGCAGGGGTCAACGCGCTCGCGGCGGCCAACGCCGGGACTCACGGTGCGTACCGGGGCACGCTCAAGGCCCTGGTCAACGATGTCGAGCGCCTGGCCGGCGGATTGCGCGCATGACCGCGCAGGATCTCCTCGATGAAGCGGACCGGCTGCTCACCACTGTCGTGCCCGGAACCAGAGGGCGCTGGCCGCGTGCCTGCGCGTGGCTGATCCGGCTCGCCCTGGAGAAGTCGCTCGACGACTACTGGACCGCCCGCCTGCCCGAAGCCAAGTCATGCAGCATGCGTGCGCAGTTGCTCCTGCTCCCCCGTTATGCCGGAGCCGAACTGGCCGGCAATGCGCGCGACGCGTGGTTCGGCCTGGCCCGCGCGACCCACCAGCACGCGTACGAGCTGGCACCAACCGCGGCCGAGCTGCGCACCTGGCACGACCTAGTCGCCGAGATCACCGAAGCCATCAGCGAGAGCCCGGTTCGCGATAGCGATGCGGCGAGACCAGCGCCGGCCGGGTGAGCGTTACCCTCAGCTCGTGGTGAGCTGCTGGAGGGCGCGGATAGCCAGGTTCGCGTGCAGGAGGCAGCCGTCGGTCAGGACGGCGTCGTCGAAGGCCGCATGGGGGCTGTGGTTGTCCTGCGCAGCGTCGTGGTTGTCGTCCGGGCACGCACCGAGGAACAGGTAGCAGCCAGGCACCTGCTCCAGCACCCTGGAGAAGTCTTCTGCCCCGGCCTCGGGATCGCGCATCGGGGTGAACCGGCCTTCACCGAAGACGTCGGTGACCACGCCGGTCGCGAACGCGGTCTGCGCGGCGTCGTTCACGGTGACCGGGTACTCGGTGTTGTACCGGGCCTCGGCCACCAGGCCGTGGGCGGCGGCGATCGCCTCGCACAGCCGCACCGACGCGACCCGGACCTGCTCCCGGGCGGCGGGAGAAAACGACCGGACCGTCGCCTCGAACACCGCCTCCGCGGGGATGATGTTCCGCTTGGTCCCGGCGTGGAAACTGCCCACGGTGATGACTACCGGGTCGAAGACGTCGAACTGCCGGGTCACCATCGCCTGCAGCGCGGTGATCATCTCCGCCGCCACGCTCACTGGGTCTTTCGCCCGGTGCGGCGCCGACCCGTGCCCTCCGGCCCCCCGCACCGTCACCATCAGCCCATCGCTGGCCGCCATCAGCGTCCCCGGCCGGGTGGTGAACTGAAGCCGGGGCAGCTTGCCCGCCACTACGTGCACGCCGTACGCCCGCTGGACGCGGGGCCCGGCGGCGTCCAGCACGCCTTCGGCGAGCATGTGCCCAGCGCCGTCCCAGCCTTCCTCACCCGGCTGGAACATGAACACCACATCGCCGGCCAGCGCATCCCGGTGCGCGCTCAGCAGCCGGGCCGCGCCGACCAGCATCGCGGTATGCAAGTCATGACCGCACGCGTGCATCGCCCCATCGATCGTGCTGCTGAACTCCACCCCGGTGGCCTCTTGCACCGGCAGCGCGTCCATGTCCCCGCGGAGCAGCACCGCCGGCCTCGGCCCGGCATCCCGGCCGGCTCCCGTGGTCCCGGACGTGCCCGTGCCACGCAGCACCGCCGTCACCGAGGAGCACGACGAACCCGTCGAGATCTCCAGCGGCAGGCCCGCGAGCGCGTCCAGCACCGCCCGCTGCGTCTCCGGCAACTGCAGCCCGATCTCCGGACGGCGATGCAGCCGGTGCCTGAGCTCCACCACATCACGCTCAATCTCGGCCACGTCACTGCGCAGGCGCTCCTCCAGAGCCATCTCTCTCCTCAGTCTCGGTCCGGTAGCGAGCCGGTGATCACGACCGCCGACCTCAGCAATGTCACAAGCTACACAGTTATGCGCCGCTCGGGAAGTTCGGAACTTTCTCCTGCGAGCAGGACACCACCAGACTGGTGATACCCGGTTATACTAGTTGCGTGAAGACCGCGATTTCATTGCCTGACGACACCTTCGAGCAGGCGACAAGGCAGGCCGCCGAGCTTGGCATCAGCCGATCGGAGTTCTTCGCCCGCGCAGCCCGCAGGTACCTGGACGAGCTCGCGGATGAATCGCTCGCCCGGCAGATCGATGAAGCGCTAGCGGCAGCGGGCTCAGACGACTCTGCGGCACTAGCGGTAGCCGCAGGCCGGGCTCGCCTCGCTAGCGAGGACGACGACTGGTGATCCAGCGAGGCAGCGTCTGGTGGGCCGGCCTCGGAGAGCCGCAGGGCAGCAAGCCCGGCAAGCGGCGGCCGGTGCTGGTAATCCAGGCCAACTCCTTCAACGTCAGCCGCGTGAACACCACACTCGCCGCCGTCATCACTTCGAACACGCGCCTGGCCGCGATGCCTGGCAACGTGTTCCTCCCGGCAGCTACCGCAGGCTTGCCTAAAGACTCCGTCGTCAACGTCACGGCCCTGGTCACACTGGACAAGTCCGATCTTCAGACGGAGGCGGGCCAGTTGCCGGTTTCCCTGATGCACGAGGTTGATCGGGGCCTGCGCCGCGCCTTGAGCCTTTGATCACCTTGCGGCGGCTGTACTCATGGACGCTTCAGGAACCTGAGATAGAACGCCACGAATACCAGGACGATTCCGACGTTCGACATCAGCCGGTACCAGAAGTATTGCCTGAAGAACAAGATGTCCACGCCGACCACGATGGCTACCATCGCGAGAAGGTAAAGCACGGTGGCTACCTGTCGTCCCACGGTCTCCTTCTACTGCGTTCGGCGGAGCGGAGCAAGAGCCGAATGGCACATTCACGGTGCGCCCGCCCCCGGCGAGCTCTGCCAGGCGGGACGTCATGAGGATTGACGGGGAACAGGTTCGCCTGTCCGCGAGCGACGTCGCCAATTTCCTGGCCTGCCGTCACCTGACGAGGCTCGAGGTGCTGAAGGCGCGCGGGCTCATCCGCCCGCCGCACGAATATGACGCGGGGTTTGCCGACCTCGTCAACCGCGGCGAGGTGCACGAGCGGGCGGTGCTCGACGCGTTCCGTGCCGATGGGCTGCAGGTAGTCGAGATCCGCCGTGATTTCGGGAACGCGGCCGCAGGCGTCAGCGCCACAGCGCAGGCACTGGCGTCCGGGGTCGATGTGATCTACCAGGGTGTGCTGACGCGCCCTCCGGCAGCGGATGGCGAGCCGGCCCTGCTCGGTTACCCCGACTTCCTGGTCCGCGCGGACCTGATCGACGCGCCGGACGGGGAGCCACGCCCTGGCGGCGCGGGTTACGAGGTCATCGACGCCAAGCTGGCCCGTTCGGCGAAGGGGCGGGCGGTGGCGCAGACGGCGTTCTACTCCCAGCTGCTCGCCGACATCCAGGGCGGCACCGTCCCGCGGTGGCTGCACCTGGCGCTCGGCACCGGGGAACTGGCGTCGTTCAAGGTCGCCGACTTCGCCGCCTACGAACGGCAGACACGCCGGCTGCTGACCGCGTTCATCGAGACCGGCACCGGGGCGAACCCGCCGGACGACACCTACCCCGAGCCAGTCGAGCACTGCGCGATCTGCCGGTGGAGCGACGCGTGCGCGGCCCGGCGGCGGGCCGACGATGACCTGTCCCTGGTGGCCGGGATCACGAAGGGCCAGCGCCGGCGGCTCAAGGAGGCAGACGTGCCGACTCGCCGGGCCTTCGCGGCCGTTGACCCGCTCCCGGCACTGCGCGGTACGAGCCGCGATTCGCTGGCACGAGCCCGTTTCCAGGCGATTTTGCAGGTAGCCAGTGAGGACGACGGCGTTATCGCCTACCAGCTGCTGGAACCCGATCGTGATCCGGAGGGCGAGCTGGTGCCGGGTCGCGGGCTGCTGGCGCTGCCGGAGCCGGCCGAGGGCGACCTGTTCTTCGACATCGAGGGCGCGCGGTACTACTCCGACGACGGGCGCGAGTTCGGGCTGCAGTACCTGTTCGGGATCGTGGACACCGCGGAACGGCCGCCGCGGTACACGCAGTTCTGGGCGTTCGACCGCGCGGGGGAGAAACGGGCGTTCGAGGAGCTGATCGATTTCATCACCGCGCGGCGGCGGGAACGACCGGGGCTGCACGTGTACCACTACAACCATTACGAGCCGACGGCGGTTGATCACCTGTCGGAGCTGCACGAAACGCGGCAGGAGGCCGTCGGGCGGCTGATGGGCCGGTTCGCCACTCGCGGGGGCGAGGTGGACGAACTGTTCCGGCGCGGCGTGTTCGTGGACCTGTACCGGGTGGTGCGGCAGGGGCTGCAAGCCGGGGTTGAGTCGTACTCGATCAAGCGGCTAGAGCCATTGTGCGGGTACTCGCGGGCAGTCGGGCTGCGGGACGCGACTGCTGCGCTGATCTCGTTCGAGGCGGCGCTGGACTCCGGGGCGGGCGCCGGCGAGGTGGCGCTGCAGGGCGTGATCGCTGGTTACAACGAGGACGACTGCCGGGCCACGCTGGCGCTGCGGGACTGGCTTGAGTCGTTGCGTCCTTCGCTCGCTGCCCGGCTCGGTGTTGGCCTGGCGGACCTGCCGCGGCCGGTGGCCGAGGAGCCGGCGCCCGAGGGCGAGGATTCGGAGGTGACGCTGCTGCGCTCGGCGCTGCTGGCGTCTGTTCCTGCGCATCCGGCCTCGCGGACTCCTGAGCAGGCGGCGGTCGCGCTGCTGGCCGACCTGCTGGAATGGCACCGGCGGGAGAACAAGCCCGCCTGGTGGCGCTACTTCCACGTCCGGACGCTGTCCTCGGCGGACCTGGTGGCCGAGCCCGACGCGCTGGGATTGCTGGCTGGCGGTGAGGTCGTCGGGTCGGTGAAGCGGTCGGTGCTGCGGCAGTTCACGTTCCCGCCGCAGGAACACAAGTTCGGGCCGTTGTCCCAGGCCGAGGATCCGGTCACCGACCGGGGCTTTACCGTGGACTCGGTCGACGACGCGAGCGGCACGATCGTGCTGAAGGTTGGCCGTGACTACGACGGGGCGCTGCCTGCGGCCCTGGTCCAGGGCGGGCCGCCCAGCACGAAGCTGCAGGCATCGCGGATGCGCGATCTGGGCGCCCGTGTGCTGGCAGATGGCCTGAGCGGACTCGATGCCGCGACCGCGCTGCTGCTGCGCCGCCCGCCCGCCCGCGTTTCCGCGGAGACGTCGGCAGACGTTTCCGCGACTCTGCTAGCCCAGGGGGGCACTGCGTCTCCCGGGGCTGCCCCAGACCCCGATGGCCTTGAACCCCCGCGGGAAGTGCTGCCGCTCCGCCTCGCTGGCGAGACGGCCCAGGACGCGGCCGTCCGGATCGCTCTGTCGCTCGGGAACTCCTGCCTGCCGATCCAGGGGCCGCCGGGGACTGGCAAGACCTACACCGGCGCCGGGCAGATCCTGGCCTTGATCAAGGAAGGCAGAACTGTCGGCATCACCGGCCCGTCGCACGCGGTGATCTCCAACCTGATCGACGCGGTGTTCCAGCACGCCGCAGCTAGTAACCAAGCTGCCCCGAGGGTCGGCCAACGCGCGGACCGCGACAACCCGTTCCTGCATCCCGATGCTCAGTCCCTGGACTACCCGAAGCTCGTCAGCGGCCTCGCCGACGGCGACCTGGACGTGGCGGCGGGCACGACCTGGATGTGGTCACGACCGGAGTTCCGGGGCAGCGTGGACACGCTCTTCGTCGACGAGGCCGGCCAGATGTCGCTGGCCGACGTCCTCGCGGTCGCCGGCGCGGCGCGCAACGTCGTCCTGCTCGGCGATCCGCAGCAACTCGCCCATCCAAGTCAGGCAGCGCACCCGCCGGGCTCTGGCGTGTCCGCGCTGGAGCACATCCTGGGCGACCGCGCGACGATGCCGCCCGACGCGGGCCTGCTGATCGACAAGACCTGGCGGATGCACCCAGCGCTGTGCCAATTCACGTCGCGGGCGTTCTACGACGGCAAGCTGACCGGCGTTGATGGTCTCCAGCTTCAGGAGATCCTCGGCGAAGCTGACGGCGTCTCCGGCGCTGGCCTGCTCGTGGTCGAGGTACCGCACGAGGGTAACTCGAGCGCCTCTCCCGAAGAAGCCGCCGTCGTGGCCTCACTGGCGCGGGACTTGCTCGGCCGCCAGTGGCGCAACTGGTCCGGTGAGCTGGAGCCGATCGGCGCCGAGCAGATCATGGTGGTGACGCCGTACAACGCTCAGATCCGCGCTATCCAGGCTGTGGCTGCCTCGGCCGGTCTCCCCCGCCTCCAGGTCGGCACGGTTGACAAGTTCCAGGGTCGCGAAGCTCCCGTCGTCATCTACTCGATGGCGACCTCATCGGTCGACGACGCGCCGCGCGGCATGGAGTTTCTCTACGACCTGCACCGCCTGAACGTGGCCACCTCTCGCGCCCGTGCCCTGGCCATCATCGTCGCCAGCCCCGACCTGGCCCGCGTTCAGTGCCAGACTCCCCGCCAGATGCACCTAGCCAATGCCCTCTGCCATGCCCGGGAAAACAGCGACGTTTACGACTGCCGACGGCTCGTAGCAGGTTGGTCGGCCAACCACAGCTTGCGGTCGGACCTGCGCCCTTTGTAATCTGGCCTGCCATACCCTGACGGCGGTCAGGGCCAGGAGTACCGAACGCGTCGGAGCTGGGATGCTCGAGAGGGACTCGCCCTTCCTGGCGGTTCCGGCTTCGGAGTGGCTGGCTTCCAACCGCTACGCGTTCGCTATCGCCGACCGCTACCGGGTCAGCCCGGGACATGCCCTCGTTGTGCCGCGCCGGCTGATCGCGACCTGGTGGGAAGCCACTGACGACGAGCGTGCCGACATGCTGGCCCTCGTCGACGAAGTGAAGCGGCAGCTAGACGCCCAGCTGCAGCCCGACGGGTTCAATGTGGGCTTCAACGCGGGCGCAGCGGCCGGGCAGACCGTCGGGCACCTGCACGTGCATGTGATACCGCGCTATAGCGGCGACGTGCCCGACCCTCGCGGCGGCGTGCGGCACGTTATCCCCGGCAAGGCCAACTACCTCGAGCCGGGAGCGGGCCTTCGGGGGCTGATCGATGGTCAGGACCGCCTGCTGCGCGACGAGCTGCTCCGGTGCCTCCGTGATCCGCGATTCGACCGCGTCGACATCCTTGTCAGTTTCGTCATGAAGTCCGGGCTCGAACTCGTCCATGGCGGCCTTGTCGATGCCCTCGATCGCGGCGCGAAGGTCAGAGTGCTGACGACGGACTACCTGACCGTCACCGATGCCGACGCGCTGGCTCGACTGCTGGATTTGGCCGAGCTCAGGCCTGAGGCCATCGCTACACGCGTCTTCCACGATCCGGCGACCAGCTTTCATCCCAAGGCATACCTGTTCTCGTCTGGCGACCGTTCGGTCGCAGAGACGTTCGTGGGCAGCAACAACCTGAGCGCGGCGGGAATCGCTGGGGGCATTGAATGGGCGATCGGCACTGACAACGCGGTGCCACTGCTGACCGCGTTCGAACGGCTATGGTCCGACGAACGCAGCCGGCCGCTGACCCACGAGTTCCTTGCGGACTACCGGGAGCGGTGGCAGCCAGCTGTTCACACCGTCGGTGTCGTTCCAGAGGCGCCAGCAACGGCGCCGGGCCCACGTCCTGTGCAGCGGGAAGCACTGACGGCTCTGGAGCAGACGAGGCTTGACGGCTTCCACGCTGGCCTGGTCGTAATGGCGACCGGTCTTGGCAAAACATGGCTAGCCGCGTTCGATTCAGCCCGGCCACAGTTTCGCCGCGTGTTGTTCGTCGCTCACCGCGAAGAGATACTGCGGCAGTCTCTCGACGTGTTCCGGCGTGTCCAGCCGGACGCGGACCTCGGCTTGTACTACGGCGGAGAGAAACAACCCGGCGCCCGAGTGCTGTTCGCCAGCCTTCAGACGCTTGCCGGGAATCTGGACCGGTTCAACCGGGACAGGTTCGACTACATCGTGTTTGACGAGTTCCATCACGCTGCCGCTCGCAGCTACCGCCGGGTTATCGACCACTTCCGGCCAGACTTCCTGCTGGGGCTGACTGCGACGCCGAACCGCATGGATGGCGCAGACCTGCTCGCGCTGTGTTCCGACAACCTGGTATTCGAGTGCCCGCTGACCGACGGCATCGAACTGGGCGACCTCAGCCCATTCCGCTACTTCGGCATAGCCGACGACGTCGACTACACGCCGATTCCCTGGCGGGGCGGCCGGTTTGACACCACTACGCTCACGAAGGCCGTCGAGACCCAGCAGCGCGCGCAGCATGTCCTGGAAGAGTGGCGAGCAAAGGGCGGCGGGCGCGCCATCGCCTTCTGCGTCACCGTCACTCATGCGGACTTCATGGCCGAATTCTTCAGGCGCAGCGGCGTGGCTGCCGTTGCGGTACACAGCGGACCGACCAGTGCGCCGCGTACCGGATCGATCGAGCAACTGCGCTCTGGCGACCTTGAGGTCATCTGCACGGTCGACGTGTTCAATGAGGGTCTGGACGTACCCGAGGTCGAGACGGTCCTGATGCTGCGGCCGACCGAATCTCCGGTCGTGTTCCTTCAGCAGCTGGGCCGCGGACTGCGGCGGAGTCCTGGCAAGGACGCCCTGACAGTCATCGACTTCATCGGCAACCACCGTAGCTTCCTCATCAAGCCAAGGACGCTGCTCGCGCTCGGCACAGGTCGCCAGGCGGGCACCGCCAAGGTCTTGCAGGCCATGCGCACTGGCGACTTCGGTCTGCCAGCAGGCTGCTCGGCGACCTACGACGTCAGGCTAGTCAACATTCTGCGGGCGATAACGCGGATCGGGGCGCAGTCAGCCCTCGAGGACTATTGCCGGTCGTATGCGGACGAGCGCGGCCGCCGGCCCAGTGCGGTCCAGGCCTATCAAGCCGGTTACAACCCGGCATCCGCCCGAAGCGAGCACGGCCACTGGTTCGCCTTCCTCGACGACCTTGGCCTCCTCGACGAGCGCGAACGTGCGGTGACGCAACGCCACGGCAACGTCCTCGACGGCTTCGAAAAGGAGGCGATCACCAAGTCCTACAAGCTCGTGACCCTCCAGGCGCTGCTGCAGATGAACGCGCTGCGGACCGGCGCGAGCATCGCTGAGCTCGCCTTCGCCGCCCACCTGCTCGTCCGCGCCGACCCGCGGCTGCAAGCCGACACTCGCTCGGCTGAAATGCCCGATCCCGCATCAGCGAGTAATGACTCCTGGCGGGACTACTGGCGCAGGTGGCCGCTATCCGCCTGGGTCGGCCAGCTGCGAGGTTCCGCCGCCGGCTGGTTCCGCATCGACGGCCATCGGTTCGTCCCTACGTTCAGCGTCGGCACTGATGTAGGCGAAACCTTCGATGCCATGGTGGACGAACTGGTCGACTTCCGGCTCGCCCGTTACCTCTTCGCCAAGCGCGGACGGCTGGGCACGGCTGCCAGGCTGAAAGTCATCCAGGCGCAGGGCCGGCCCATCCTCATGCTCGATCGCGAGCACAACCCGCCACTGCCAGAAGGCGAGGCTTCGTTTGTCGCCGACGACGTGCTCTACACGGGCAGATTCGTGAAGATCGCGTTGAACGTTGCTCATCAGGGCGGCGACTCGCACAACGCTCTGCCCGACGTGCTCCGGTCGTGGTTCGGCTCCGACGCGGGCCAGCCCGGGACTGCCCAGTACGTCGAACTGATGCCCGGCCAGCCGCACTGGCACATGCGGCCAGTGTCACCGGCACCGAGCGGCCGGGATGCGCAGGAGGATGTCGTCTAGCGGTGACTGCAGCTAACGGCCACTCTTCGTTGACTGTCTACAACAAGCTCGTCCGTGAGGGATCCCAGAGTTGAACGAGGCGGACGGTTATCAGGCAACTTTCGGCCGCAGCCGCCAGCCCCACAGTGCGGACGCTGGCACGGCTTCTTCGCGCGGCCGGGCGAGACCTGGTTCTCGTCAGCTGCACCAAGGCAGAGATGGGTCACGGCCAGTTCAGTAGTGGTAGCGCGCGGCGAGGATGATGATCTCTGCTTCCGTGACGAGGTAGACGAGACGGTGCTCGTCGTCTACCCGGCGTGACCAAGCTCCGGGCAGGTGGTATTTGAGTGGCTCAGGCTTACCAATGCCGGTGAACGGATCTCGCCGTACGTCTTCGATCAGCTTGTTGACGCGCGCGAGCATCTTACGGTCGGTCTTGAGCCAGGACGTATAGTCTTCCCAGCCCTGGTCTTCGAATGCGAGCCTCACCGGGGCTGCTGGGCGTCCGACGCTTCGGGGTCTATCAGGGCATGCTCGGCGACGCGGACACCGTTGAGGGCGTTTTCGTAAGCCTTGAGCAGCCGGCGGGCGTTGGCCGGCGAACGCAGCAGGTAAGCACCCTCGCGCAGGGCAGCGTAATCTTCAGCGGAGACTAGGACGGCATTGCCGTGCCGGGAGACGATCTCTATGGCCTCGTGGTCCTCGTTGACCTTCTTGATCAGCGGGAACAGGCCCTTGCGTGCCTCGCTCGCGGTGATCGACATAACAGCTAGCCCCTTCAGCAGTGGTACAAGATAAAGTACCACTGCTGACGACCTTGGCGCCACCGGGCCGGCTTGGCGGAAGCGGTGCTGCACACAGGTCCGCGGCCGTCCCGCCTAGATGACAGCACCCTTGCGGTGCCGCTGTACTCGCTCTGGAGCGAGTACAGCGCAGCCTTCAGCCTTCCCTGCAGCAGCCCTACGTGTCGATCAGCCTGGAGCAATGAAGTCCTATGCCTGAAAAGGTATACTGATTACGTGAGTGCAGATGCTGCTGCCCTGCTGGCAACCGTCCGCCGCGAGGCTGGCCTGACCCAGGCCGAACTGGCCCGCCGCGCGAAGACCTCACAGGCAATGGTGGCGCGATACGAGACCGGAGCCGCCAGTCCCACCGTGCGGACGCTAGCACGGCTTCTTCGCGCGGCCGGGCGAGAACTGGTCCTCGCTGGCCCGGCGACCACAGAACAGCCGGCCATTAGCAGACCGGTGGCAGTGCTGCTCCGTGAACGCCGGACGGAGATCCTCGCAGCGGCAGAGGCTGCCGGCGCGTCGGACGTACGGATCTTCGGTTCGGTAGCCCGCGGCGAGGAAACGCCAACATCCGACATAGATTTGCTCGTCGACTTCGACGCCCAGGAACGTGGGCTATTCCCGCTTCTCAAGCTGGCCGAGGAGGTCGAGGCCATCGTCGGCAGGACGGTCGACGTGGCGGCGGTGCAGGTCATGTCGCCGCCAGTTCGCGAACGCGCGCTGGCTGAGGCGATTCCGCTGTGAGCCGGACGCCTCGAGAGCGCTTGACCGACATCGCGAACGCAGTTGACGGAGTGCGAAGAGCAGTCCAGGTGCTGCAGCAGGCCGAGGCCGAGAAGGCGGAGGATGCCGCGGAACTCGCCTTCGATGCGCTGCTGTACCGGTTGGTGGTGATCGGCGAGGCAGTCAAGGCCCTGCCCGCGGAACTGCTCGCGCTGCAGCCACAGGTTCCGTGGCGGGAGATCGCTAAGCTGCGCGACTTGCTGGCTCATCACTACTACAGGGTGGACGCGCAGGTCATCCGTCACACAGTCGAGGCGCCCATGGAACAGCTCACGGATGCGGTTGCCAACCTCATTGCCACGCGCACCGGGTCACCGGCAGACCCGTCTTCGTGAACACGCCGGCCTCTTCGTGCAATCTGGTTCCGCATAAACCGAGGTAAACCGGGAGCTTGCCTCATGCGTCGCACTAGACGCAGTAGCAACATGGCCTCGGAGCCCTCGCAGTCCGCATGATCCGCAGGCCCAGGCACCGAGGAGCGTCCTCTCTATGAACAACAGCGGCGGCTTCTGGCAGAGCACCCTTGGGCACTGGATCATCATCGTCGGCGTTATCAGCGTCATCGGAAGCTTGATCGGCTCTGCGCGCGAGAAGAACAACAAGCGCACACAGGCCAACATCGCCGAGGGGATCCGGCAGGCCCAGGGCGGCGCCGGACCCAACGTTACGAGGGTCGCGGAGATCCCCGAGTACGCGCGTCCGCACCCCTACAGGATGAGTGTCCACAATGCGGGAGCCGACTGCGCCGTGTGCGACCTGCCGAGTAGCCACCGAATCCACCGAGAGGGGCAGGGCAAGTGAGACTCAGCTTCGCAGGGCTCAGCATCCGAGGCCCTCTGGGCACTCGTCTCTACTTCCGGGCTCAGCCGTGTTGCGGCCGCCGAGCCCACCGCAGGCCATGCGCCAAGCCCGGCGCTTGGGCTACCTACCTCAGAGCTACCGGGCGTGCGGGACTCGCAGACCAGTACACCGAGGAGACCAGATCATGAGCGGCGGAACGTCTATCGACAACCTGAAGGCTCGCCTCTGGCGCAACGGTTCGGACGCCGAGCCGCAGCTAACCGACCCCCGAGCGAGCAAGACCCCTGAGCAAAGTAGAGGGCTCGGGGGCTTTCGCGTGCCTGGGCGTGATGCGTAAAGAACCCTTGCCTAGCTGTCTAGGACGATCATGAAGGCGCCACACATCAGCACCGGCAGCGGCGAGCGGTGCGGCAGCCCGCCAGCGGCTCGCGGCGCCAGCGTAGGACCTGCCGCGGGGACGTTGTCGTGCGTCGTGAGGTTCATCATGCGACGAGCCTCGAGTCTCCGGTCGCGGGAGAGTCAATCCGCTCGGAGCAGACCGCATCCATGATGCTCGTGTCGACCCGCCCGGCCACAGCACGCTGACGCCGCTAGCTAACGGCCGCCCGCCATCGGGGCTCTGCCCGCGCGCACCTGGCTATCTCGTCAAACTGAACGGCGTGGACATCGCGCCGCCCCTACTCGCTGCTGATCGCGCACTCCGCAACGATCGGCCGACCGTGGAGCGCCGTTGGCGCCAGCGGCCTCAGTATCCGGCCAGCCCTGAGATCGCGGCTAGAGGTCGAAGAACCCCCGCAGGACGCGTCTGATCGCCGCCAGTTCTGAGGGCGATATCGCGCCAAGCTGTCGACGAAGCCTCTGGTAGGCCACAGCGCGGGTATCCTCCGGCCGCGCGAACGACGGCAGCTTGGCCAGCCCCGAGGACTGCGACATTATCGAGGCCTGGTGACGGAGTCCGCGATCCCGGCTCGTAACTGGTGTCACGAAGACCACCGCGTACGGCAGCGCGAGATGCAGCGGGCCGGACACGATCACCGCAGGCCGCTGCCCGGCCTGTTCTGAACCAATCACGGGGTCGAGGTCGACTAGCCAGACGTCTCCTGACCGCAACGGCGCGCTCATTCGAGGTCATCCAGGCCGTCGCTGACGGCTCGGTCCCACTCAGCCAGTTCGTTGACGTAACCCGCCCACTGCTCGGGATCACCCTGCAGCCGGGCGTAGTCGTCTTTCACGCCCTGCCAGAATCTGGCTTCCTCGGCTTCATCTAGGACCTTGGCGAGCGCGGCTTCCATGGTCGACTGCTCGGCGTCCGCGAGCTTCTTGAGCCTGTCGCGAGTCTCAGCTGAAACCTTGATCGTGGTCATGACCGTCATACTCTGAGTATACCAAGACTCATATCTCGCGCACGCGGCGAACGCCTCGCACGTTTCCGCGGAAACGCCCGCCTCCGGGCTTCTTCGCACAAGCACCCCTATGCCGTTGCCGGCGAGCTTAAGCGGCAGCACCCGCCGTGCTGATCAGATGGGTGAGGGTGCCTGACTACCTGACGAGGCTCGCTGATCCCGCACTCGACCAGCTGCTGGCCGAGCATCCTGCGGTACTGCTTGTTGGCCCTCGGGCGTGCGGCAAGACGACGACAGGGCGTCGGCACTGCGTCGGCCAGATCCGCCTCGACCGGCCGGCTGAGGCCCGCGTGGCCCGAGTCGATCCCGACGCCGCGATTAACGGCGGACCCTTCCCGCTCCTGATCGATGAGTGGCAGGTGGTGCCGGAGACTCTCGGAGCCCATGTACGCTTCACCGAAGGCGAACTTGCCGGACAGCCTCGAGCTGACTTCCTGGACCGCCTCATCACATG
>DAHVAR010000048.1 GCA_027314515.1 Actinomycetota bacterium
TCGACCCGGACCCAGGCGCCTGACCTCGGCCTCACGCTGACCGTCAGGGCTAGCCCGGAGTTGAACGCGTAGAGCGGCGTCCCGGCACTCGCGGCCGCAGTCGCACTGGCGAGGGCGGTGTTGGCGAGCAGGACGCCCGGCACAGCTGCAGCTGACCCGGTAATCATGCAGCCCGCGATGATCGCTCGCACCGCAACCGACCGTGCGGCCACCGACCGTGCGGCTGTCAGTAAGCCTGCATTCGCCACCGGCAGGCGCCAGATCATAGGGCCCTCCGCTCAGGGTTCGGCGGCGGCCGCCGCCGCGCACGATGGCACCGGAACCCACGCCGAGACTGGCACGACGGCGGGTGACAGTGCAAGAGCGCCGGGCAGACCGGCGCCCCAGGCTCGCGCATGCATGGGTGCCGGATTAGTGGCGCCCCAGGCCCATCAGATCGGCGCCCATCACGGCTATGGGCACTTAGGCGCCGCGGCGGTAGGTAGCGGCCGCAGCGAGGAATGCGTCATTCGCTTCCCGGTCCGCGATCGTGACCCGGACGCCGTCAGCAGCGTACGGCCGGACGCTGACTCCCGCGGCGTCGCAGGCGTCGCTGAATTCGGCCGACTCCTCGCCTAGCGGCAGCCAGACGAAGTTGGCCTCGGTCGGCGGCACGGTCCAGCCCTGGCCGAGCAACTCGGTCCTGACCCGGTCCCGTTCCTTGACCACCTCCTCGACCCGTTCCAGCAGTTCCGCCTCCGCGGCGAGCGAGGCGACCGCGGCGGCCTGGGCCAGCGAACTGACGGTAAACGGCAGCATGGTCTTGCGCACCGCTTGCGCCACCGGCTCGTGCCCGACGAGGTAACCGACTCGCAGTCCGGCTAGCCCGTACGCCTTGGAGAACGTCCGCAGCACCGCCACGTTCGGACGGCTCGCGTACAGGCTCAGCCCGTCCGGCGCCTCCGGGTCCCTGACGTACTGCACGTACGCCTCATCGAGTACCACGAGGCAGTCCGCTGGGACCCGGTCGAGGAAGGCAATCAGCTCGGCTCGTTTTACCGCCGTTCCCGTCGGGTTATTGGGCGTGCAGACGAAGATCAGACGGGTCCGTTCGGTGATGGCCGCAGCCATCGCCGGCAGGTCGTGGCCAAAGTCACGAAGCGGGACCTGGACCTTTGTCGCGTTCGCCAGATCGGTCAGGTACGGGTAGGCCTCGAACGATCGCCAGGCGTACATCACCTCGGCGCCGGGCTCGCCCACCGCCTCCAGCAGCTGCTGCGCGATCCCGACGGAGCCGCAGCCGACCGCAACGTGCCCGGCCGGCACGCCGAACCGATTGGCGATCGCCTCGGTCAGCGCTGCCGCGGTGTTGTCCGGGTACCTGTTGATGTGGCGCGCCGCGTCGGCGATGACGGCCGCGACAGAGGGCAGCGGGTCGTATGGCGACTCATTCGAGGACAGCTTGAAGGTCTTCCCGGCGGCAACCGCAGGGGCTTTGCCCGGCTTGTACCCGGCGAACTGATCGAGTACCCGCCGGAATCGTGGTGACTGCTCGGACACCGTTGTCCTCCTGACCTGCTCGGCGCCCTGGCCCGGGCGGACCGGGCGAAGCGGCGGCGCTGGCCGCGCCTAGTTGCCGCCTCCCGAATCAGGGTATCGGGCGATCGCTGCCGGTCCAGCGCGGCCGCTGGCAGGTGGCCGGAGCATGGGCGGATGCAGCAGCATGGCACTCCCGCGCCGGTAAAGCTGAGCCGGCCTGCCGCCGCCGGACGACGTCACCGCGCCCGCCTGGACCAGGAAGTCGCGGGCGCCGGTGACCTTACGGTGGAAGTTGCGGGGGTCCAGCCGCACTCCCCAGACGATCTCGTAGACCCGGCGGAGCTCGGCGACGGTGAATTCGTCCCGGCAGAACGCCGCGGCCAGCGAGGTGTACTCAAGCTTGGAGCGCGCGCGTTCCACTCCGTCGGCGAGTATCCGCTCGTGGTCGAAGGCCATCTGGGTAAGTGCGCTGACCGGCTGCCAGCTCATCTGCGGGGTATCCGGCGCGGGCAGGTCCGGCGCCAGGCCAAGATAGGCGACCGAGACCGCTCTCCTGGTCGGATCCCGGTCCGGGTAACCATAGGTCTGCAACTGCTCCAGGTGCACGGCAGCGCCGGGCAGCCCGGCGCGCTCCCGCAGCACCCTGGCCGCCGCGGCGGGCAGGTCCTCGTCCAGCCGGATGAAGCCACCTGGCAGGGCTTGCATCCCAGGATAAGGCTCGCTGTCCCGGCGCCAGGCCAGAGTCGCCAGCTCGCCGCCCCGGACCGTCAGGATGACCAAGTCGACGCTCACGCCGATTCTTGGCACGGTCACAGCGGCACCTTAGCGCTCCGTGGTCAGGTTAGGTGGCTGCTGGTGAGCCTGATTCGTCCACGTTAGAATTACCGGGTGAACCGACTTGGGGAGCTTGAGCGCGCCATAATGGACGTGCTCTGGGAGTCCGCCGACCCGCTGAGCGTTCGCGAGGTGAGCGGTCTGCTCACCGACCGTGAGCTGGCTCACACGACCGTGATGACCGTGCTGGACCGGCTCGCGAAGAAGGGATTCGCCCGGCGAGAGCGGAACGGCCGGGCGTGGCACTACCGGGCGGCAGAAAGCCGGGAAGCATACGTGACCGAACTCATGCTGAGCGCGCTGGACCAGACCGGCGACCGGCAGGCTGCGCTGGCGAGGTTTGCCCGCAGCGTGTCCGGTACTGAGGCCCAGGCGCTGCTTCGGGCCCTCGGAGCGCTTGGCGGAGCTGCCCGAGGGTGACCTAGTGCCGGCTAGCGTCCTTATCCTTGCCGCCATCGCCATCGGCTGCATCCCGGCAGCGAGTATCCTCGCCGCCGCATCATGGCCGCGCCGGTCGCCTGCGGCCGCGATCCTGCTCTGGCAGGCACTCGGCCTGGGCTGGGGACTGGCCGCCATCGGAGCTCTCGTCGGCTTCGGAGCCGCCGGCCAGGGTGCCGCAGTAGCCAGCAGCGCCGTCCGGCAGCTTGCCAGCTTTGCCGGGACCGGGACCAGTCCGCCGGTGGCCGACCTCACCGAAGCGGTCCGGATGTTGTGCCTGGCCGCCGGCATCGCGTTGCTCGGCGTGCTGTGCTGGATCCTGCTGGCGGCGTCGGCCTCGGTACTGCGCGCCCGGCAGCGCCAGCGTGAGCTGCTCAACCTGCTAGCGCACGGCGACCCTAAGGTTCCGGGCGCCCTCGTCGTCGACCATCCGGCGGCTACCGCGTACTGCCTGCCCGGTTTGCGGTCAGCGATCGTCATCAGCGCCGGAACGCTCGAGTTGCTGGACGCGGACGAGCTCGCGGCAGTGCTCGCCCACGAGCGAGCGCACCTGCGTGAGCGCCACGACCTGGTGCTCCTGCCATTCCTCGCCCTGCTCCGCGCCTTTCGCTGGGCCGAGGTCGCGCGGCAGGCGTACCAGGCGGTGGAATTGCTGGTCGAGATGCACGCCGATGACCTCGCGCTCCGGCAGCGCCCGGCCAGGGAGCTGGCCACCGCCCTGCTGCGCGTCGGAGCGGCCGGCGGCGGAGGCGTGCCGTCCGGCGCGCTCGGTGCCGCGCACCGGGAGCAGGAATGCGAAGTCGCGGCGCGGGTGATCAGGCTGCTGCGGCCGGCTCCCGGCCTGAGCAATGCCGCGCTGGCGATCATCATCGCGGCGTCAGCCGTCGTCGCGGCGGTGCCGGCAGTTCTGCTGGTGCTTCCGCTACGCTGAGACGGCAAGCGGCCGAGTCCCCGGCGGGGCCCGGCCGCTGCCATTCCCCGGCCGCCGGCTATCGGCGCCAGGGCTTCGTTTACCCCGCGGACGGCGAGGGCGACCGGAGCGCTGAGCCGGCTGACGGCGTACCGCTGCGCATCCTGGCCGCGTCAATCTGTTTCGGCCTGGACGGCTAGCCCCGCCGCTTGCGTCAGTCGGCGATGCGGATCCGCAGCCGGCGGAACCCGCGGCCCTTGTTCTCGATCTTGGCGACCTCGATCCGGCCGATGTGCTTGGTGCTCGCAACGTGCGTGCCGCCGTCAGCCTGCTGGTCCAGCCCGACGATATCGATGATGCGGACCTCGGCGACATCTTCCGGCACCAGGTTCGTGGCAGTCCGGATGATGTCTGCCAGCCCGAACGCCTCAGCCCTGGGCAGCACCCGGACGTCGATCCGCCGGTCCGCGACGATCTCCGCATTACAGGCGGCCTCGACGGCGTCGCGGAAGCCGTCTGGAAGCTCGGGCAAGTCGAAGTCCATCCGGGCGGTCAGCGGCTCCATGTTGCCGCCGGTCACCAGCGCCCCGTAGTCCCGGAAAACCACGCCGCAGAGCACATGCAGGCCGGAATGCGTGCGCATCAGCGCGGTACGGCGATCGTCGGCGATGGCGCCACGCACGGCAGTCCCCGGCGGCGGCAACGGGTCGCCGTCAGCGGGTATCAGGTAAAGGTCATCGCCCTTCCTGGCGCCCGCAATCCGGGTCTGAACGCCGCCCCATAGCAGCACGCCTTCGTCTGGCGGCTGACCGCCACCGCCTGGATAGAACGCCGACCGGTCCAGGACGATGCCGTCCTGGCTGGCCTGCAGCACGACTGCGTCCCACTCGCGCAGGGACTGATCGGTGAGCTCGAGCCGGTGCGTGCGCCAGCCAGATTCCGCCATGACTACGCTCCTCGCGCATGCCGGGCGGCCGGGCGTTACCGCCCCGGCAGCCGGGGGTGGATGTCGTAACCCGCCGAGCCTAGCGCCGGGCGCGCTGAGGCGCCCTGTCACCAGGGGCCGTAGGGACCCTGGCGGCTGTCCGGCTTCATGGTCTTGACCTTGGGCCGGACATCGACGAGATAAATCGCCGCCGCGACGAAGGCGACGATGGGAAACATGCTGATCAGGGACAGGTAGTTGAGCGCTCCCGCGATGCCGATCACGAAGGCGACGCCGAGAATCACCAGCCAGATCGGCTTGGTCTGCTTGCCCGCCGCAGGAAATGCCGCAGCCGGGCGGCGCAGGGCGTCCCCGAATGCCCAGGCTTCGATCACGAACGCGCCGAGCAGCAGGACCCAGAAGAAGAGGTTGATGATCGACAAGGCTGTCGGGTTGACGATGGTCACGGCGCCACGCTACCTGGTCCCCGCGGGGGCCGGAACTGGCGGATCCTGCCCGACTCGTGCCCATCTCCGGCGGCGCGGGCGTGATGGGTGTCAACCGGATGGCTCGCCCGCCCGGCCTGAGCGGGACCCTCAGGGCTGTCCTCGTCCTGATCCGGCTCGCCAGTCTCATCTTCCCCGGCGTCGGCGGCCGCGACTGCCAGCCGCCGGGGCAGGCCGGCCAGGGCCGCGGGACTCAGATTCTCCGGCCACGTCAGCGCCGCCTCGTCGGGCGCCAGGCCGGCCTGGTCATCGTCAAGAGCCGCCGCTTCCGCGCGCGCCATGGTGGTTTCCTTGCGGAAGGATTCGTAGACCTCGACGAGCATCTGCTTCTGCCGCTCGGTCAGGTCGGGATCGGCGAGCAGGGCGTCCCTGACGACCGAGCCCGGTGGCCTGTCGTCGAGGAACCCGGCCTGGACATACAGCGCCTCGGCCGAGATTCGCAGGCCCTTGGCTATCTGCTGGAGGATGTCGGCACTCGGCCGGCGAAGGCCGCGCTCGATCTGGCTGAGGTACGGATTGGAAATGCCGGCCGACTGCGCCAGCTGGCGCAGCGAGATCTTGGCCTGCTCGCGCTGGTCCCTGATGTATGCGCCGATGGCGCTTACGTTCACCGGGCTCATGATCTCAGTCTCGCACCAGCCTGCTTGCAAATGCAAACGACGTGGCTAGCACTCGCACACACGAGCAGCGCGGCCGACGGGGGCGAACCGGACCAGCCTCCGGTACATATCTTGTCTATATCAATACGTAGTCCATAGACTACTGCGGGTAGTTCCCCCGCCTGGAGTAGCAATGCCAGGGGGGGATATGCCGAAGCCAGTTGGCTCGGACCAGCGGTACATGCCAGGGCTCGACGGGCTTCGCGCGATTGCGGTGCTCGCTGTTATCGCATTCCACGAGCAGTTCAGCTGGGCGCGCGGAGGCCTGCTCGGCGTAGGTTTGTTCTTCACCCTCAGTGGCTACCTCATTACCGACTTGCTGCTCAGCCGGTGGCTGGCTACCGGACGCGCGCAGCTAGCCAACTTCTGGGCTCGCCGGGCACGCCGGCTGCTGCCCGCGCTGTTCGTCATGCTGGCGATTGTGACCGCGTGGGTCACGCTGGCGGACCGCGTGCGCCTGCCGAGCCTGCGCGGTGCCGTCGGCGCTGCTGCCACGTACTCGAGCAACTGGTACCTGATAGTGCAGGGGCAGTCGTACTTCTCCAGGTTCGCCCCGCCGCAGCCGCTTGACCACCTCTGGTCGCTGGCGGTCGAGGAGCAGTTCTACCTGATCTGGCCCTGGCTGCTGCTGGCCGGGCTGTTCTTCATCCGGCGGCGGCGCACGGCTGGCGCGATCCGCTGGCTCGCGCTGCCGACGCTGGGGCTGGCCGCCGGATCGACGGCCCTCATGTGGGCTCTGTACCATCCGGCAGTCGATCCCACCAGGGTCTACGAGGGCACCGACACCAGGGCGGGCGGGCTGCTGATCGGCGCCGCGCTCGCGATGGTGTGGTCCAGCGGCGCGGCCGGGCGGGCCGGCCGGAAAGTGGCCAGGATCCTGGACGTGCCCGCGGTGCTCGGGCTAGCCGTCATCGCGGCGATGATAGGGCTGGTCGGCCAGTACTCGACGGTCCTCTATCACGGCGGGCTGGTCCTGCTCAGCGTCGCCACCGCGGCGGTGGTGGCCGCGGTGGCCTGCCCCGGCAGCCTGGTCGGAGCGGCGCTCGGCTGGCGGCCGCTGCGCTGGATCGGCGTCCGGTCCTACGGAATCTACCTGTGGCACTACCCGGTCATCGTGCTGACGACGCCGGCGAACAGCCCGCAGGACCTGCCCAGGGTCGCGTGGCAAATCGCCACCAGCATCGGGCTGGCGGCCCTGTCCTGGAAGTTCGTCGAGGAACCGGTGCGCCACGGCGCCCTGAGCCGGGCCTGGCGCCGGATCCGCAGCCGCCAGCTGGCCGGCCTCGGCGTACCGAGACTGGCCGCCGTCACCAGCGCGACCGGTGTCATTGTGGTGGCCTGCGCCGGGCTCGCGGGCATCGTCGCCGTGCCAGCCGCGTCAAGCGCCGCGACCGGTTCCCTGTCTGACTCGACCAGCTCTGTCAGCCGGGCAAGCGGCAAGGCCGCGCCCGGCGCGCCCGGCAAGAGCAGCGACCCAGCCGGGCAGAACCAGCCGTTGCGTACTTCGTGCACCTCGGTGGCGCACATCGGCGACTCCACCTCCGAGGGAATGGTCTCGCCTGCGTACCTGCCGGAGCGCCGGCTGCGGATGGCCGCCCGGTACGAGGATGTCGGCGTGCAGAGCGTCTACACCAACATCACCGGCGCGCGCTCGGTGGTGGAAGTCCTGCCGGGTACCACGAACGGGTACCAGGCTGCCCGGAGCCTCATCAGGCAGGGCTTCCACGGCTGCTGGGTGATCGCCCTCGGCACCAACGACACCGCCGACGTCGCCGTCGGCTCGAATGTCGGGCTGGCCGCCCGGATCACCGAGATGATGCAGGTCACCCAGGGCGAGCCAGTCATGTGGGTGAACGTCATCTCGCTGCTGCGCAACGGCCCGTATGCCGAGGCCAACATGCAGAAGTGGAACGCGGCGCTGATGCAAGCCTGCCCGCGGTACCCGAACATGCGCGTCTTCAACTGGGCGGCGCTGCCCCAGCCGAGCTGGTTCATCAGCGACGGGATCCACTACACCTCATTCGGCTATGAGAAGCGGGCGCTGTACATTGCCGACGGCCTGGCCGAGGCGTTCCCGTCCGGCGGCACGAGCCCCGGCTGCCTGGTAAACCTGCCGAGCTCCGTGACCTCGCCAGCGCCCAGCCCGGCACCGGGTTCCTCATCAGGCAGCCCGGCACCGGGCAGCACCGCCGCGGCGGGCGCCAGCGGCTGAGGGCGGCAAGCGCCAGCGGCTAAGTCAGCGACCGCGGTGTCACACCGATCTGCGTCGCCCAGGTTGCCCTGATCTCGCCGACCACCTGGCCGCCGCCGCATACCGGGCTGGTGGCGAGTGCCGCGAGAGCATCGACGTCCGCGCCCGGCTCGGTCTGCGCGCCAAGCTCCCGCAGCAACCGCACGGTAACCGGCACCCGGCCGCGGGCCGCGCCGTCCTCGGTCTTGAACGCGCCTGCTCTCCCGTCTGCCAGGGCGAAGCCCTCGACGCCCTCGGCGCCCGACTTGAGCAGCAGGCCAGGTATCGCCGCCATCAGCGCTCGCTCTGGCCGGGACGTGCCGGATGTCCACTGCGGGTAAGCCCGCATCGCGTCGGCGACCGCCCGCTCCGCGGTGCCGGGCCCGGCGAGCACCATGGCGCGGAATGCCCGGGCAAGCCCGGTCACCGAGATCGCCATCAGCGGCGCTCCGCAGCCGTCCACGCCGATCGTCGCGACCGGCTCGCCGGCCAGCCTGCTGATGACCGCCTTTATCTCCAGCTGCAGCGGGTGACCGGGATCGCGGTAGCTCTGCGTCGGCCAGCCGGCCGCCACGCACGTCGCCAGCATCGCCGCGTGCTTGCCGCTGCAGTTCATGTGGACCCGGTCAGGCTTGGCGCCGGCCGAGATCATGGCCCGGTTCGCCTGCTCGTCCAGCGGGTAGTCGGGCGGGCACTGCAAGGCGTCCTCGGTCAGCCCGGCGAAGGCCAGGATCGCCCGGACGCCGGCGACATGGAAGTCCTCGCCAGAGTGGCTGGCCGCGGCCAGCGCGAGCAGCTCGCCATCCAGCTTGAGCCCGCAGCGGAGCATGGCCGCCGCCTGGAACGGCTTGTTCGACGAGCGCGGGAACATCGGCTCGGCGGCCGCCCCGGCCGCGACCAGCACACGGCCGTCGGCGGCGATCGCCGCGATCGCTCCGCGGTGCCGCGACTCGACCGTGCCGGACCGGACGACCTCGGCAAGCACGGGATTAATCACCGTGCCAGGGCTTCCTGACATCGGGGTGTCAGCGGTGATCGGGCACCCCCAGCATCTCGCGCGCCGCGTCCGGAGTCATCGCCGGGCGCTGCGCGAGCGCCGCGGCTGCGGCAGCCCGCTCGACCAGCTCGGCATTGCTCGCGACCGGGCGACCGCGCGCGAACGTCACCGTGTCCTCCATTCCCACCCGCAGGTGGCCGCCCGCTGCGAGTGCCGCGAAGAGCACCGGCAGCGTGGTGCGCCCGATCCCGGTAGCCGACCAGGTGGCACCGGGCGGCAGCGCGGCGACCGCCTGCACCAGGGTGGCCGCGTCCCCCGGCATGCCACCGGGAACGCCCATTACCAGATCGCAGTGGACATGGCCGCCAGCCGGCGGACCCAGCTCATCGAGCAGCCGGCGCAGCGCGGCAATGTGCCCGAAATCGAAAAGCTCGAACTCCGGCACCACGCGGAGAGCCTGTGTCTTGGCGTAGAGCTCGGTCATGAATCCCCACGGGTTCATGAACACCTCGTCGCCGAAGTTCACCGTGCCGCATGTCAGCGAACACGCGTCCGGGCCGGCATCCAGCACCGCGAGCCGCCGCTCGAAGCTGTCGGTGACCGCACCGCCAGTAGATAGCTGCACGATCAGGTCGGTGGACTCGCGCAGCGCGCTGACGGTCTCGGTCAGCCGGCCGATGTCCAGCGTTGGCCGCGCCTCGGCGTCCCTGATATGCACGTGGATGACCGCGGCGCCGGCTGCCTGACACTCCTTAGCGGTGGTGACCAGCTCCGCCAGCGTGACCGGCAGGGCGGGAACCGCGGACTTCTCCGACTCCGCGCCCGTCGGGGCCACGGTAATCAGGGTGGCCGGGCCACCGCGATCGGGTTTGCCGCTGACTGCCATGATGTCGTGCCACCAGCCCTTCCGGTGCCGCTTCAGTGCGGGCTACCGCAGTCTAATCGGCCGTGTTCCCGCCCAGGTAGCAGGTCACCCGCCGCAGCGCAGCCGCCGCCCCGCCACGCGTCAGCTCGGGGCCATGGCAGAATCCTCAGTCGTGCGAGCCGTCGTCCAGCGAGCCAGCCGGGCCAGCGTCACCGTCGGCGGCACGGTGGCCGGGCGGCTGACCGCGCCTGGCCTCGTCGTGCTGGTCGGGGTGACGCACGGCGACACAGCGGCCACGGCAGCCGCCCTGGCCGGCAAGATCTACCACTTGCGGATCCTGGCGGGCGAGAAGTCGTGTGCCGACCTGGCCGCGCCACTGCTCGTTATCAGCCAGTTCACGCTCTACGCCGATACCGGCAAGGGGCGGCGGCCAAGCTGGCAGGCGGCGGCGCCGGGACCGGTGGCCGAGCCACTGGTGATCGCCTTCGCCGACGCGCTGCGCAGCCTCGGGGCGAGTGTCGAAACCGGCGTGTTCGGCGCCGCGATGCAGGTCGAGCTCGTCGGCGACGGCCCGGTCACGCTGATCCTGGAGGCCTAATCTGGCCTGGAGGCGTCATCGGGCCCGCCAGCCGACGGCCGTTAGCCGCGCCTGCCAGCGCCCGCTGACCTGGCACGTTTCAGGTGCCTTCGGGCGAACGCGAGTGACTCAGCAAGGTCCGCCTGCCGGTCCGCGGCCGTCGGGACCCGGTGCGTGCTTACTTCCAGCACTACGTAACCGGAATAGCCAGTCCTGCTCAGCCAGCTGAGCAGTTCGGCGCACGGCTGGTTGCCGCGGCCAGGGACGAGGTGCTCGTCCGGCAGCCCGGGCTTAGAGCCGTCACCCAGGTGCACATGCGCGAGCCTGCTGCCGAGATCCGCGGCCATCGCGAGCACGTCGGAATCTGACACCGAGGCGTGGGACACGTCCAGCGTGACGGCATCACAATCCATCTCTACCGGGTTCCAGTGCGGCGCGTAGGCAGCGATCTCGGTCTCGCCCCGCAGCAGCGGGTACAGGTTCTCCACCGCGAAAACCACGTCGCCTTCGGCGGCCATCGCGGCGAGGCCGGCCTGGAAGTCCTTCGCGTATTCGCGCTGCCAGCGGAACGGAGGATGCACGACAACCACGCGGGCGCCGAGAGCGGCGGCGAGGTCACGCGACCGCTCCAGCTTCGCCCACGGGTCCCGGCCCCACACTCGCTGCGTGATCAGCAGGTTAGGCGCGTGCACGGCCACTACCGGGATGGCGTGGTAGTCCGACAGCTTGCGCAGCACCGCGGCGTCCTGGCTGACCGGGTCTGCGGTCACCATGACCTCGAGCCCGTCATAGCCGAGGCGGGCAGCAGCCTCGAACGCATCCGGCGTCCGCTCCGGGAACACAGAGGCAGTCGACAGTGCGACCTTGATCGCTGTCACCGCCTTGACCTGCGCAATTCTTCTCCTCTGCCCGCCTGTAGTCGGCACGAGCGGCACCGCGGACTGCCAAGCCCTGCCGACGGCCGCGCCACGCCGGGCGAGCGGTCGCGACGCCCGCATTCCAGCTTATGCCGTCCGGCCCGCCGCCCCGCCGGCCGACGGCTGGCTGTCGGCTGGCTGTCGGCTGGCTGTCGGCAGCACCCGATACCGTCCGGGGCATGGCAAGATCGGCGACCACGTTGTTCGAGTGCTCGGCCTGCGGCTGGCGAAGCCCCAAATGGGCCGGCCGGTGCGGCGAGTGCGGCGAGTGGGGCACAGTCGGGGAAGGTCGCCCTGACGACCTTGGCCGGGCGACCTCGCGCGCACCGCTGCGCGCCGTCCAGCCGGCCGCGGCGGCGCTCCCGATCGGCCGCGTGGACGCCGCGGCCGCGCGGGCCCGGCCGACCGGGATGAGCGAGCTGGACCGGGTACTCGGCGGCGGCCTCGTACCGGGTGCGGTCGTGCTGATAGCGGGCGAGCCGGGCGTCGGGAAGTCGACGCTGCTGCTCGAGGCAGGTGCGCTCGCCGCGTCAGCGGGCCGGGTGCTGTACGTGACAGGTGAGGAATCGGCGGCGCAGGTGCGGCTGCGCGCCGACCGGATTGGCGCGATCGCCGACTCGCTGTACCTGGCTGCCGAGACCGACTTCGCGGCACTACTCGGGCACGTGCAGGCCGTTGACCCGGCACTGCTCATCGTCGACTCGGTGCAGACTATCGGCGCGGCGGGAGTGGACGGCGTGCCCGGCGGCGTGACGCAAGTGCGGGAGATCACCGCCGCGCTGACGGCGCTCGCCAAGCAGCGCACCCTGACCACCGTGCTGGTCGGGCACGTCACCAAGGACGGCTCGGTGGCCGGCCCGCGCACGCTGGAGCATCTGGTGGACGTTGTGCTGCACTTCGAGGGCGACTCGCGCGGGCCGCTGCGGACGGTGCGGGCGCTGAAGAACAGGTTCGGCCCGACGGATGAGTTCGGCTGCTTTGAGCTTGGCGAGTCCGGGCTGGTCTGCCTGCCGGATCCGAGCGGGCTATTCCTGTCGGGACGGCACGACCCGGTGCCCGGCACGTGCGTGACGGTGACGCTCGAGGGCCGCCGGCCGCTGCTGGCTGAGGTGCAGACGCTGGTAGGCCCGGTCGTCACCGACCTGCCGCCGCGCCGGGTGGTGTCCGGGCTGGACTCCGCCCGGGTCGGCATGATGCTGGCCGTGCTGCAGCGGCGTGCCCGGCTGGAGATCGGCCGGCGCGACGTTTTTGCCGCAACGGTCGGCGGCGTACGGCTCACCGAGCCGTCGGTGGACCTGGCGGTAGGGCTCGCGGCAGCGAGCGCGCTCGCAGACGTCAGCGTGCCACCTGACCTGGTTGCCGTCGGCGAGATCGGACTGGCAGGCGAGATTCGGCGGGTCACCGGGATCCGGCGGCGGCTCGCCGAGGCCGAGCGGATGGGCTTCAAGCGGGCGATAGTCCCAGCCGGGTCCGATCTGCTGCCGGGCGGCGGGCAGGCCAGCGGCGCGCAGGCCGGCCGCCAGCCGACGGGCCGCCAGCCGACGGGCCGCGAGCCGACGGGCCGACGGCCTGCCCGCCTCCGGGTGGTTGAGGAGGCCGGAACGCAGCTGGAGGTGACCGAGGTGACCGACATCCGGGAGGCGATCACGGCGACGCTTGGCCTCCGCTAGCTAGCGCCGCCCTGCGGCGGCCCAGGTACCGGCACCTCGCACGGTGGCTAGACTGCCCGTTGGCAGCGAGGTCGTGAGGCAGGTGCTTGCCGTGGGCATCGGGCGAGACGAGCGCCGTCGTACTGCGCTCTCGGTCCTCGCGCCGGGGACGCCGCTGCGGGACGGTCTGGAGCGGATCGTGCACGGCAACACCGGGGCGCTCATCGTGCTGGGCTTCGATCCGATCGTCGGGGAGATCTGCTCCGGGGGCTTCGAGCTGAACGTCGGCTTCTCGGCGACGCGGCTGCGCGAGCTGGCGAAGATGGACGGCGCCATCGTGCTCGACCAGGCCTGCACGCGAATCTTGCGCGCAGCCGTCCAGCTCATCCCCGATCCCGGCCTGCCGACATCGGAGTCCGGTACCCGGCACCGGACGGCAGAGCGAGTGTCACGACAGACGGGGTATCCGGTCATAGCCGTCAGCAAGTCCATGCGGACGGTTGCCGTGTTCACCGCCGGCGAGCGGTACGTGCTCGAGGACTCGGCCGCGTTGCTGACCCGCGCGCATCAGGCACTGGCCACCCTGGAGCGGTACAAGCACCGCCTTGACGACGCTGCCGCCGCGCTGACCGCGCTGGAAGTCGAGGACAGGGCGGCAATCGCTGACCTCGCCCGGCTGGCGCAGCGACTGGAGATGGCTAGCCGGGTGACCGAGGAGATAGCCGGATGCCTTGTCGAGCTCGGGACTGACGCGGGCTCGATCGGGTTGCAGCTTGAGGAGCTGACGGCCGGCACTTCGCGCGAGCGGGAATTGCTGTTGCGCGACTACCGTCCGGCGGCAACCGCGGCCGGCGGCGCAGCGTCCGACGAGCCGGCGCTCGCCGCTGACCGCGCGCTGGCCGGGCTGAGCGCGGACGAACTCGTCGACCTGCCGAGTGTGGCCGCAGCCATCGGGCTCGGCCCCGCGGCCGGAATGGATGAGCATGTCAGCCCGCTCGGGTACCGCGTGCTGGGCCAGATACCGCGATTGCCGCAGGCTGCGGCAGACGGACTAGTGGCGGAATTCGGCAGCCTGCAGAAACTGTTGTCGGCCAGCGCGCAGGACTTGCGCCGGGTGCCGGCGATCGATGCTGGCCTGGCCAGCCGGGTGCGCGAGGGCTTGTCCAGGATCGCGGAGTCAGCGCTGCTCGAGCGCTACTCGTGAGGCCCGAGATCGGGCCCGGATGACCTCACCCTATGAAACTGCTGTCCTTCACTGGTACGCGTCCAACGCCAGGGACCTGCCGTGGCGAAACCCCGCCGCCACGCCGTGGTCGATCATGGTCAGCGAGTTCATGCTCCAGCAGACCCCCGTCAGCCGGGTACTTCCGGCCCATGCGGCCTGGCTAGCCCGCTGGCCGCTGCCTGCCGCGCTCGCGGAGGCCAGCCCGGCCGACGCGATCCGTCAATGGGACCGGCTCGGCTACCCGCGCAGGGCAGTTTGGCTGCATGCGGCGGCGAGGCTCATCGTCAGCCGCCACGACGGGCAGGTACCGGCAGCCATCGGAGCACTGCGCGCGCTGCCAGGCGTGGGCTCCTACACCGCGGCCGCCATCGCCAGCTTCGCGTTCGGCGGACGGCACGCGGTCCTGGACACCAATGTGCGGCGGGTACTGACCAGGCTGGTCTGCGGCGAGGATCTGCCGCCGCGGGCACCGACGGCTGCCGAACTTCGGCTTGCGGAGTCGCTGCTACCGCGCGACGGCAGGCAGGCAGCGCGGTGGTCGGTCGGGGTGATGGAACTAGGCGCATTGGTCTGCACCACGACCCGGCCGCGATGCCCCGGCTGCCCGGTCGCCGCCCAGTGCGCCTGGCTGCGCCTGGACCGTCCGCCGTCTCCGGCGCGCCCCCGCCAGGCCGCTTATCACGGCAGCGACAGGCAGTGCCGCGGCGCCTTGCTGGCGGTGCTCCGCTCCGCTACCGGAGCGGTGCCGGCCGACCGCCTCGCGGTGGCCTGGCATGACTCAGCGCAGCGAACGCGCGCGCTCGCTGCGCTGGTCACTGACGGCCTGGCTATCCGCTACGACGACGGGTCAGCGGCTCTCGCCGGAGACGACCCGTCAGCCACGCGGGGTGCGGCCGGCTAGTCGGACGCCGTCGCCGTAGCGCCGCTCGCGCCCGCCTTGCTCTCTACTTCCACCGGCGGAGCCTCGGGTACCTCGGCAGGCTTGTTGATCCCGTTAAAGAGGAACTTGGCGTCCGCACCGGTGCCTTCCGCGTCCACCACGACGATCTGACCGGCCTTCAGCTCGCCGAAGAGGATCTTCTCCGACAGGTGATCCTCGATCTCCCGCTGGATCGTCCGCCGCAGCGGCCGGGCGCCGAGAACCGGGTCATAGCCCTTCTCCGACAGCAGCTTCTTGGCCGCCGGGCGGATCTCGATGCCCATGTCGCGGTCCCTCAGGCGCTCGTCCACCTTGCCGACCATGAGATCCACGATCTGGAAGATCTCCTCCTGGCTCAGCTGGTGGAAGACGATGACGTCGTCGACACGGTTGAGGAACTCCGGCCGGAAGTGCTGCTTGAGCTCCTCGCCGACCTTGTTCTTCATCCGGTCATACGAGCCCTTCGACTCGCTGGCCGCGCCGAAGCCCACCGTGACGCCCTTGGAGATGTCCCGGGTGCCGAGGTTGGTGGTCATGATGATGACGGTGTTCTTGAAGTCGACCACACGGCCCTGGGCGTCGGTCAGCCGGCCGTCTTCCAGGATCTGCAGCAGCGAGTTGAAGATGTCGCCGTGCGCCTTTTCGATCTCGTCAAACAAGACCACGGAGAACGGCCTGCGCCTGACCTTCTCGGTCAGCTGCCCGCCCTCCTCGTACCCGACATAGCCAGGCGGGGAGCCGAACAGCCGTGAGACGGTGTGCTTCTCCATGTACTCGCTCATGTCGAGCTGAATGAGCGCGTCCTCGTCACCGAACAGGAACTCCGCGAGCGTCCTGGACAGCTCCGTCTTACCGACCCCGGACGGCCCGGCGAAGATGAACGAGCCGCCTGGCCGCTTCGGGTCCTTCAGGCCGGCCCTGGTCCGCCTGATGGCCTGCGACAGCGCCTTGATGGCGTCGTTCTGGCCGATAACCCGGCGGTGCAGCTCATCCTCCATCCGGAGCAGCCGCTGCGACTCCTCCTCGGTGAGCTTGAACACCGGAATCCCGGTAGCGGTGGCGAGAACCTCGGCGATGAGTTCCTCGTTCACCTCCGCCGGCGTGTCCATGTCGCCGGCCTTCCATTCCTTCTCGCGCGCGTCCTTCTTGTCGATCAGCTGCTTCTCGGTGTCACGCAGCGAGGCGGCCTTCTCGAAGTCCTGGGAGTCGATCGCCGACTCCTTCTCGCGCCTGACATCGGCGATGCGCTCATCGAAGTCACGCAGGTCGGGCGGGGCGGTCATCCGGCGGATGCGCATCCGCGAGCCGGCCTCGTCGATCAGGTCAATCGCCTTGTCCGGCAGGAACCGGTCGCTTATATACCGGTCGGCGAGCTGTGCCGCGGCTACCAGGGCATCATCGGTGATGGTCACCCGATGGTGCGCTTCGTACCGGTCGCGGAGGCCCTTGAGGATCTCGATGGTGTGCGAGATCGTCGGCTCGGCCACCTGGATGGGCTGGAACCGCCGCTCGAGCGCGGCGTCCTTCTCCAGGTGCTTGCGGTACTCGTCGAGCGTGCTCGCGCCAATGGTCTGCAGTTCACCGCGGGCCAGCATCGGCTTGAGTATGGAGGCAGCGTCGATCGCGCCCTCAGCGGCGCCAGCACCAACCAGGGTGTGGATCTCGTCGATGAACAGGATGATGTCGCCGCGGGTACGGATCTCCTTGAGGACCTTCTTCAGCCGCTCCTCGAAGTCACCGCGGTACCGGGAGCCGGCCACCAGGGCGCCCAGGTCCAGGGTGTAGAGCTGCTTCTCCTTCAGGGTCTCCGGGACCTCGCCCTTGACGATCTTCTGCGCCAGGCCTTCCACTACGGCGGTCTTGCCGACACCAGGCTCGCCGACCAGGACAGGGTTGTTCTTGGTCCGGCGGGACAGCACCTGCATGACCCGCTCGATCTCCTTCTCCCGGCCGATGACCGGGTCAAGTTTGCCCTCGCGGGCGGCGGCCGTCAGGTTCCGGCCAAACTGGTCCAGGACGAGCGAGGTGGACGGCGCGCTCTCGGATGGCGCGCCGGCAGCCGCGGGCTCCTTGCCCTGGTAGCCGTGGAGCAGCTGGATGACTTGCTGGCGGACGCGGTTGAGGTCGGCGCCAAGCCGCACCAGGACCTGGGCAGCAACGCCCTCGCCCTCCCTGATCAGGCCGAGCAGGATGTGCTCAGTGCCGATGTAGTTGTGACCAAGCTGCAGGGCTTCGCGCAGTGATAGCTCGAGCACCTTCTTCGCCCGCGGCGTGAACGGGATGTGCCCGGACGGTGCCTGCTGGCCCTGGCCAATAATCTCCTCAACCTGCTGCCGCACGGCTTCGAGGCTTATCCCGAGCGACTCCAGTGCCTTAGCGGCTACTCCCTCACCCTCGTGGATGAGGCCGAGCAGGATGTGCTCAGTGCCGATGTAGTTGTGGTTGAGCATCCTGGCCTCTTCCTGTGCCAGGACAACAACCCGCCGCGCCCGGTCGGTAAACCTCTCGAACATCTCGTCGCTCCTCACAGAGCGGTCGGTGAGGCACCCGTCCTGCCCCGTCCCTTCCGCATGTTAGCCCGTGCGCCCGGCGACGCCATGACGTGCGGCATGCCGCACTACTCAAAACGTTCCCCGCCAGCAGGGCGTTCATCCCATTCAACCTGGCCTGAAGAGGTAGTGTTCCCAGCTACGCCGGCAGCGAAAGCCACGCCGTTGTGCTACGCCAGCAGCGAACGCAACGCCCTGGCCCTTCTGGGCACCGGGCATCCGGCTATCGACTGGTGACCTGTTCCCGCATCAAACCTCTCATTACGGGCGCGACGGCACTCCGCCTGCCGATGGCCATCCCAGTCCGGCCGAACTGGTCAGGGCGGTCAAGGCAGGCAGTCACGAAGCGTGCCGCCGGTTCCGCCGCGATGCGGGCCAGCCAGCATGATCTGGCAGGAAACCATGAAGGCCCCCGCACGAGGTGCCATGCGGGGGACTTCACAGGAACGGGGAGGTTGGAGTCGGCGCCGCGCCATCAGCACCTGCAAAGTGCACTGCGCTAATTGCGCTTTCCGGGGCACTGGCACCGCTGATCTGAACCATCCGACAGCCAGTCAAGCCCGGCCGTCAGCAAGTCCGGAAAAGGGCAGCGGCGCCCTTAGTGAGTGGCCTCGTATTCCTGAATGATCGACGCCGGAATGCGACCGCGCTCGCTCACCTTGTCGCCGCGCTCGCGGGCCCACTGCCTAATTTCTGAGCTGCGCTCACGGCCAGGACCGGTACGCGCCTTACGGCGCCGGGCCGCGACACTCACCCGCCTGGCGTGCTCGATGTAGCCGCTAAAGATGTCGTGGAGTTCCTTAGCGTGCGCCGAGCACACATCGATCTCGTAGGCGCTGCTGTCAACCGAGAACGAAACCGTCTCGCTACCTTCGATCTCACCATCGTGAGGTAGATCACAAACCACCGTCACCACGGTCTTCTGCACCATCAGGCTGCCTTTCACCGAAGTCCTTTTAGGCCACTTAAGATATACCACAACGTAGGCGCTGACAATTCGGCTTAGCCGTTTAGGCAGCTAGCTGGTATCGCATTGCGTGAACAATGCGGGCGCTGGATGCTACCCAGCGTAATCGACCGTCGGGCGCTCGTAAGGGCCTGCCGATGGCCTTCACGGTCGCCCGATCGCCGTCCAGTTAACCGTCTTGCTTGCGGTCCGGATCGGGTCGGGAACTATCTTCCCGATCAGCACGGTCAGCACGACCACGACCCATCTCGTGGCGCAAGAACGCGACAATCGCGATGATCACCACGGCGGCCATCAAGAACGGCGGGGTCAGTACGCTCAGGTCCTTCATCCGGCTGACGCTCCCTTCGCCTAGCCCCCGGCCTGCCCCTCTTGCCGTGCTGGCCTGCGCAGACCTGCGCCGAGCCAGAAGCGGCCAACTTTGCCGGGGTCCGCTGGCAGTCCGGCAACCGCCCTGCGGCGGGTAGGCCCTGCTAATGATTTTGCCGCAATCGGGGGGCTGCCCTGCACCATGGGGCCTGAACTACGGCGGCCGCGGCCCCGCGGCCTTGGCGAACGGCGGGCAGCGGCGAACGGCGAACGGCGGCCCGCCGGCCCTGGGTGACCGCGACCGCGCCGCGCCGACGATCAAATTCTCAGCAGCATGCGGGTGTTGCCGAGCGTGTTTGGTTTGACCCGGTCCAGGTCGAGGAACTCGGCGACGCCCTCGTCATACGACCGGAGCAGCTCCGCATAGACCTCGGGAGTCGTTGCCTGGCCGTCGATCTCGGTAAAGCCGTGCCGCCGGAAGAAGTCCACCGCGAAGGTAAGCACGAATACCCGGCTCACACCCAGTTCACGGGAGGCGTCGAGCAAAGCCAGGACTATCTGGTTTCCGACGCCGCGGCTTTGATGGCCCTCCGCTACTGCTACGGTACGGATCTCGGCCAGGTCTTCCCACATCACATGAAGCGCTCCGCAGCCGACGATTTCGCCGTCGGTAGAACTAGCGACCCAGAACTCCTGCACGTCCTCGAACAGTGCAACGGTTGCTTTATCGAGAAGCCGGCCTGAGCTGGCATTCGCGTCAACCAGCGCCCGGATCGCCCGCACGTCGGAGGTCCTGGCCCGCCTGACTGCATAATCCATCCGAGGTTGCCCCCTCCGTCACCGCATTCCCTGGCCGGCTTTCTTCCTGGCCTGGTCGAGGACATCCGTCGCTCTCAGGATGTAAGGATCCCAAAGACCCCGACGACTGCCAAACTGCGGTTTCGCCAAGCAGAGGACGGCCGGCCCGGCTGGTGCCGGGCTGGTGCCGGGCTGGTGCCGGGCTGGTGCCGGGCTGGTGCCGGCGGGGCGGCCGGACGCACGTCGCCGCGCCTGGGACGCCGGCCAGGACACGCCGCCTGAACTGCTGCGATGCGAAGTAGCGGGCCTCACCCGTAGCGCGGCCGGACGATATAGGCATGAGCAAGGCAGATAACGCAGCCGGCAACTGAGGTGCGCCGCCGCACTGCCCTGGGCGAAATCTTGCTTATTTCGGCCCGCGGCAATGGCGCTCTCGGTTAATGTCCAACGCTGATACCTCGTTGGGGGTCCCCGGCAGAATGGGGGCCTGCAACCCGCCGAGTTCCTGGTCGCCTGCCAGACGATCGGGGAGCCGGGGACCCACTCAGATCCCTGGGGTGAATCGGCGGGCCTGCGGCGCTAGTGGTCCGGCAGGCTCGTCGTAGGGCTTCTCCAGCCCGAACCCGTCAGCTAACCCGGTAGGCGGTCTAGGAGAGGAGACGGAACGTGAAGCGCATGCCGCTGAGCAGGCATGTACTACGGCAGTCCAGATCGATGTCCACCCGCTCCGGGACGCTCTCGGGCCCTCGCGCCAGGCTCGCGCGCCGCGCGGTCATGCTGGCCGGATCCGTGACGATCTGCAGCGGGCTCCTCACGAGCGGATCAGCGCTCGCCGCGCCCGCCGCGAACGCGGGTCACCGGAGCCTGCAAGCAGTGCTGGCCGAGGCGAATGCGCTGTCTGAGCAGATCGACAAACTCAGCCAGCAATATGACGCTCTCCGGATCCAGCTTGGCCAGGCCAAGGCGGCGGCCAAGATCGCCCGCGACGACGCCGCTCGCGACGAGCTAGCCCTGACCCAGGATCAGGCGTCCATCGGAGCCATTGCGGTAGAGAACTACATGACCGGCGGCATGAACCCAGCGCTGCAGCTGTTCACGTCCGCCTCGCCGCAGAGCCTGCTGGACCGCGCCTCGATCATGAGTCAGCTCCAGTTCGAAGATGGCGCCAGGGTCAACATGGTGGCCGGCGCCATGGCAGCTGCTCAGCGCGCCCAGGAAGCCTCGGTGCAGGAGCAGCAGCAGGCCAGGGGCCTCGCCGCCGCGATGGCGGCCAAGGTCGCGGTCATCCAGAAGAAAGAGAACTTCTTCAACGGCGAGGCATTCAAGAAGGCTGAGGCGATTTTCGCGCGGACCGGCAACTATCCCATCACGGCGTCGCAGATACCGGGCGACTCCTACGAGGTCCAGGCACTGCGATGGGCGCTGTCGGTCGTCAACCGCTGCCCGTACGTCTGGGGCGCTGCCGGACCTTGCGCCTTTGACTGCTCAGGCCTGGTGCTGTGGGCTTACGCGCATGTCGGAATCTCCCTCTTGCACTACACCGGTGATCAGTGGAACGAGATCGTGCACGTTCCCCAGAGCGAGCTCAAGCCCGGCTACCTGATGTTCTTCTACAATCTCGACCATGTCGGCCTTTACCTCGGAAACGGGCTGATGGTAGACGCACCGACGTTCGGGCAGGACGTGCAGGTTCAGGCCGTGCCGTGGGCTTCCTACGACGGCGGCGGGTTCCCGCCCTGACAGCCGTCGCTGCCCCTGGACCGCTGCCCGGCCGGATCCCCCCTCCGGCCGGGCAGCTCTTTTCTGCCAGGCGTCAAGCCGCCGCTGCGGGCACGAGCACGTCAGGCCGGCGGCCGGTCGGCGGGCCGGACGAGCGGGAACAGCACGGTCTCGCGAGCTGACGCGCCGGTCAGCATAATGAGCATCCGGTCGATGCCCAGGCCCAGGCCGCCGCTCGGCGGCATCCCGTACTCAAGAGCGCGCAGGAAGTCCTCGTCGAGTTGCATGGCCTCCGGGTCACCGCCGGCCGCCAGCAGCGACTGCGCCGTCAGCCGGGCTCGTTCCTCGACCGGGTCGACGAGTTCCGAATACGCGGTCGCGATCTCGGTGCCGAACGCGACCAGGTCCCATCTCTCCGCCAGCCTCGGGTCGTCCCGGTGCTGCCGGGTCAGCGGCGAGACCTCGACAGGAAAGTCGCGGTAGAAGGTCGGCTCGACGGTCCGGGCTTCCACCAGGTGCTCGTACAACTCCAGGACGATCGGCCCCGAGCTCCAGCTCGGCTGCAGCTCGATCTGGTGCTTGGCGGCCAGGTCGCGCAGCACCTTCTCGGGCGTGTCCGGCGTGATCTCCTCGCCTGCCGCCTCGGACAGCGCGCCGTGCACGGTCGCCTGCCGCCAGGTCCCGCTGATGTCGATCTCGGTGCCGTCCGGCCTGCGGGCAACCTGGCTGCCGTGACCGGCGACCGCGGCCGCCTGGAGCAGTTCCCTGGTCAGCGTCTGCATGGTGGTGTAGTCGCCGTAGGCCTCGTAGGCCTCGAGCATGGTGAACTCGGGGTTATGCGTGGCGTCGGCGCCTTCGTTGCGGAAGATCCGGCCGATCTCGTAGACCCGCTCCAAGCCGCCGACTACCAGCCGCTTCAGGTAAAGCTCCAGCGCGATGCGCAGGTACAGGTCCAAGTCGAAGGCGTTGATGTGGGTGATGAACGGCCGCGCGTGGGCCCCGCCGTGCAGCGTCTGCAGGACGGGCGTTTCCGTCTCCAGGTAGCCGCGCGAGTGAAGCTCCTCGCGGACCGACCGGACGACCGCTGCGCGCGTCTCCGCCATCTGCCGGGCCGCGGGATTGGTCAGCAGGTCCAGGTACCGCTGGCGCACCCGGGTCTGCGGATCGGTCAGGCCCTTGTGCTTGTCCGGGAGCGGCCGCAGCGCCTTGGCCGTGATCGCGAACGAGTCAGCCAGCAGGGACAGCTCGCCCCGCCGTGACGAGATCACCTCGCCGGTGACCCCGACGTGATCGCCGAGATCGACGTCAGACTTCCACGCGGCGAGCGCCTGCTCGCCCGCCCGTGCCTGGGAGACCATTACCTGGATTTCGCCAGTGCCGTCCCGGATGGTTGCGAAGCAGAGCTTCCCGCCGACGCGCGAGAGCATCACCCGGCCGGTGAGGCCGGCTGTCTTGCCGGTGGCGCAATCGGCGGGCAGGCCGCCGAACTCGGCACGGACCTGCGCGATCGTGTGCGTGCGCGGATATCCAACCGGGTAAGGATCGATCCCCGCGGCCCGCAGCCGGGCAACCTTGCGCAGCCGCACCTGCATCTGCTCCGGCAGCTCTGCCGGGCTCGGGCCGCCCGCCGCCGCACCCGGCGCGGTCTGGTCGTCTGTCATCTGCCTGAGGCTACCGTCGCGCCGGGGCCGCCTGTGGCGGGGGCGCTTGCGGGTCGCCGCCGCCGGCCCGGTCCGTGGTGTTCCGCTCGTAAGTGAGCCGCAGGCCGATGAGCGTGAGCCAGGGCTCGTGCGCGTCGATAACCGAGACCTCATCGATGACCAGCGGCGCGAGCCCGCCGGTGGCGATGACGGTAACGCTGTCCGGATCGTCTGGCGCAAGCTCGGCCGCCATCCGGGTGGCAATGCCCTCCACCTGGCCGGCGAAGCCGAAGATGATGCCAGACTGCAGCGCCTCGACCGTGCTCTTGCCGATGACCCGGGCCGGCCGCGCCAGCTCCACCTTGAGCAGTTGCGCCGCGCGCCTGGATAGCGCGTCGACGGAGATCTCGATTCCCGGCGCCAGCACGCCGCCGACGAACTCGCCGCGCTCGCTGACGGCGTCGAAGTTCGTCGACGTGCCGAAGTCGACCACGATCGCCGGCCCGCCGTACAGGTGCATGGCGGCGACCGCATTCATGATCCGGTCGCTGCCTAGCTCTTTCGGGTTGTCGTAGCGCAGCGGAATGCCCGTCTTGACGCCGGGCTCGATGATGACGGCGGGCACGTCACCGTAGTAGCGGCAGCACATCTCCCGCATCTCGTGCAGCACCGAGGGAACCGTGGAGCACAGCGCGATGCCGCTCACGTCCGGCGCAGTGCGCAACGTGCTCTGCCGCAGCAGCCCCTGCAGCAGCACGGCAAGCTCATCCGCGGTTCGCACCGGATCGGTGGAGATTCGCCAGTGCTCCACCACGTCCGGGCCGTCGAACAGGCCCAGTACGGTGTTGGTATTGCCGACGTCAATCGTCAGTAGCATCGGGCGTTCCGTTCGTCGCGTTGGCCTGGACCAGGTCGAGGCCGATGTCCAGGGCAGGCGCCGAATGTGTGAGCGCCCCGACCGCAAGGTAGTCCACGCCAGTCTCGGCGACCGCGCGCGCGCTGCCCAGCCTCAGCCCGCCGCTGGCTTCGAGCCGCGCGCGACCGCCGGTCAGCGCGACGGCCGCGGTAATGTCGGACACGGTGAAATTATCCAGCAGGATCTCGTCGGCACCGGCAGCCAGCGCCTCAGCGACCTGATCCAGCGTGTCGCATTCCACCTCGAGCCGCAGTCCCGGCGCGGCGCGCCGGACCGCCGCGAACGCGGCGGCCACCGATCCCGCCGCCGCCACGTGATTGTCCTTGACCAGTGCCGCGTCCGACAGCGCCATCCGGTGGTTCAGCCCGCCGCCACAGCGCACCGCGTATTTCTCCAGCGCGCGCATGCCAGGCGTCGTCTTACGGGTGTCCCGGATCCGCGCCCCGGTGCCGCTGATCGCATCGGCCCACTGCCTCGTCAGCGTCGCTACCCCGGACAGGTGGCAGAGGACGTTCAGCGCGGTCCGCTCTGCGGTCAGGATCTGCCCGACCGGCCCGGTAACGCGCATTAGCGGCTGGCCAGCCGCCACCCGCTCGCCATCCGCCACCAGTTCAGCGCAGTCCAGCCCGGCCTGCCGCGAACCAGCCGCGGGATCCGGCGGGACCAGCGCGAAGACCGCTGCCGCCACCGGTAGTCCGGCCACCACCCCGGCGGACCTGGCCACCAGATCAGCGCAGCCGGCCGAGCCCGCGGCAACCGTCGCTGCGGTCGTCACGTCCGTGCCGCCCGCCAGGTCCTCGGCGAGCGCGGCCGCGACGAAGCCAGCGACCGCTGCCGGGTCCAGCCCGGCCCCGCGCAGCCGCTGCGCGAGCGCGACAGTCAGGCCGGGAACGACGTCGGCCGGGCCGGGCGCGTCCGTCGGCTTACTCATCGATAACCGGCTCAAATTCCTCTCTCAGCCCGGCTGACCCGAGTGAGCAGACCAGATGGCCGCGCCAGGCCTCGTCCGGCTCGGCGAAGTCCTCCCGCCAGTGACTACCGCGCGTTTCCTGCCGGGCGAGAGCCGCGCGAACCAGCGCGGACGCGACAAGGTGCAGGTTAGTTGCCTGCCAGGCGGCGGCGCCAGCCTTGTCGCACTCCTGTCCGCCGAGTTCGGACAGGCCGGCAGCGGCCTCACTCAGCCCCGTTCCCGACCTGAGTACGCCGGCCCTGGAGGACATGAGCTGCTGCAGCGGACGGATGACGGACGGGTCCAGCACGCCCGCGGGCCTGTGGTCGAGGGCAGGCTCGCCGAGGGCCGGCAGTCCGCGCGCGAGCGTGAGCGCTATCCGCTCGGCGAAGACCAGGCCCTCGAGCAGCGAGTTGGAAGCCAGCCGGTTCGCGCCATGCACCCCGGTGCAGGCAGTCTCACCGCAGGCGTACAAGCCAGGCACGGTCGTCCGGCCATGCAGGTCGGTCCGGACGCCGCCGCTGGCGTAATGCGCGGCCGGCACGACGGGGATCGGCTCGGACACCGGGTCGATGCCATTCTGACGGCAACTGGCCAGGATCGTGGGGAAGCGCTGCTGCCACGTCCGCGCGCCCAGGTGCCGCCCGTCCAGGTACACGTGATCGCTGCGGGCGGCGAGCATCTCGCGCATGATCGCCTTGGCGACGACATCACGCGGCGCAAGGTCACCGAGCGGGTGCTGCCCGGTCATGAACCGGCGGCCCGCCTCGTTCAGCAGGTAGGCGCCCTCGCCGCGGACCGCCTCGGAAATCAGCGGCTGGCGGCCCCGCGAGTCCGGGCCGAGCCAGAGCACCGTCGGGTGGAACTGCACGAACTCGATATCGGCGATGGCGGCACCGGCGCGCAGCGCCAGCGCAACCCCGTCGCCGGTGGACACCGCCGGGTTGGTGGTCGCCAGGTAGAGCTGCCCGAAGCCGCCGGTCGCCAGCACCACGGCGGGCGCGTGCACTGCGCCCACGCCGTCGGTCTGGCCCTCGCCGAGCAGGTGCAGCGTGATGCCGGCCGCCTTCCCGTCGTCAGTCAGCAGCAGGTCGAGGGCGAGGGCGTGCTCGATGACCTCGAGCTCGGCACTGGCACCGGCGCCGGCCAGCGCGACCAGCAGCGCACGCGAGATCTCCGCGCCGGTGGCATCACCGCCGGCGTGCGCGATCCTCCGCTGCAGGTGACCGCCTTCCCTGGTGAGCGAGAGCGGACCAGATGGCTCGCGGTCAAACTCTGCGCCGAGCGCGATCAGCCGCCGCACCGCATCCGGCCCCTCGGTGACGAGGGTGCGGACGGCCCGGACGTCGCAGAGGCCGGCACCCGCGATAAGGGTGTCCGACAGATGCTGGCCGGGAGAGTCGCCGGGGCCGAGCGCCGCGGCGACACCACCCTGAGCCCACCTGGTGGAGCCGTCGTCGAGTACGGACTTGGTGGCCAGCAGGATGCGAGCGTCCGGCATGGCGTGCCGGATCGCCAGCACCGTCGTTACCCCCGCGACCCCGGAGCCGACGACGACAACGTCGGTATCTTTCCGCCAGCCGGGCGGCGGCGCGAGCAGGCGGCGGCTGATCATGTCAGGCTGCCGCCGATCTCGAGGCTGACGTTGTCGATCAGCCTGGTCCCGCCCACCTTCGCGGCTACCAGCAGGGTGGCCGGGCCGCGGTAGCCCGGTCCGGTCTCGGTGAATGTGCGGGCATCGACAAGCACTAGGTAGTCGAGTTCGACCGGCGGGCTAGCCGCCGCCGCCGCGTCCAGCACCGCCCGCGCGGCGGCAAGCACCGCCGCGCGGCCGTGCGCGGCGAGCGGACTGGCGGCCGCGAGCGCCTCCGGCAGGGCAAGCGCCGACGTCCGCGCCGACGCTGACAGGTAACCGTTGCGGCTGGATGCGGCCAGGCCGTCCGGATCGCGGAACACCGGGGTCGCCTCGATCCGGACACCGAGGTCGAGGTCGGTCACCATCTGGCGGATCAGTGCCAGTTGCTGCGCATCCTTCGCGCCGAACACGGCGGTGTCCGGCCGGGTCAGCTGGAAGAGCTTGAGCACCACGGTCAGCACGCCGTCGAAGAAGCCTGGCCTCGAGCTGCCCTCGAGCACTCGCCCGAGCGGTCCTGGATTGACCGTGACCATCGGCTCCGCCGGATACATCTGGGCCCTGCCCGGGTTGAAGACGGCGCTGGCGCCTTCCTCCGCGCACAGTGCCAGGTCCTCCTCCAGCGAGCGCGGGTATCGCTCGAAGTCCTCACCCGGTCCGAACTGCAGCGGGTTCACGAAGATCGACACCACTACGCTGCCGCCCGGTCCGGCCAGTTCGCGTGCGAGCCGCATCAGCGACCGGTGGCCATCATGCAGCGCGCCCATGGTAGGTACCAGGACGACCGGCTCTGGCACCGCGGCCCGTGCGGCGACCAGGCCCTTCCGCGTCCTGATCAGCATCGGGATCGGCGGCCCTGCTTTACCGGGCGCCCGGGCCGGGTGCACCGCGGTCACGCGCGGGCCTCGGCCAGTACGTCCAGCAGCCGCTGCGCGTCCGCGGCGCTGAGCATCCCGCTGGCCAGCGCCCTGGTGGCGGTCAGCCGAGCCAGAGCCAGGTAAGCGGGCAGCGCCTCCGGCGCATCGGAGCGTAGCGCATCGACATGACCGGCAACGGTCTCGGCGTCCCCGCGGGCTACCGGCCCGGTCAGCCCGGCGTCACCGAATCGCAGCGCGTTGTCGAGCGCGGCGGACAGCAGCGGCCCGAGCATCCGGGCGGGCTGCGCCACCCCGGCTCGCGTTAGCAGGTCCTCGGCTTGCACGACCTGGGTCACCAGGTGATTCGCGGCACCGGCCAGGGCAGCGTGGTACAGGCCGCGGTCCTCTTCGGCGATGCAGACCGGCTCGCCGCCCATCTCCATCACCAGCACTTCCGCAGCCGGCCGCAGCACTGCCGGCGCGGTGACGCCGAAGCAGATGCCGGCCAGCCTGTCCGCGTCGTCGGCCCGGCCGGTGAACGTCATGACCGGATGCAGCGCGAACGGCAGCGCGCCGGCCTCCGCGGCCGGCGCCAGCACCGCCAGGCCATGCCGTCCGCTGGTGTGCGCCAGCATCCTTCCGGCTAGCGGCGCGCCGGTCGCCGCCAGGCCTGCCACCAGCCCGGCCAGCGCATCGTCGGGAACGGTGAGCAGCACCAGGTCCGCCGCGGCGATCACGTCGGCGGGCTGCAGGACCAAAGTGCCGGGCAGGTACTCCTCGACGCGTCTTCTGGACGCCGACGACACCGCGGATGCGGCGGTTATCCGGTGCCCGGCCCGGCTGAGCGCAACGGCAAGCGCGGTCCCCACCCGGCCAGCTCCTATCACCCCGACATTGAGCCGGGCCGGATGCTGGTGACCGGCCGGAACGGACTGCGGGCCGGCAACTGGATCAGGACTCATAAGCCGTCATCAGAATTCGCAAGCCGTCCGGTACCGAGGCGGATGCAGCCTCATGTTAGTCACCACGGGCTCGTCACCACCTCGAATGAGTGCCACTGACCGAGCATCCTCTCGGATCTGCTGCCCGCGGTGGCAGCCGGGGCGGCATCTGGCCGGCGGGCGGCCAGCGCTGTCAGGAGTGCCATTGCCAGGTGTCCCTCGATTGCGGCTGGTCGTCGGACTCGTCCGGCGGCCCGGGCGCCCGGCAGGATCGCTCCAGGTACAGCGCGGCGGCGATGAGCGCGATCGCCGCGGCGACGGTAGCCCCGGCCACCCTCGCGTCCCGTGCCGGAATCGTCTTGTCCAGTGAGCCGAGCACGAAGATGAGATAGCCGCCGGCCAGCCCGCCGATTGCCGAGGCGGCAACCGAACTTGCCTTCGCCAGCGCGACGAGCCTCGCCACGGCGATCGGTGCCAGCGGCTTTGCCGCACCGCGGCGGCCGGTCAGCCTGGCCCGGACATGCCTGCCCACCAGTGCCTCGGCGATGGCCAGGGCGGCTAGCGCGGGAACGGCGGTGATCGGCAGCAGCGGCAGGTTCTGGAAGGTCGCCCGCACCGCGAGCCAGGCGACTATCGCGCAGACCGCGAAAATGCCGGCGACCGTGGCCGGCCGGGTCAGCTGCATGGCGCGCCCCCTTCCGGCATGGCAGGGCGAGGGGCGGCCCGGTGCTGCGGTTGCCCGCCGCGCTCTGGCCCGTGGCCGGCAGCCCGGCTATCCGCTGGCCGGCCCGGCAGCGCGAGCTTCAGATCCGGCCGCCGCGCTACCCCGGCGGCCGTGGTGGCCGTCAGCAAGCCGGCCACCGGGCCCCGGCCGGGAAGGACTGCTCGCGAGTCCAGTTCAAGCCACGGGACGAGCACGAACGCGCGCTCGTGCGCCCGCGGGTGCGGCAGGGTCAGCGCCGGGTCAGCGCTTATCTCCGTGCCGCACGCGATGACGTCCACGTCGAGCGTGCGCGGGCCCCATCGCTGCGCCCTGACCCGGCCTGCCGCCGCTTCAGCGGCCGCGCACCTGGCCAGGATATCGCGTGACGGCAGCGAACTGCGGGCCAGCAGCACTACGTTGAGGTAGTCCGCCTGCCGCACGCCGCCGACCGGGTCCGTCTCATACACGCTGGACACCGCGCGAAGTTCCAGGCCGCCGGCGGCCAGGACGTCCAGCCCGAGTTGCAGGTTGGCCAGCCGGTCTGAAAGGTTGCTGCCGAGCGAGAGCACGACGGAGCGGTTGCGGCTGGCCGGGGCCTGCCTGGCCGGGGCCTGGCCGGTCATCGGCCGGCTGGCCGCGGGCCTGGTCATTTCCGGCTCCGGCGGACGGTCACGGCGATGTCGGCCACTTCCTGTCCGACTGGCGCCTGCGGCTTGTGCACGGTGACCTCGGCCTCCTGCACCGGGACGGCCGTCAGGCATGCCTCAGCAAGCCGGTCCGCGAGCGTCTCGATCAGGTCCACGGGCTCTCCGGCGACGATAGCGGCCAGGCGGCCGGCGATCGCGGCATAGTCGGCGGTCAGCTTCAGGTCATCGGCGGCGGCGGCAGGCGCGGCGTCGAGCCACAGCACAGCATCCACGATGAAGTCCTGCCCAGTTGCGCGCTCATGCGCCAGCACTCCGTGGTAACCGCGAACCCGGAGGCCGGTGATCGAGATCCGGTCCAGCATCAGCGGACGCCCGCCATGCTCTCCAGCCGCCACCGGGTGGCCACCTGTACGGCGTCGACGTTGCCCGGAACCACATGCACCCGGACGCACCACGCTCCCGCCGCGACTGCTAGCGCCGTCACCGCGACGGTGGCATCATCGCTGCGCAGGAACGGCCTCGCCGACCCGTCCGGGCCAGCCAGCAGCTTGCCGAGAAAGCCCTTCCGGGACGCGGCGACCAGCAACGGGAACGGTTGCGGGTAGCCGGGCTGAGCGGCGATGCGATCCAGGCCGGCCAGCAGCTTCCAGTTGTGCCCTGCCAGCTTGGCGAAGCCAAGCCCCGGGTCGAGTATGACCTGAGCCGGGTTCACGCCCGCGCCGGTGATCGCCGCCAGCCGAAGGCCGAGTTCGTCGCGGACCTCGGCTACGACATCGTCGTAGACCGCTGGGCCGTACATGTCTGAGCTGTGGCCACGCCAGTGCACGACGACGTACGGCACGCCGGCCGCGGCCACTACCGCGGGCATGTCCGGGTCGGCCAGCCCGCCGCTGACATCGTTGACCATTCGCGCGCCAGCGGCCAGGGCCTGGCTCGCCACCTCGGCGCGCATGGTGTCGATGCTGACGAGACTGCCGGCACTGGCCAGCGCCGATACCACGGGTAGCACCCTGCTGAGTTCCTCGCGCATCGGCACTCGCTGCGCACCGGGGCGCGTTGACTCGCCACCGACATCGACGATGTCGGCACCCTGGCCGATCAGGTCAAGGCCGTGTGCGATGGCCAGGTCCGGGTCAAGCCAGCTGCCGCCATCGGAGAAGGAGTCCGGAGTGACGTTGACGACGCCCATGACCAGGCACCGCTGCCCGGCCGCCAGCCCCGGCAGCACCGGGCCAGAGCCGTCGGCCGGCGCCCGGCCGGAGCTGTCGGCCGGGCGGCCGCGTGGCGAAGGTGCGTCGGCTGTCATAGCTGCCAATCTACGTGTCCGCTGACGGCGGGAGCCGCCGGAATCCCCCGAGCTAACCAGCCCGAAGCGGACGTATGCCCGCCAATGCGCCGACTCCGGCCGGCCGCGCCCTAGCTCCCGACTGAGCTGCGCCGCAACTGGCTCCGCAGCCGCCGCTGCAGCCCTGACAGGCCCAGTTTCCTCGCCATCCTGCGGATCTCGATGGTGGGCCAGACCAGGAACGCCTCGGCCTCGAGCGCGGCGAAGCCGATCCGCAGCGCATCCCTGGTGCCGGGGAATACCAGGAAGCGCGGCACCCACTCCGGGTTGAATTTCGCGTTGAACTTGTACAGCGACTCGATCTGGAACCATCGTGACAAGAAGAGCAGGAACCCCCGCCAGGCCTTCGTCACCGGCCCGGCGCCGATTCGCTCGCCGCGTTCCAGGGCCGCGCGGAACACCGCGAAGTTCAGCGAGAGCCGCTTCACCCCCAGCTCGTTAGCGGCCTTGATCGCCTCGACGATGAGGAAATCGTTGAGTCCGGGTGCGGCCGACCTGTCCCGGCGCATCAGATCGAGTGACAAGCCATCGCTGCCCCACGGCACGAAGTGCAGGAGGGCGCGAAGCACGCCGTCCTGCTTCGCGGTCGCTATCACGCAGCCGCCGTCGTCGCGACCGCCGACGCGGCCAAGTGCCATGGAGAAGCCGCGCTCGGTCGGGCTGCCGCGCCAGCTATCGGCCTGCCGGGTCATCCGGGTGATCTCAGCCGGAGGAATGTCCGCGACCCGGCGGATCTCAGCCACGTAGCCCTGGCGGCACACCCTGGTCACCATCTGGCGGACGTTGCGCATGGCCCGGCCCTGCAGCGTGAAGTTCCCGACGCTGATCACGGCCTCATCGCCGAGTTCGAGCGCGGTCAGGTTGCCTTCGCGGCACCAGATCTCGGCCCCGAGCTCGCTGCAGCCGATAACGGCCGGCACCCAGGCATGCCTGACAGCCTCGTCCAGGAATGTGTGAATCGCTCCGGGCCAGGCTTCCGGATCGCCAATAGGATCACCGCTGGCGAGCATCACTCCGGACAGGACCCGGTACCCGATGCACGACTTGCCGGTCGGGGACCAGATGATGCCCTTGTCGTCACGCAGGGCGAAGTACCCGAGCGAGTCCTGGTCACCGTGCCGCTCGAGCAGGTCCCTGATGCGCTGCGCGTCCGCGGGCCGCAGCCGGCTGAGCGGCTCGGCCGGCCGCAAGAACAGGAACAAAGCGACAAACAGCGTGAACAGTCCGAGTGCGCCGGTCACGAAACCGAAGTGGTCTTGCTGGAGTTCATTGCTGAACCGCACCGGACCGGAAAAGCCGGCCAGGTTCATCACGACCGAGTAGACCCGGTCGCGCATGGTGAAGCCTGCTCTAAGCCCGCCGATCACAGTGATGTAGATCAGCCCGATGCTCACGTCAGCGGCGACCAGGCCGCACAGCACCCACAGCGCGCGCCATCTCGAGCGGCGGTCACCGACCGCGTAGAACTGCCGCCGATAGCAGAACAGCGCGATCAGCAATGCGGCAGAAAATCCCGCCTGCAGCGGGTGGAGTTGCGCGAGCGGCGCAGCGGGCCGGATGAAGTGGACGACTATCCCGATCCCGGCATGGATGACGACGCCAAGGCCCAGCAGCACCATGACCGCTGCCCAGGCCCGACGCTTACGCCGGCGCAGGGCGTGCGACAGCATCAGCAGCAACAGCCCGATGATGATGTCGGTGGTCCGGGTCAGGTTAACCAGGGTGCCAGGGGCCAGGTCAGCCAGCCCGCGAAGGCGCCGGATGTAGAAGCTCGGCAGCAGCCCTTCGAAGATGTAGCCGATGCCGATGACCAGGGCCATCAGCCCGGCGGTAAGTGGCACCCAGCGAAGCTGCTGGCGCAGGTCGGCGCCGCGGATGACCGACGGCTCCGCTTGCCGCTCGCCGGCCGATTGGGGCTCTGCCGGCCCGGGCCCGATGTGCTCTGTCATCTCGGACATAAAGGTCAGGCCCCGGCTCACGGGGCATCAGCGTAGTCTTCGCCATCTCGGGCCGGAGGCAAACCCCGGCATTGGACCTGCACCAGGTCAGCGACGGTCCGTCAGCAGGCTCACGGCCTCGGCCCGAGTGCTGTCTGAGTTCAGGAAACTTCCCCGGACAGCGGATGTCACGGTCTTAGCACCTGGCTTGCGCACGCCGCGCATGGACATGCACAAGTGCTCGGCCTCGATAATGACGATTACTCCGCGCGGCTCGAGGATGTCCATCAGAGCGTCGGCAATCTGACTGGTCATCCGCTCTTGCACCTGCGGCCGCTTGGCGTACAGGTCAACGACCCTGGCAAGCTTGGACAAGCCAGTGATCTGGCCCTTCTCGTTGGGGATGTACCCGACGTGAGCAACGCCGAAGAACGGCACCAGATGATGCTCGCAGGTCGAGTACAGCTCGATATCGCGCACGAGGACCATCTCCTCGTGATCGGCGTCGAAGACGGTCGTCAGCACCTCTTCCGGCCGCATGCGCAGCCCCGAGAACTGCTCGCTCAGTGCTCGGGCAACACGGCCAGGGGTATCCCTCAGGCCGTCCCGGGTCGGGTCCTCGCCGACCGCCAGGAGTATCTCGGTCACCGCGCGCTCGATCCGCTGAAGGTCGAACTCGCCGTTGCTCAATGAGCGCCGCCATCCGCAGGGCGATCCTCACCCGGCCGGTCAGAGCCGGGCTGGTCAGAGCCGGGCATGCTCCCGCCGAGTGGACTGGCACCACCAAGCGGACTGGCACCACCGAGTGGACTGGCACCACCGAGTGGCGACCGGAAGTGACCGGCCGGGGGCGGCGGCGGCACGGCAGGCAACCCGGCAGCCGACGCCTGGCCGTTACCGAGCGCCGGCGTGATGGTGCCGTCGGCCGCGGCCGTGAGCGCTAGCTCCTTCGGAGTCAGCACCGGCGGCTTCTCCGACGGAAGCCGCTTGCCGTAGCCGGTGTAGGAGCCGCGCGTCGGCCGCTTGTGCACCGGCGAGAAGATCTCCAGAACCTGATCACGCGACAGCGTCTCGTGCTCGAGCAGCTGAAGCACCAGGTTGTCCAGCACGTCCCGGTACTGGACCAGGATCTCCCACGCCTCGTCGTGAGCGGACTCAATGAGACGACGGACCTCGTCATCGATGGCCGAAGCGATCTCCTCCGAGTAATCGCGTGCGTGCGACATCTCGCGGCCGAGGAACGGCTCACCGTCCCCGGTACCGAACTTGCGCGCGCCAAGGCGCTCGCTCATGCCGTACTCGGTCACCATCCCGCGAGCAATCGAGGAGGCCTTCTCGATGTCGTTGGCCGCACCGGTTGTCGGCTCATGGAAGACCAGCTCTTCGGCAGTCCGGCCGCCGAGCAGCATGGACAGCTGATCCATCATCTCGGCGCGGCTGACCAGGAACTTGTCCTCCGCGGGCGCCGCGGCAGTGTAGCCGAGCGCACGGCCGCGCGGGATGATGGTGATCTTGTGGACCGGGTCGGCGTTGGGCAGCGCATGCCCGACCAGAGCGTGGCCGCCCTCGTGGTAAGCGATGATCTTCCGTTCCCGCTCAGAGAGCAGCACGCTCTTCCGCTTCGGCCCGGCGGTCACCCGGTCGATTGCTTCCTCGAGCGAGGCCATCTGGATCTGGGTCTGATTTGCCCGGGCGGTCAGCAGCGCGCCCTCGTTGATGACGTTCGCGAGGTCCGCACCGGTAAAGCCCGGAGTGCGGCGGGCGATGATGTCCAGGTCCACATCCGGCGCGAACGGCTTGCCCCGTGCGTGCACCCGCAGGATGCCCTTGCGGCCGGCCAGGTCAGGCTGGGCGACGACGATCTGCCGGTCGAACCGGCCGGGACGCAGCAGCGCCGGGTCCAGGATGTCGGGCCGGTTGGTGGCGGCGATGACGATAACGCCGCCCTTGGTGTCGAAGCCGTCCAGCTCGACGAGCAGCTGGTTCAGCGTCTGCTCGCGCTCGTCGTGCCCGCCGCCGAAACCTGCCCCGCGGTGCCTGCCAACCGCGTCGATCTCGTCCACGAACACGATGGCAGGCGCGTTCGCCTTGGCCTGCTCGAACAAGTCGCGCACCCGGGAGGCGCCAACGCCGACGAACATCTCGACGAAGTCCGAGCCGGAGATCGAGTAGAACGGCACGCCCGCCTCGCCGGCCACGGCTCTTGCCAGCAGCGTCTTGCCTGTTCCAGGCGGACCGTACAGCAGCACGCCCTTGGGGATCTTGGCGCCGATGGCCTGGAACTTGCCCGGGCTCTGCAGGAATTCCTTGATCTCCTGGAGTTCCTCGATCGCCTCGTCGGCACCCGCCACGTCGGCGAACGTGGTCTTAGGCGTGTCCTTGGTGATGAGCTTGGCCTTGGACTTGCCGAAGTTCATGACCCGCGAGCCGCCGCCCTGCATCTGGTTCAGGAACACCATGAACAGCAGGAAGATGATCAAGAATGGCAGGTAGCTGAAGATCAGCGTCCAGAACGAGCTGCTCTTCGGCACCTTCACGGTGTAGACGCCGGACGGCAGCTTGCCGCTCTGCACCTCCTTCTGGAGGGTGTTGGCAAGCTGAGTGCCCTGGAAGCCGACCCAGGACGATTCCCAGTTGGCGTTGTTCTTCGTGGTCAGCTGGATGGTCTGGTCGACGTCGGTCAGCGTGACCGACTTCACGTTGCCCGAGTCGATCGCCGCGATCGCCTGCGAGGTGGGGACCAGCTTGTACGCAGGCCCCGTACTGACCAGCTTGTACAGGATCACAAGGATGATGGCGACAAAGAGGATGGCAAGCACCCAGCCGCGGAAAATGCGCTTCAGATCCATCGATGAACGGCCCACAGGTCCGGCCGATCCCTCCTGACGAGCCTCGTGCCCCGCCGTCCCGGCGGGGCTACCTTGCTATCCAGCGCGAATGCGCGGCTATTTCTTCCCGCGCGAGGCACAGGAATACTCGACGGTACACCGCGATAGCCGTAGCCGGAACGCGGCAGGCCGCAAGGGTCAATGGCGGCCGTGTTACGCCTCTTACCCGGGTTAACGAAATTCATCGCCTGCTCGGTTCCCGGCGCCAGGCGGCCATGCAGTCAGCCAGCCGGCTACCGGTAGACATGCTCGGCCAGCGTGCCGATGAACGGCAGGTTCCGGTACTTTTCAGCATAATCGAGCCCGTAGCCGACGACGAACGAGTCGTCGATGTCGAACCCGGTGTAGGCCACCTCCACGTTCATCCGCGCCGCCGTCGGCTTGCGCAGCAGCACGCAGACGGCCACCGAGGCCGGCTCACGGGAGCGAAGGTTGCCGATCAGCCAGGACAGCGTGAGGCCGGAGTCCACGATGTCTTCGACTATCAGGACATGGCGCCCGCTGATGTCGATGTCCAGGTCCTTCAGGATCCGCACCACGCCGGAGGATTTCGTCCCCGACCCGTAGGAGGAGATCGCCATCCAGTCCATCTGCGCTGGCAGGTGCATGGCCCGGGCCAGATCGGCCATTACCATCACGGCGCCCTTGAGCACTCCGATCAGCAAGAGTTCGCGGTCAGCATAATCGGCGTCGATCTGAGCAGCGAGCTCATGGATGCGCTGCTGCAGGTCCTGCTGCGTAATCAGGACGTCTTTGAGATCTGGCCCCATGTCATTCGCATCCACCCGCGTCCTCCCATCGCGCCGCCGCTCCCTGACCCCCGGCTGTGCTGTCCCGGGGGGCGACCCCCGGACCCCCCGCTGTGCTGTCCCCGGGGGCGACCCCCGGACCCCCGGATCTGGTGAAGAGCAGCCTGCCAGAGTGGCGACGGCACCTGACCCCGCCGGGCAGGTCAATCCACCGCTGTCCGTGCCATCCGGTCACCAGTTCGTCCAGGCTCGCCAGGTGGCGCTGGGACAGCGACCCCGCCGGGCACCCGGCCGCAAGCGCGGCGCTGCGCAGCAGCCGCAGCCGGATTGCCAGCGCCAGCCCGGCCAGCGCGCTGGCTGGCCAGCCGCTGGCCTGCGCCTCCTCCGGACCGCCGAGCCGCCCGGCCTCGGTTGCCGCCAGCGCGTCCAGCACCTCAGCGTCAGCACGCAGCAGCGCCGCAGTTCTGGCCAGCGCCTCCGCCACGCCGGGCCCGAGTGCCTCGTCGATGGCGGGCATCAGGCACCGCACCCGCGTCCTAGTGAACGCCAGGTCGCTGTTCTGCGGGTCATCCCACGGCTGTAGGCCCTCGGCGGAGCAGGCAGCCATGGTTTGCGAGCGCCGCAGCCCAAGCAGCGGCCGCCGGTAGCGGCCGGCCACCGGTGCCATCCCGGCCAGCGAGCGCGCGCCGGAGCCGCGGCAAAGGCCCAGCAGCACCGTCTCAGCCTGGTCGTCGAGCGTGTGGCCGAGCAGCAGCCACGCGTCGTGGCGCTCGGCCGCGACGTCGAGCGCGGCATACCGGGCCGACCGGGCGGCCGCCTCCGGACCCGGGTAGCTTCCGCCGTCCTCCGGCCGGGCCACCGTGACGGCCACCGACAGCACCGGGCGCAGACCGAGGCCATGAAGTACGGCGGTGACCCGGCTGGCCTGCTCTGACGATCCGGGCTGCAAGCCGTGGTCGACGGTGATACCGCCGGCCACCAGGCCCGCTTTGGGCGCCTCGAACGCGATGGCGGCGGCAAGCGCCAGCGAATCCGCTCCGCCTGAGCACGCCGCAAGCACTGCGGTCCCTGGCTCGAGGTCGGCCAGACTGGCCCTGACGGCGTGCCGCACCGCTGCGACTGCCGGATGCGGGCCCACCGGGCCGCTCAGTCCGCGGTGGTGGAGTCTGCCGGGCTCGCCGCCGCGCCGCCACCGTCGACCCTGGCGAGCCAGGATAGCGGATGCTGCAGCTCTTCCCTGGTCGGCAAAGTCTCCGGCGAGGTCCATACCTTGTTGAAGGTCTCCATCCCGGCTTCGTCGACGACCGCCTTGACGAACCGCGAGCCCTGCTCGTATTGCTTCATCTTCAGGTCGATGCCGAGCACGCGCCGGATGGCCTGCTCGAGCCTGCCCGCCGTTCCGCGGCGGGCGCTGAACTTCGCCCTGATCTCGGCGACCGACGGGACCACGGCCGGCCCGACCGCGTCCATGACGTAGTCTCCGTGACCCTCGACCAGTGTCATGACGCTGGTCATCCGGTCCAGGATGGCCCGCTGCCGGGGGCTCTGGATGGCCTCGATGAGGCTCTCTCCATCGCCGCCGCGCACCGCGCCCGCCACCGCGTCGGCCGCGGCCCGCAGGCGTTCCAGAATCGAGGCCGGGTCCAGGTCGGAGGCGAGCAGGAACTCCGACATCTGCTCCTGGACATACGGGCGGAGCCATGGCACGGAGGTGAACTGGGTGCGGTGCGTCTCCTCGTGCAGGCAGACCCAGCGCCGGAAGTCATGCGGGTTCACGTCAAGCTCACGCTCGACCATCACGATGTTGGGCGCGACCAGCGTCAGCCGCCCGGATGGCGTCCCGGTACCCGGCCCGTCCGGGTCTGGTGGGAGGAACAGCTCGTACTGGCCCAGAACCCGGCCGGCTAGGTAGGCGAGAATGAGGCCGGCCTGCATGCCGGTAACCCGCGAGCCCACCGCAGTCATCACCGAGCCGGGCTGCGGTGCGGCACCGCTGTCCGACATCCGCTGTACGAGCGGGTCGAGCACGACCCGGAAGCCGTCCACGTTGGCGCGGATCCAGCCCGGCCGGTCGACGACCGCCACCTTGCCGTCGTCCGGGGCGCCCGGCAGTCCGGTCAGCTCGCGGACCGGCTCGGCAACCACGCCGGCCAGCTGCCGCAGCTCAGCCACGACCTTCCTGGCCTCGGTCATGCCGACCTGGGGGCCCGGCCTGACCCAACGGACCCCGGTGGAGGTAGCGACCTGCCAGTCGATCATCTGAGTGCTGCTCACCCCTCCACCGTACGTGGCGCCGGGCCCTTTCCGCCCCGCCGGGCCGTTAGTCGCCGAAACGAGCAGAACCAGCTAACGGCAACCGCAGCCGGCCAGTGTGCTCCCTAGCTCGACCATCGCCGTGGCAGCGCTGAACAGACTGGCAGCAGGAATCTTGTCGGCCATGATGGCGAAGGCGAGCAACTGCCCGTTCCCGGCGTAGACGGTCCCGGCGAGTGCCGCGACCGTGTTCAGGTTCCCTGTCTTGGCCCGCACGACGCCGAGGCCGGCCGGGCCGCCGAGGCCGAACACGCTGGCGCCCTGCATCAGGGTGCCGGAGAAGCCCTCGACCGGCAGGCTGGTGAGCACCGATCCCAGCCGGGCGTGACGGGCCGCCAGGCGGAGCAGCTGAACGAGCACCGTCGGCGCGATCTTGTCCTTCGGTGACAGGCCGCTGTTGTCGACGATGCTTATCTCGCCGGTGACGCCGAGACGGCGCACGACGGCAGTCACCGCGCTGGCGGCACCGCTGAACGAGGCCGGCCGGCCAGTGGCTATCGCGACCTGACGCCCCAGGTTCTCGGCGATGACGTTGTTGCTCTGCTCGAGCATCCACTGAACGATCTCGGCCAGCGGCGGCGACTGCACGCGGGCTATGGTCGCGTCCCCGGCGGGAGCGGTGACGAGCGCCGGGGTGCCGCGGACCGTGATGCCATCGGCCGTGAGGAAGCCGGCGAACGAGGTAGCGGCGAGTGCAGCCGGGTCGGCCGACCTGGGCCCGCCGAATGCCTCGTTGTCAGCAGGCGCCCCGGCAGGTGTCACCCGTCCCTGGTCAACCTCGAGCGGGGTGATGATCGATACGTTGCCGGTCGTCACGTAACTCTGCGGCCAGCCCGGCGCAAGTCCGGGCCCGGTATAGAGCGAGACGTCATAGCCGAGCTGCACGCTGTGCCGGCCGCGCGCTCGCAGCGCTGCCGCCGTTTCGGCGGCCAGCCCGGCGAGCGTGGCCGGCCGCGGATAGTCCGATGCGGCCGGCGGGCCAGCCGCCAGTGTCGGGTCGCCGCCGCCCACCAGCACGATAGACGAGGCTGCCGGGTTGGCCACAACGGTGGTGGCGAAGCGGGCCGAGGGTCCGAGTACCTGCAGCGCCGCGGTGGCCGTGGCCAGCTTGTTGGTCGAGGCCGGGGCGAAGCCGACCGCCGGGTTGAGTGCGTACAGCACCTTCCCGGTTGCCAGGTCGGTGATCAGCACCCCAACGTGCGGGCCCAGGGCCGGCGAGCTGATCACTGGTCCGATGGCCTGAGCCACGCCAGCGGCAGTCGCTGCGACCCGCTGGCTCACCGTGCCGGTCGTGGCCGGCAGCACCCGGTCCGGTCCGGCGAGCCGGCCCGCGGTGACATGCGGCAGTTGCCAGAGCGCGAGGCGGCGGGGAAGCAGCCTGCTGACGGTGAAACCAGCGGCAATGGTGAGGGCGCACAGCACCGCGATGACTGCCGCCACAGCACTCCTCGGCCGACGCAACGATAGATTCCCTTCACCCGATGCGCTGTCCCCGCGTTAGCTTTCCGATGCGTGATGTGCTACCCCTCGGTGGAGACTGGCAAAGTGCGACCGGGTAGACATCAGCCAGGCAATCCAACTTCTTATCAAGCCCGTGGGGGTGTGACGTGGAGTTCGAGGTAATCGTCGAGATCCCGAAGGGGCAGCGTAACAAGTACGAGATGGACCACGAGACGGGGCGTATCAAGCTAGACCGGATGTTGTTCACCTCGACTCGCTATCCATCCGATTACGGCTTCATCGAGGACACGCTTGCCGACGACGGAGACCCACTCGACGCACTCGTGCTGCTCGAAGAGCCCACCTTCCCCGGCTGCCAGATCCACTGCCGCGCGATCGGCATGTTCCGGATGCGGGATGAGAAGGGCTCCGACGACAAGGTGCTCTGCGTCGCGGCGACGGATCCGCGGATGGCTCACCTGCGGGACATCGGCGATGTGCCGCAGTTCGACCAGCTCGAAATCCAGCACTTCTTCGAGGTGTACAAGGCGATCGAGCCCGGCAAGGAAGTCGAGGCCGCCAGGTGGGTAGGCGTCGAAGCGGCCGAGGCCGAGATTGAGGCCTGCCGCCGGCGGCTGGCCGGCCGGCCCGGCCCGCGGCACCCTTAGGCGCCTGGCTGAGGGATGCAGGATGACGGGCAGCCGGAACGGGCACCACGTAGTTGTCGGCCGCAGGAGGGATCATGGTTAACACTGATGACGTACTCAGTGAGACGCCGCTGTTCGAGGCGCTCAGCGAGGAAGACGCCGCCGCGCTCCGAGCAGGCGTCACTGACGTCCAGCTTGACCGTGGTGAGCGCTTGTTCGCCGAGGGCGACGCCGGCGACAAGCTCTATATCATCCTGACCGGCAAGATCAAGCTCACCAGGGCTGCGCCGGACGGCAGGGAAAACCTGCTGAGCGTGCACGGTCCGGGCGAGATGTTCGGGGAGCTGTCGCTCTTCGACCCGATCCCGCGTACGTCCAGCGCCACCGCGGTCACCAGCGCGCGGCTGGCCGGGTTGGCTCACGACGACCTGCGAACCTGGCTGAGCACCAGGCCGGAGGTCGCCATGCACCTGCTGCAAGCGCTTGCCCAGCGGCTGCGCCGGATCAACGACGTCAAGGCCGACCTCGTCTTCACCGATGTGCCCGGCCGGGTCGCGAAGGCACTGCTTGACCTAGCCGAGCGGTTCGGCGTGCAGACGCCGGAGGGCGTACAGGTCAGCCACGACCTCACTCAGGAGGAGCTGGCCCAGCTCGTCGGCGCGTCCAGGGAAACGGTCAACAAGGCGCTCGCCGATTTCACCGCTCGCGGCTGGATTCAGCTGGCCGCCAAATCGGTCCTGGTCACCGACACCGACCGGCTGCGCAAGCGCGCCCGGTGACAGGACAACAGCGAAAGACGCCGGGAACGGGGGTGAGGTCGCTAGCCCTCGCCGGATGGCCGGCCGCTTGCAGCCCCGTTCCCAGCCTTCTCGGCGGGCAGCTCGCCCACGCGGCGAAGGTAGTGCAGCTGGGCGCGGACCGAAGACTCGGCGAACTGCCACAGCCGGGGGTCAACGGCCGCGTACACCCGGGCGACGATCTCGGCCGGACCGCGATCGCCCGCGGCGATCGCGGCGCGAACCTCGTCGAGCCGCTCGGCCCGGTGCGTCAGGTAGAAATCCAGCACGCCAGCCGGATCGGCGAGCAGCGGGCCGTGTCCTGGCAGCAGGGCTGACAGGCCAGTCTCCTCGGTCAGCGCCCGCAGCCGCCGCAGCGAGTCCAGGTAGTCGGCGAGGCTGCCGTCCTCGGCGATGACCGCAGTACCCCGGCCGAGCACCGTATCTCCGGTGAGGACGATGTCGTCGGCCGGGACGTGCAGGCACACGGAGTCGTCGGTGTGCCCTGGAGTAGCGATGACCCGCAGCTCACAGCCGCCGCTGTCGAGCACGTCGCCCGCCACCAGGCCGTTGCTGCCCAGCCGGTGCGCGGGATCGACTGCGCGGACGGGCGCGCCGGTCAGCTCGGCCAGCCGCGGAGCTCCGGCCGAGTGATCCAGGTGCCGGTGGGTGAGCACGATATCGGCCACGCGCTGGCCGCGCCCGGCTGCCATCGAGCAGATCCGCTGCAGGTGAGCCTCGTCGTCCGGGCCGGGATCGATAACCACAACCGCGGCGGAGCCGGGCTCGGCGACTAGCCAGGTGTTCGTTCCGTCCAGCGTCATCAGCGACGGATTCGGCGCCAGCAGGCACCGCACCCGCTCGGTGCCTGAGCCGTCGATGCCGGCCCCGGCCCCGGCCGGGCTGCCCGGATTCATGCGGCCCCGCGGGGCCCGGCCGGGTACCCGCTGAGCCCTGGCACGGTCAGCCAGGCCGCGCCCTCGCGGAGGTGGACTGCCGGGATGATGGGCGCGACCTGCCGCGGCCCGGTCAGCACCGCGTCCAGGCCGCCGCACTCGGCCAGTTCGGACAGCGTCACGGCAGTGGGCGGGAACAGCAGGATCTCGCCCCGCTTCCCTGCCGCCAGCGCGTCGCCGGGCTGCACCCACGCGACCTGCGAAGCCTCGCCGCCGACATCCCTGGTGCGCTGCCCGGCGGGCAGCGCCGCCGCGAAGAAGCGGGTGTCGAACCGGCGCGGTTCGATGATCGGCGTAATCCACCGCGACCACGGGCGCAGCAGGTCGGCCCGGAGCACAAGCCGCCGGCGAGCGAGCAACTCGGCCAGCGACACCGAACGGTCGAGCAGGGCTTGCCGGTCCGCCTCCCACTCGTCGCTGGTGGTGTCGGCCACGACGGAGTCAGCTGACTCGCCCGCCAGCAGCACGCCCGATTCCTCGAACGTCTCTCGCACCGCGGCGCACACGAGCGCCATGGCCAGTGACGGCGGGGCGTCGAAGACCCGGCCCCATTCGCTGGCGTCCGGTCCCGCCCAGGCAATCTGCTCGTCGGTGTCCCGCGGATCGACCGATCCGCCAGGGAAGACGCAGGCCCCCGGCGCGAATGCCATCGTCGGCTTGCGCCGGAGCAGGTAGACCTCGAGTCCGGCACCGCCGGGGGTCCGGGGGTCGTTCCCCGGGGCAGCACCGCCGGGGGTCCGGGGGTCGTTCCCCGCGGCAGCACCGCGCTCCCGCAGCAGCATCACTGTCGCCGCGTCCCTGGGGACGGCAGGAGCCTGATTGCCCGCCAGGATGTCGCGCGCGGGACCGGCGAGCTCGCCCGGAAGCCGGATAGCGGCAGCCTGCACTGAGTCATCCGCCACGTGCGCCTCCTGCCCGGCCGGCCTATTCCCCGACTTCGACGATGAGCTCGATCTCCACCGGGGCGTCGAGCGGCAGCGCCGCCGTACCGACCGCGCTGCGCGCATGCCGACCCGCGTCACCGAAGATCTCAAGCAGCAGCTCGCTTGCGCCGTTTACCACGCCAGGCTGCCCAGTGAAGTCTGGCGAGCTGGCTACGAACCCGGTCAGCTTGACGATGCGCTTAATCGAGGCCAGGCCGCCGGCCACTGAGGCCGCCGCGGCCAGCGCGTTGAGGGCGCACGTTCGTGCCAGCGCGGCCGCCTCGGCCGCTCCGACTTCCGCCCCGACCTTTCCGGCCGAGACGAGCTGGCCGTCGACCATGGGCAACTGCCCGGCGGTGTAAACCATCGCGCCGGAGCGGACCGCGGGCACGTAGGCGGCCAGCGGCGCGACTACCGGCGGCAGGGTCAGCCCCAGCGCCGCCAGCCGCTGCTCAGGCCCGGATGTGCCGGCCTGCGTCATTCCTTCATCCGCTTCAGGTAGGCGACGAGCTGCTCCGGGTTCGGGCCGGGCACGACCGCCACCAGTTCCCAGCCGTCGTCGCCCCAGCCATCCAGGATCTGCTTGGTCGCATGCACCAGCAGCGGCACGGTCGCGTACTCCCACTTGGCCATAGCCGAACCTTACAGCGGAGCCAGCCAGGCGTGTCTACGTTGGCCGGCCGCGGCTACCCCTCCGCAGCCGGCTCGTCGTCCGCAGAGCTGGCCTGCGCGCCGGATTGCCCGGCAGCGGACGCAGGGGATGCAGCGGAAGCGGGGGATGCAGCGGGGACGCCGGCCCGGCTGCCGGGACCGTGCACAGTGCCGATGTCGCCCTTCTCCGCCGGCGACAGCTCGGGGATGGCCGGCACGTCGGGGATGTCGAGCGGCACGTCCGCGGGGTTAGCGATGGCGGCCGGGCTTGCTGCCTTCCCGATCGCCTCGTCGAGGCTGCCGCCGGCGATGGCCGCTTCGCCGAAGTCGGCCATCGACTCGGAGTCGCTGGCCGGCCCGCTGGTACCGCTGCTGGACGGACTGAACTTGTCGAAGAAGCGCAGCAGTTCGACCGGGATCGGCATCACCAGCGTGCTGTTGCGCTCGGCGGCCACTTCCACGACGGTCTGCAGCAGCCGCAGTTGCAGCGCGGCCGGATCGCGGGCCATCACGTTAGCGGCCGCGGCCAGCCGCTTGCTGGCCTGGAACTCACCGTCAGCCGTGATGATCCTGGCCCGCCGTTCCCGCTCGGCTTCAGCCTGGCGCGACATCGACCGTTTCATGCCCTCCGGCAGCGACACGTCTTTAATCTCGACGCTTTCCACCTTGACCCCCCACGGGATCTCGGTGCCTTCGTCGATGATCGCGCACAGCCGCCGGTTCACCATGTCCCGCTCGGCCAGCAACTCGTCCATCTCGGACTGCCCGATGATCGATCGCAGCGACGTCTGCGCGCGCTGGGAGATCGCGTTCTGGTAATTAAATACGTTGATCGACGCCTTGATCGGATCGACGACCCTGAAGTACACCACGGCGTCGACGCGAACGCTCACGTTATCCCTGGTGATGCCCTCCTGTGCGGGCACGCCCATCGCGATGATCTGCTTGTTGACCTTGACGAGCTTGTCGCCGACCGGCCGGATCATCGTCAGCCCCGGTCCGCGGACCCCCGGCAGCACCTTGCCGAACCGGAAGATGATCCCGTCCTCGTACTGCTGAACCGTCTTGATCGACCGGGCCGCCGTAATGACGGCCATGAGGACGACGACTATGACAATGGCGTACAGCGCAGCCATGAGCTGACACCTTCTCCCTGCGCCCGCGATCCGTGCGGACCGTCGCAACCCAGCCTAACGACATTCCGCGCGAGGCCAAGCTCCGCAGCCAAAGAGAAGGAGCGTAAAGGACTTAACACGTGAATCGTCCGGACTAAGCCTTCTGCGAGGTGCCTGCCCCGCCTGCTACCCCGGCCCGGATAACCTCCAATCGTGGCAACGCGGGACACCGACTGGGACGGCGTGCGGCTGCACGTTGTCACCGGCAAGGGCGGCACAGGGAAGACAACCGTGGCCGGCGCGCTCTCCCTGGCACTTGCGGCCGGCGGCCGGCGGGTGCTGCTGATGGAGGTCGAGGGCCGCCAGGGCATCGCCCAGCTGTTCGATGTGCCGCCGCTGCCGTACGCGGAACGGCGCATCGCGGTCGGCCCTGGTACCAGCTCGCACCCGGGCGGCGACGTGTTCGCGCTGGTAGCCGATCCGGAATCGGCCCTGATCGAGTACCTGCAGATGTTCTACAGCCTGCGGCATGCCGGCAGCGCACTGGCCAGGCTCGGGGTGATGGATTTCGCCACGACAATCGCGCCCGGCCTGCGAGACGTACTGCTCACCGGCAAGGCCGCCGAAGCGGTCCGGCGCAGGGACGGCGCCCGAGGTCGCAGCTACGACACCGTTGTGATGGACGCCCCGCCCACCGGCCGGATCGGCCGCTTCCTGAACGTCAGCGCTGAGGTCTCCGACCTCGCCAGGGTCGGCCCGATCCGCGGTCACGCCGACACTGTGCAGCAGGTGATCCGCTCGCCGGAGACCGTCGTGCACTTCGTCACAGTGCTCGAGGAAATGCCAGTCCAGGAAACCCTGGACGGCATCGCCGAGCTTCGCGCGATCGGCGGCATCCGGCCGGGCGGCATCATAGTGAACATGACCAGGCCCCTCGCGCTTCCGCCCGGCCAACTGCAGGAGGCAGCCGACGGCAGGCTCGATCTGGCCCAGCTGGCGATCGGGCTCAAGGCGGCCGGCCTGGACGACAGCCACGAACTGGCCAGCGCACTGGCGACAGAACTGGCCGAGCAGGCCAGGACCGCGCTCGGGCAGGATGAGCAGCAGCGCCGGCTGGAGTCGGCGCGCCAGCCCTGCTACCGGCTGCCCTGGATCAGCGGGGGCATCGACCTGGCCGGGCTGTACCGGCTGGCGGGCGCCCTCCGAGAGCAGAAGGCGGCCTGATGCCCGGACGGTCGCCAGCCCGGCTGGACGTCGACCGGCTGATCGACGATCGCCGGACCCGGATCATCGTATGCTGCGGCTCCGGCGGGGTGGGGAAGACGACCATCGCGGCTGCCATCGGGCTGCGCGCCGCCGAGCACGGCCGGCATGTCGTTGTCCTGACCGTGGATCCAGCCCGCCGGCTCGCCCAGTCCATGGGACTGAGCTCGCTGGACAACACGCCACGGCTGGTACGCGGCATCCAGGTCAGTGACGACCTAACCGGGAACGGGGCCGGATCTGCTGGCAGCCTGCACGCGATGATGCTGGACATGAAGCGAACGTTCGACGAAATCGTCGAAGCGCACGCAGATCCCGACCGCGCGGCCCAGATCCTGGCGAACCCCTTCTACCAGTCGCTGTCATCCAGCTTCGCCGGCACCCAGGAATACATGGCCATGGAGAAACTAGGCCAGCTCCGGCGGGCCGATGAGTGGGACCTGATCGTGGTGGACACGCCGCCCAGCCGGTCCGCGCTGGACTTCCTTGACGCTCCGCAGCGACTCGCCCGGTTCCTGGACGGGAAGCTGCTGAGACTGCTGACCGCGCCCGCCAAGATCGGCGGCAGGGCTTACCTTCGTGCGCTGAGCGCCGGGTTCGGCATGGTGACCGGAGTGCTGACTAAGATCCTCGGCACCCAGGTGCTGAGGGATGTCCAGACATTCGTCAGCGCGCTTGACACGATGTTCGGCGGCTTCCGCGAGCGGGCCGACTACACCTACCAGTTGCTCCGCGCGCCCGGTACGGCGTTCGTGGTCGTCGCCGCGCCGCAGGAAGACGCGCTGCGCGAGGCGTCGTACTTCGTCGAGCGGCTCGGCACCGAGCGGATGCCACTGGCCGGGCTGATCCTCAATCGCGTCCAGCGGGTCTCGGCCGCGCACCTGTCCGCGGCGAGGAGCCTGGCGGCGGCCGAGGTTCTGCAGGCTGCGGCTCCCGGTCGGTCAGGCTCCGGTCGGTCAGGCTCCGGTCGTCCGGGCGGGCCCGGCCATGCGGCGCCACCTCACAACGGGCGCAGCCAGCCGGGCGCCGGCGACCAGGCGGCTGGCCGGCAGCTCACGATCGCCGCGCTGCAGTTGCATGCCGAGCGCATGGCACAGGCAGCCGCTGAGCGCAGGGTCGCTGGCAGCTTCGCTGCAGCCCACCCGCTCGTGCCGGTGGCGGAGGTTCCGGCACAGCCCGAAGACGTACATGACCTCGAAGGCTTGCGCCGCATCGGCGAGTCATTCGCCGCAGACTGATAGTTGAGCTGGGTCGCGGCCATGCGGCGCGCCGCCGTTCACCATCACCACCGGCCGCCCGGTGCTCCTGGCCACTGCGACCCCGTCCGAGCACGTCGGCCGCTAACCGCCCGTTCCCGGCCTTACGGCCGCTCTCGCTTGGCTAGCTTGCGACGAGTTCGTCCCCGGTGCGCTCGTAGTGGTTGCGCGCGTTCTCCAGCAGATCGCGCCAGGACGTTACGTCTGGCCGGCGGCGGAGCAACGCACGGCGCTCGCGCTCGGTCATCCCGCCCCAGACGCCGAACTCGATCCGGTTGTCCAGGGCGTCGGCCAGGCACTCTGTCCTGACCGGGCAGCCGCGGCAGATCAGCTTGGCCCGGTTCTGCGCCGCGCCCTGGACGAATAGCTCGTCCGGGTCAGTTCCCTTGCACGCGGCACGCGCAGTCCAGTCCGTGATCCACATGTGGTCCAGCTCCTCTGATCGTCACGCCCGCGGGAGGTGATCACGCCCGGGTGGCGTTCAGTTGCGGTCCGGAGCCAACTCGGGGCGACAGGCTCCGGCGAGTGATGGTCGCGGAAGAGTAACTTACGGAAGTCCGGCGCGCAGCGCTAGCCCCCAGCCGGCCCATTCATGAATAGCCCGGTTGGGCTATAGAGCCTTGAGTGGCTAGTCGCTACACTCCGGCCGCTCGGCGTGATCCCCTGTATCCGGGAAACGGCTACGAACAGCTAATGGCCGGTCACTTGAGGCTACATCGGCGTGAGCCGGGCAGCGGTGCCCGCTGGACTGGTCGGTAGGCGGGGTCTGTGGGGCCGAGCCGGAGCGCTGCCGGCTCGTCCGGTGGCTGGCAGTTGCCCAATGAGCGTAGCCTTGGCCCGTGCAAACCGCGTTGCGCCGCGCCGGCGCGTTGCCCGGCGGGACCTTCATCCGCCTCTTGCTGATGAGCATTGTGGCTGCCTTGCTGGTCGCCGCCGCCGCGTTTCCGATCGTCGGCATTACCGGCATCGCAGCGCGCGATGCTGCCAATACCTTCAACACGCTGCAGGTCGGCAAGCTCGGCGCAGCGCCGCTCAGGTCGATCCTTTACGACGCCGAAGGCCAGCCCATCGCCTACTTCTACCCGTACGGCGTCTACCGCGTGCCGGTCACCTTCAACCAGATCGCGCCGGTGATGCGCGACGCGATCGTGGCGATCGAAGACGACACTTTCTACTCCCAGGGTGCGCTAGACCCGCGCGGCACGTTGCGAGCGCTCGTCAGCGATCTCACCGGCCGGCAACTGCAGGGCGCATCCACTTTCGCGCAGCAGTACGTCAAGAACGTCAAGATCCTGCAGGCGGGCAACAACCTGGTCGCGGCATACCAGGCCTTCGCGCCCGACCTGCAGCGCAAGATCCAGCAGCTGCGGCTGGCCGCGGCTGTCGAGCACGAACTGACCCAGCAGCAGCTGCTGGCGTCTTACCTCAACGTCGCGTACTTCGATAACCACTCCTACGGCATCCAGGTCGCGGCCGAGACTTACTTCAGCAAGAGCGCGTCGCAGCTGACTTTGCCGGAGGCGGCCCTGCTGGCCGGCATCGTGCAGTCGCCGACGGCATACGACCCGTTCGCCTACCCCGCTGCGGCTCTCCAGCGCCGGTCCGAGGTGCTCACCCGGATGTGGCAGCTGCGCTATGTGACCAAGCAAGCGGCGCTCGCCGCGGAAAAGGCACCGCTCGGCCTGAAGCCGTCGGCTGTGCCGCTCGACGTCGGATGCACCAGCCCCTCGGCGGCGAAGACGGCGTTCTTCTGTGACTACGTCGAGCACGTCCTTGAGCTCAACTACCCGGCGGTCTGGACGGACATCCAGAACTCCGGCGGGCTCGCTATCTACACCACGCTGAACATGCGCGACCAGCTCGTCGCTGACCGGGCCGTCAGCTACGTCGAGCCGGCCTACAACGCCGCGATCAATCCGAACCACAATGCCGATACCGAAGTGCTGCTCCAGCCGGGTACCGGGGACGTGCGGGCCATCGCGGTCAACCAGACGTACGGCACCGGGCCAGGCCAGACCGAGATCGACTACGCGGTCAACCAGCAGTACGGCGGTGACGGCACCGGCGTGCAGACCGGGTCATCGGCGAAGATCTTCACTCTGGTCACCGCTTTGCAGCACGGCGACCCGCTCGGCCATGCCATCAAGGTCAAGAATCCGGATACGATCGGCCCGTTCCCGACCTGTCATGGCGGGGTGCTCGCGCCCTTTAGCTTCCAGAACGCCGAGGCCCCGTTCAAGGGCTCTCAGATCTGGCAGCTGAACGAGGCCACCGTTCAGTCGGTCAATACCTACTTCGTCAACCTGGAGAACCAGGTCGGCATCTGCAACGTGGTCAAGACCGCGGTGCGGCTGGGCATGACCCGGGCTGACGGAACCTCGCTGATGCAGTACGACCACGCGCTCGGGCGCCTCGGCGGGCTGCCGGCCTATGACTACTCCAGCTTCACGCTCGGCTCGGTCGGGGTGTCGCCGATGAGCATGGCCGCCGCCTACGCGTCGCTGGCCGCGCGCGGCATGTACTGCGGCCCGCGCGCGATCACGAAGATCGAGGTCGCTGCCACCCACCAGCAGTTGCCGGTGGCGCCTCCGAGCTGCCACCGGGTCATGTCGCGGGGCGTCGCCGACGCGGCCAACTACATCCTGCAGGGCGTGCTCACCCAGCCTGGCGGGACCGCGTACGGCCGCGCCGTTCCTGGCCATCAGGAGGCAGGCAAGACCGGTACCGCCAACACTGGCTATTACGCGGATTTCGCCGGCTACACGCCGACCCTGGTCTCGTACTCATCGGTGTTCAACCCGGTGAGCCCGACCAGGTACACGATGATCGGGCAAGGCTCCTGCTATCGGGACATCGGCGGGCCGACCTGCCCCGGTCAGATGTACGGCGACAATGCGCCGGCCGCCACCTGGGAGTACACGTTCCTGCATTTGCCCCTGGGCCCCGACGTGCCGTTCGTCTACCCGCCAAGCAGTTTCTTCTCGCTGGGGAACGGCCTGGCCGCGCCAGTGACGGTCGGCGGGCCGACGAAGCACGTCAAGGGGAAGGGCGGCGGACCGGGTAAGGGCGGCGGCGGCGGTCCCGGCAAGGGCGGCGGCGGGGGCGGCAAGGGCGGCGGATAGCCCCCCGCCAGGCCACTTAGCAGCCGCGAGTCGGCCCGAGGTCAGGGCTGGCTGTTACCTAGCCCGACGGCTACCTAGCCCGACGGCTACCTAGGCCGTCAGTCGGTTCTTGACCATGGCCGCCGCCCTGCTGCCTTCGGCCCGGCCGGCCACCCGCGGCGTCACGACCTTCATCACCTGGCCTATCCCGGCAGGACCCGACGCGCCGGTCTCGGCGATCGCCGCTCCCACCAGGGCGGCCAGTTCGTCATCGGTCAGCTGAACGGGCAGGTAGGCGGCCAGCACTTCTTCCTCGGCTAGCTCGGCGGCGGCCTGGTCGTCTCGGCCTGCCCCGGCGAACGCCGCAGCAGCCTCCCGGCGCCGTTTGGCCTCCCTGGTGAGGATCTTGGTTATCTCATCATCGGTGAGGTCATGGGCTGCCGCGCCGGACACTTCCTCGTTACTGATGGAAGTCAGGGCCATCCGGATGGTGCGGGTCCGCGTCTCATCCCGTGCCTTCATCGCGGCGGTGAGGTCGATTCTCAGCTGGTCCTTCAGAGTAGCCATGGGACTATCCTGCCGGTCCGGCGCCTTCGGCGCTGCCGCGGGCACGCGGGTGCGCGGCAGGTGCAGTGCGACAGGCGTGGCACCATGTGTGAATGCGCGCGCGAACCCTACTCAAAGCTGGTCTCCTGGTCGGCGCGGCCGGTCTTGGTTATGCGTCCGTGATCGAGCGGAATTGGTTCGCCCTGCGGCAATATTCCGTTCCGGTGCTGCCGGCGGGCTCGCCACCATTGCGCATCCTTCACATTTCCGACGTGCACCTCACACCGGGTCGCCACCGGCTGCTGTCCTGGCTGCGATCCCTCGATGCGCTTGAGCCTGACCTGGTCGTCAACACCGGCGACTCGATCGCGCATCAGCAGGCCGTGGAGCCGTTCCTGACGGCCATCGGCCCGCTTCTGGACCGCCCGGGCGTGTTCGTGTTCGGCTCCAATGACCTGTACTCACCCAGGATCAAGAACCCGCTGCGGTACTTGCGCGGACCTAGTTTCGGTGATCACGACCGGGATACGCCCGACCTGCCCTGGCTGGATCTCGGCGAGGGAATGGAGAGCGCTGGCTGGCTCGATGCCAATAACAGGCGCGGCCGGATCAAAGTCGGCGAACACGACATCGAAGTAGCCGGCGTGCACGACTCGCATATCCGCCGGGACCGGTACGACGCGGTGGCTGGCCCTGCCGATCCAGCTGCTGATCTGCGTCTCGGTGTCATGCACTCGCCCGAGCCTGCTGTCCTCGACAGGTTCGGAGCCGACGGCTTCGACTTGCTGCTAGCCGGCCACACCCACGGCGGCCAGGTCTGCCTGCCCGGCTACGGCGCGCTGGTAACGAACTGCAGCATCACCACCGACATGGTCAGCGGCCTGCACCGCTACCCGGCGGCGGCCACGGCCGCCGCGCCGTGGCTGCATGTCTCGGCCGGTCTCGGGACGGCCCCGACTGCCCCGATTCGCTTCTCCTGCCGCCCAGAGGCTACGCTGCTCACGCTGGTGGCCGGGATCCGCTAGACTTCTCGGGCGGTCAGCGGGGTGTGGCGCAGCTTGGCAGCGCGCTTCGTTCGGGACGAAGAGGCCGCCGGTTCAAATCCGGCCACCCCGAC
>DAHVAR010000049.1 GCA_027314515.1 Actinomycetota bacterium
CCCGCACCGGGCGGCGGCGGCCAACGCGGGCCGCAGCGCCCTGCTGGTCGCCGCGCTGACCCGGGCCGACAGCGGACCGGACGTGCTGCTCGCCGCGACCCAGGACTGGCTGCACCAGGACTACCGGGCCAGCGCCATGCCGCAGACCCACGCGCTGGTTCGTGACCTGCGCGCCGCGGGCCTGCCCGCGGTGGTCTCCGGGGCCGGGCCGTCGGTGCTCGTCTTCCTGCGGAGCCGGGACGAACCGGACTATCGTCGCGACCTGGACAGCCTGGGTTCAATCGTCAGAGAAACGGGTATTGCCTGGCACGTAAGCTCGCTAGACGTCGAGCGGCAGGGCGCGCGTATCCTGCGCCCCCAGTCCACCTGGAACTGAGCGTGCCGGATGTCCAAGGCGCCTGGCGAGCCTCATGGGATGGTTGCCTCCTCTTCCGCGACACGGATGGTTGCGAAGGAATGTCGTGAGCCCTCATGGTGTTAGGCTTAGTGGCGCACCGGGTGCCCTGCTCCGGATTGGGTGCTCGTCGGCAAACCGGGCGCTAACCGGAAAACTCCGATGGAACGGTATTGTTGCCGTACCCGAGGTCTTTGGCGCAGGGTGCCTCGCTCTCTCCCCAGTACGAAGGGTGCGGGCGGCCCGGCCTTCCGGGCGCTTTCCGACTCATCTCTCCCTGGCTTGCGGAAATCTGGCGGCAAGAAAGCAGCGAGCATCACACTCTGGCCCCCCTGGGGCAGCTGTAGAGGGTCGACGGGCCTAGCTGGTTCATCCAGGCGGCCGAGAATCATGGAAGGACCATTAGTGAGCGACACAACCGAAATCCTCAGCGGCGCGGCAACCGCGTCTGAGGATGCCCCCGCGGGCGCGGCATCGACAGCTAAGTCGCGCAGTCGCAGCGGAGGTACCGGCCTTTCCTCGCTGCTCATGCCCGAGCTGCAGCGGATCGCGCAGACGCTGGCCATTCCGGGGGCCGGCCGGATGCGCAAGAGCCAGCTCATCGAGGCGATCGAGGCGCGCCAGGGCGGCGGCCCCCGCCAGCAGGCCAGTGCCGCGCGCAAGGGTTCGGACCAGCGTGCCGCGGCTGCGGGAGCCGACGCGGCCCGCGCGCAAAAGCAGGACGCCATGGAATCAGCTACCCACTCGCGACCGGGCATCGGAGCCAGCGCACCGTCCGGCCTCGGCGACGCAGCCCGCCCGGCTATCGGCGCCGACGCCCCCAGCCAGCAGCAGCTGAGCTTCTATGAGGAAGCCGACTCCGCCGCCCGCCGGGACATCCCCGCCCGGGATCACGCGCCCCAGGACGGCTCGGCCGCTGCGGCCGCCGAGGCCACCCAGACCGACCCCCAGCGCACCGACCGCCGCCGCAGCAGCAACGGCCGCCGAGACGACCAGTCGACCCGCACCCGCACCCGCACCACCCGCGAGCCGTCCGGCCGCGACCTCGCCACCGGCGACAGCCCCGTCCGGGACAACGCCAACCGCGACACCGTCAGCCGCGACAGTGCCGGCGACGGACCCGGCCGCGACCAGGGCACCGGCCGCGACCAGGGCACCGGCCGCGACCAGGGCACCGGCCGCAACCAGGGCACACGTAACCAGGGAGGCCGCGAGCAGAGACGCGACCGCGGCGGCCGTGACCAGGGCAGCCGCGACCAGGGCAGCCGTGACCAGGGCAGCCGTGACCAGGACGGCGACCGCCGCGAGCCACTTGCCGCGCGCGGCGGCCCCGGGGCCGGCGACCAGTACCGCGACGACGACGGGGACGGGCGCCGCCGCAGCCGCGACCGGTTCCGGAACCGGAACCGCCGCCGCGACCGGCAGAGCGACCCCGAGCCCGTGATCGCCGACGATGACGTGCTCATCCCGATCGCCGGCATCCTGGACGTCCTGGAGAGCCAGGGCTACGCGTTCGTCCGGACCACCGGCTACCTGCCCGGGCCGAACGATGTGTATGTCTCCCTGTCCCAGGTGCGCAAGCACGGCCTGCGCAAGGGCGACGTGATCGAGGGCGCGGTGCGCCAGCCCCGCGAGGGCGAGCGCCGGGAGAAGTTCAACGCGCTGGTCCGGCTGGACAAGGTCAACGGCCTGGACCCCGAGAAGTCGATGTCCCGGCCCGACTTCTCCAAGCTGGTCCCGCTGTACCCGCAGGAACGCCTCCGCCTGGAGACCGAGCCGGGCAACATGATCACCCGGATCATCGACCTGATCTGCCCGATCGGCAAGGGCCAGCGTGGCCTGATCGTCTCCCCGCCCAAGGCCGGCAAGACCACGATCCTGCAGGCCATCGCCAACGCGATCACCAAGAACAACCCCGAGTGCCACCTCATGGTCGTGCTGGTCGACGAGCGGCCCGAAGAGGTCACCGACATGCAGCGCACGGTCAAGGGCGAGGTCATCCACTCGACCTTCGACCACCCGGCCGACGACCACACCACGGTGGCCGAGCTGGCCATCGAGCGCGCCAAGCGGCTGGTCGAGATGGGCCACGACGTGGTCATCCTGCTCGACAACATCACCCGCCTGGGCCGGGCCTACAACAACTCGGCGCCGGCCAGCGGCCGCATCCTGTCCGGTGGTGTGGACTCCACCGCGCTGTACCCGCCCAAGCGGTTCTTCGGCGCGGCGCGCAACATCGAGAACGGCGGCTCGCTGACCATCTTGGCCGCCGCCCTGATCGAAACCGGGTCCCGGATGGACGAGGTGATCTTCGAGGAGTTCAAGGGCACCGGCAACATGGAGCTGCGGCTGCGCCGCGATCTCTCCGACAAGCGGATCTTCCCGGCGGTGGACGTCGACGCGTCCGGTACCCGCAAGGAAGAGCTGCTGATGTCGCCGGAGGAACTCAGGATCGTGTGGCAGCTTCGCCGGGTGCTGCACGCGCTCGAGGCGCAGCCGGCGCTCGAGGTGCTGATGGACCGGATGAAGGGGACCAAGAGCAACGCTGAGTTCCTGCTGCACGTGCAGAAGACCACGACGGCATCCTCATAGCGCAGCAGCCTGCCAGCGTGCCAGACCGCGAGGGAATGCGCGGATGCCCGGATACGTTACCGGGTCTGGCACACTGGCAGGCGAGCCGATGCTGGCAGCCGTTACAGATGCGGTTCCGGTTCACGCCGTCATGCAGGACGCTAGCGAGTCAGCTAGTGCCGCAGGCGACCCGGCGACCGCGGGAACCAGGAGTAGCGATGAAGGCGGGAATCCACCCCGAGTACGTGAACACGACGGTGATCTGCAGTTGTGGTAACACGTTCCAGACGCGCAGCACCGCGAAGGACGGCGTGATCCACGCCGACGTGTGCTCGAGCTGCCACCCGTTCTACACGGGCAAGCAGAAGATCCTCGACACCGGCGGCCGGGTCGCCCGGTTCGAGCGGCGGTTCGGCAAGAAGGCAGCCGCGGGCAAGTAGCTCAGCCGACGACGTTCCCTTCGCGCTGGCCGGGAAGGGAACGTTCGGCGTGTCCGGCTGTCATCAGTACGCATGAGGGAGGTAAGCAGTGTTTGAGCGGCTTGCCGATCTCGCGGCCGAGCACGAGCAGCTTGAGCGCGACCTGGCCGATCCGGCCCTGCACGCTGACGCGGACCGGGCGCGGACGCTGAGCCGCCGGTACGGCGAGCTCACGCCGATCGTTTCGGCCTATTCGCAGTGGCAGCAGACATCGGCAGACGAGGCTACGGCGCGCGAGCTCGCGCCCGAAGACGCCTCGTTCGCTGCCGAGGCGCAGCAGCTTGCGGCCCGGCGCGAGCGGCTTGAGCAGCGGATGGCGGAACTGCTGATTCCGCGTGACCCCAACGACGAGAAGGATGTCATTCTCGAGGTCAAGGCGGGCGAGGGCGGCGAGGAGTCGGCGCTGTTCGCCGGCGACCTGCTCCGGATGTACCTGCGGTTCGCCGAGCGGCGCGGCTGGAAGGCAGAGCTGCTCGACTCGACCATGACCGGGCTTGGCGGCTACAAGGACGTCACCGTCGCGGTCAAGGCGCGCGGCGACGCGGGTGCCTGGTCGCAGCTGAAGTACGAGGGCGGCGTTCACCGGGTACAGCGCGTCCCGGCGACCGAGTCGCAGGGGCGTATCCACACCTCGGCGGCGGGAGTGCTGGTGATGCCGGAAGCAGACCCCGTCGAGGTCACCATCGACCCCGCCGACCTGAAGATCGACGTGTTCCGCTCGTCGGGTCCTGGTGGCCAGAGCGTGAACACTACCGACTCGGCGGTCCGGATCACCCATCTGCCGACCGGTGTCGTCGTCTCCTGCCAGAACGAGAAGAGCCAGCTCCAGAACAAGGAGCAGGCCATGCGGGTGCTCCGGGCCAGGCTGCTGGCAGTCGCCCAGGAGGAAGCCGACGCGCATGCCTCGGCCGAACGGCGCAGTCAGGTGGCAACCGTTGACCGCTCGCAGCGGGTGCGGACCTACAACTTCCCGGAGAACCGGATCTCCGATCACCGCGTCGGGTTCAAGGCCTACAACCTGGACCAGGTCATCGACGGTGATCTTGATGCGGTGATCGCCGCGCTGGTCGAGGCTGACCGGGCGGAGAAGATCGCCCGGTCAGGCTCGGGCTAGCGTGGCTGCGAACACCGAACGTGATCCAAGGTGAGCCTGCTGCTGGACGAGATCGCCATCGCGACCGCCCGGCTGGCTCAGGCCGGAGTCGAGTCGCCCAGGACTGACGCCGAATTGATCGCCGCGCGGCTGCACGGAGTGTCACGAAGCGAGCTCCACCTGGTTCCCGATGCGAACTTCGACGCCCGGTTCTGGGATGACGTCGCGCGCCGAGAGGCCAGGGAACCACTGCAGCACATCACTGGCCTGGCGTACTTCCGGTACCTGGAGCTGGCCGTCGGGCCTGGCGTGTTCGTGCCGAGGCAGGAGACCGAGGTAATGACCGGCTGGGCAATCGACCGGCTGGCGGCCATGGATGTCGCCGAGCCGTTGGTGGCCGACCTCGGCACCGGATCCGGGGCGATCGCGCTGTCAATCGTGCAGGAGGTACCGCGGGCGATCGTGCATGCAGTCGAGGCCGACCCGCTGGCCCGGACCTGGACGCAGCGGAACATCGCCAGCGTTGCCTCGGCTTCGCCGCACACCGCGGGCCGGGTCATACTGCACGCCGGCGACTTCGCGTCGGCACTTGAGGAGCTTGACGGCCAGTTCGACCTCGTTGTGAGCAACCCGCCCTACATTCCGGACGGAGCCTGGGTACCGCCGGAGGTGGGGGAGTACGACCCCGCCACCGCCCTCTGGGGCGGTGCCGACGGGCTGGAGGCGGTCCGGGTGGTCGAGGCGACGGCGGGCCGGCTGCTCCGGCCCGGCGGGCTGCTGGCGATCGAGCATGGCGCCCAGCAGGGTGCGGCCGTGTACTGGATTTTCGCCGGGGAAAGCGGCTGGCGGGACACCCGCAACAACGCCGATCTGGCGGGCCGTGACCGGTTCGTCACAACTGTGCGGGCCCAGGATGCACCCGGCATGGCAGGATGATCAGCTATGAGCGCGTGGTTTGACTGCACCGACGACGTGCAGCGCCGGGAGGGGCTCGCCGCCGCGGTGACCGCCGTCCTGAGCGGAGAGCTGGTAGTCCTGCCGACGGACACGGTGTACGGGGTCGGCGCCGATGCCTTCAGCCCGGCAGCGGTGGCGCGGCTGCTCGCCGCGAAGGGCCGTGGCCGGGAGATGCCGCCACCGGTGCTCGTCGGCACGGTACGGGCTGCCGCTGCCCTGGTAGAGGACCTGGGCCCGGACGGCCAGCGGCTGATCGACGAGTTCTGGCCGGGCGGCCTGACCATCGTCTGCCGCGCGGCCCGCACGCTGGCCTGGGATCTCGGCGATACCAAAGGGACCGTCGCGATCCGGATGCCGCAGGATGCCACCGCACTCGACCTGCTGCGCGAGACCGGGCCGATGGCGGTCAGCAGCGCGAACCTGTCCGGATCCCCTTCGGCGATGACCGCGGAAGAAGCCAGGGATCAGCTCGGCGAGTCGGTCTCGGTCTATCTAGACGGCGGGAAGGTAGCCGGCGGCGTCGCGTCCACGATGGTCGACCTGACCGGCTCGCAGCCCCGCCTGCTGCGCCGCGGCGCCATCTCCGTGGGCCGGCTGCGCGAGATCGTGGCCGTGACGGCAGGGGCCGACGCGGGCCAGTTGTGAGCGGCCCGCCGGCCCGCCGCCCGCCAGGTGGCAGGCATTCAGCAAAGGCAGCAGACCGGGTGCTCTACAGTTGCCATGATGGTTGGCAAACGTGCTCAGGCGTGGTGAGGCCAGGTGAGGGACTATGTCCTGACGCTCCTGGTCGCGGCCGCCGTCACTTACCTGCTGACACCCCTGGTACGCCGGGTGGCCCGGTGGACCAGGGCCATGAAGCAGCCGAGGGATCGCGACGTGCACGTCGTCCCGGTGCCGACCCTCGGCGGGCTTGCCATGTACGGGGGGCTCGCGGCCAGCCTGCTGGTGGCCGACCATATCCCGCTGTTGCGCGCCGGACTGGCCAACACGGGAATGATCGCCGGCCTCCTGCTCGCGGGCGGATTGCTGGTGGTGATCGGGTTCATCGACGACCGGTGGGGCCTGGACGCGCTGCCGAAGGCGGCCGGCCAGGTTGCGGCCGGGGGGATCCTGGTGGCAACCGGGACGTCGCTGAGCTGGCTGCCGCTGCCCGGCGGCAGCACCTACGTGCCGACCACCGACCAGGCGACGCTGCTGACGATCCTCATCGTCGTCGCCACGATCAACGCGGTGAACTTCATCGACGGCCTGGACGGCCTGGCAGCCGGGATCGTGTGCATCGCGGCGGTGTCTTTCTTCCTCTATTACTACACGCTGACCAAGGTCATCGACATCTCGTCGCTGGCGGCGCCGGCGCTGGTGTCGGCCATCCTGATCGGGATGTGCCTCGGCTTCCTGCCGCACAACTTTTCCCCGGCCACCATCTTCATGGGTGACACCGGGGCAATGCTGCTCGGGCTGCTGCTGGCGTATGCGCCGATCTCCAGCATCACCTCGCTTCCGCCGGCGAACCTGACCAGCCAGATCAACCGGTATCCGGTCATCTTGCCGCTGCTGCTGCCGGCCGCGCTGCTGGTGATCCCGTACGGCGACATGCTGCTGGCTGTAGTCAGGCGGACCAGGGCTGGCCGCTCGCCGTTCGCCCCGGACCGCAAGCACTTGCATCATCGGCTGCTGGACATCGGCCATTCGCAGCGGGCCAGCGTGCTGATCATGTACCTGTGGGCAGCCGCGTTCTCGGGCACTGTGGTCTGGCTATCCATCCAGAAGACCGTGCAGAAGGGGAATTCCAACCACCACGGCGCGCCGATCTTCGTCTTCGTGATCATCACTGTGGCCGCGGTGGGCGTGCTCCTGCTGCTGTCGATGCCGCGACTGCGGTGGTGGCAGCGAGCCCGGCCTGCCGGGATCGCCGGAGCCGGCGCGGCGAACGCCGGAACCGCCGGGCCGTCGCCGGACTTCGGCCTCCCGGCCGACCCCCGGCTGGTCGGGGTGACGGCAGCGCAGCCACCGCCGGGATCCGCGCTGGCGGATGACCTGCCCGCAGGGTCGGCAAGGCCGCAGGCCGGAAACGGCGCAGAACTCTCCCGGTCGCTGGAGTTCTGGCAGCAAGCAGCGGCCGAACATGCAGGCGAGGCCGGCGTTACGCCAGCGCGCGGCAGGCGGACGCCGGGCATCTCGCCGCTGGGCCCGACGCTGGCGGGCAGCGGGCTGGCGGGCAGCGGGTCGGCGGGCAGCGGGTCGGCGGGCAACGGCATGCCATCCGCCGCGCGCTCCGTGATCGGCACGCCGCCGCCGGCGGTCGCCGGCCAGCCAGCGGAGCGGCAGGCAATCCATCGGCCCCCGGCAGGGCGCCCGGAGTCCTCGCTGCCAGCCGACGGCACCAGCCCGGTCGAGCCGGAGGCACTGGCGTAGCGCGCGGCGCGGGGCATTGCGCTCGGCTCGGCAGCCACTGGTGGCCGGTTTCGGCGAGATCGCGCCGCAACGCCGCCCGCACCGGCCAGCGGCCGGTCATCGCCAGCGCCCGGCGCAACGAGCCGACTCTGCGAATCGCCTCTGCCCGGCAGTTCGCCTGACTCGGCGCACGCCGATTCTTGACCCGCCTTTGACCTCGGCCCGTTCCGGTGTGAACTGCGGTTTCATGGTTTTGAGAGGCCCGGTTCGCCACTGAGGGTGACCTCGTGAACTACTCAGCCGGAGAGCTTGTGATATGTTTCACGAGCACCCGATAGCGGCGTGCTGCAATGGCCGTGATAGCTTTCGCTCACCTGGCCCGACGGGCCAGGCGGCGAGCGCCATGACGGCACTTGCATTACCACGGACCGGGCGGACTGCCGGGCAACCCAGCCGCCCTAACAGATCATCCGGAGCCTTCCAGAAGATGCTGGCGAACATCGCCTCGATGGCGCGGCGATCCGCTACCGTGACGGCTGCAGTGGCCGCGGTCATGGTAGCGCTGAGCGCTGTCCTGGCTGGCCAGAAAGGGCTGATCGGCGCTGCGTTTGCCGTCGGCGTCGTCGGGGTGTTCTTCGGCCTGACCGTGCTGGCATTCGGCCTTGGCGCGAGGGTGAGCCCGCAGGCCATGGCGGGGGCCGGAATGGCGACCTACGTGGTCAAGATCCTTGCCTTGCTGGTGCTGGTCAGCACGTTCCAGAACAGCACGGCCTTCAGCGCATCGCTGTTCGGCCTGACGGTCATCGTTCTCGTCCTGGTGTACCAGGCTGCCCTGGTGGTCACCTGGCGCCGGACGAAGATGCTCTATGTCGAGCCGGACGGAGAACGATGACCCGTGGCTCCGACTTCCGCTGCGGACGGCAGGATGCGGCCCGCGGCCCGTGCTGCCCGCATCCGTCGCGACCTGGCCGGCCGGCATGAGCGCACGGCTGAAGCCGGACGTTCGCCGCGGCGATCGCCAGCCGCAGCCGCCGGAGGCACCGCCGGTGCGCGAGCAAGACGGCTGGCTGATCTTCAGCTACATGCTGGGCGGCATGATTCTCTATGGCGGGATCGGCTGGCTGGTCGGCCACTGGACGGGCGTCGCGATCCTGTTCCCGCTCGGGATGATCCTCGGCATCGCCCTGTCGATCGTCCTGATCGCCTTCCGGGTCACCAGATCCTGATCGGCCCTGCGATGACCGCCGCGCGCTTGACGGCCACCCTGCGTTCACCCGGCTCGGCTCGTTACGCCATGATGACTCGTCCCGACCCGCAGCCGCGTGCCGTGCTGCGGGAGTTCCGGGGAGCCTCCCCGGTACCTGCCAACGTGCCAGTCTGCACGCGACAGCCCGAAGGGGTACCCCGGTGAATCACGTACTTGCGGCGCACGTCGCGAGCAGCTGCCACATCTTCTCCGGCTGCGGCTACCCGTCGCCGACGATCCAGGACTTCTACTTCCGGCCGTTGTTCACTATCGGCGACTTCCGCTTCGACAAGCCGATGCTGCTGGTCTTGCTCAGCACCATCATCGTGCTGGTGTTCTTCTGGGCGGCTTTCAGGAAGCCGCAGCTGGTGCCGCGCGGTGTCCAGAATATCGGCGAGCTCGGCATCCTGTTCGTCCGGGACCAGGTCCTGCGCCCGCAGCTGGGCAAGAAGGGCGACAACTGGCTGCCGTTCCTGTCCGCGCTGTTTTTCTTCATCTGGATCAACAACATCTTCGGCGTCATCCCGATCCTGTACTTCCCGGCGACCTCCCGGTTCGCGTACCCGGCAATACTGACGGCCATGGTGTGGGTGCTCTACATGGGCATCGGGATCTGGAAGCAGGGGCCATTCCGCTACCTGAAGAACCTGTCGGTGCCGTCCGGCGCGCCGTGGTGGATCCTGCCGCTGCTGGCGCCGATCGACTTCCTGTCCAATGTCTTCATCCGGCCGTTCACGCTGTCGGTCCGGCTGTGGGCGAACATGCTGGCCGGCCACGTGCTGCTGCTGGTGTTCGCAATGGCCACCTGGTACCTGCTGACCTGGTCCTACGAGCTGGTGTTCTCGGCCGCGTCCTTTGCCGTGCTCATTGCCATCACCGGCCTGGAGCTGCTGATCCAGCTGCTGCAGGCGTTCATCTTCACCGTCCTGACCGCCTTCTACATCTCGGGCGCCTACGAACCCGCGCACTAAATCCGACCTCCGTCAAGAAATGCCGGCGTCGAGGCCGGCCTGACCAGAAGGAAACACGACAATGCAGCTCGCGATGCACCTGCATCACCTGCTCTACGTGGCCTCCGGCTCGCGGCATGCGCTGACCGCGGTGGCAGTGAGCCCTCCGGGAAGCCCCGCTAACCCGATCACGTACCACATCATCAACCTGGGCGCGCTCGCCTACGGCCTCGCGGCCATCGGCCCCGGCGTCGGCATCGGCATCATCTTCGGCAAGTTCATGGAGTCGATCGCCCGCCAGCCCGAGGCACAGGGCCGCCTCACCGGCTTCCTGTGGATCGGCTTCGCGCTGACCGAAGCGCTGGCGCTGATCGGCATCGCCGTCTTCTACTTCCTGAAGTAACTGGCCCCGGAGGCAGCCGTCATGTTCCACCACCTGGCCATCGTGAATCCCCCGCTGAGCGGGAACCCCCTGGTCCCGAGCTGGACCGAGGTCATCTGGGGCGGCATCGCCTTCCTCATCGTCTTCGTCGCGCTCTGGAAGCTGCTGCTGCCGAGGATCAGTACGGTCCTCGAAGAGCGGACCGAGAAGATCGAGGGCGGACTGCAGAAGGCCGAGGAGCTCCAGGCCGAGGCGCAGCGCGTGATGCAGGAGTACCAGGCCCGGCTGGCCGACGCCAGGCACGAAGCGGCGCGGCTTCGCGAGGAGGCGCGTGAGCAGGGTGCTCAGATCATCGTCGAGCTGCGCGAGCAAGCGCAAGCCGAGGCGCGGCGGATTACCGAGGCCGCCCAGGCGCAGATCGCCGCGGACCGGCAGCAGGCCTTCGCCTCGCTGCGCGCCGAGGTCGGCACGCTGTCCGTGCAGCTGGCGAGCAAGATCGTCGGCGAGTCGCTGGACGACGAGGCCAGGCAGAGCCGCGTCGTCGACCGGTTCCTGGCCGAGCTCGAGGCCAGCCAGAGTCAGGCGTCAGGGGCGCGGGCATCGTCATGAGGGGCATCAGCAGGGCATCCCTGGCGGAGCTCGAGGAGCGGCTCGCACCGCTGACCGGCAGCGGGCCTACCGCGGCGGCGCTCGGGAACGAGCTCTTCACCGTGGCCGCGCTGCTGGCTGGCCAGCCGGTGCTGCGCCGGGCACTGGCCGATCCGTCGCGCTCGGCCGGTGCCAGGTCCGGGCTCGCTACCTCGCTGCTCACCGGCCGGGTCAGCGAGGCGGCGGTCGGCCTGGTGGCGACGGCCGCGGCGGCGCGCTGGTCGGCGCCTGGTGACCTGACCGGCGCGTTCGAGCTACTCGCCGCGGAAGCCATCGTCGCGGCGGCCGATGCGCAGGGCCGCCTGGACGAGCTTGAGGACGAGCTGTTCCGGTTCGGCAGGATCGTTGTCAGCCAGCCAGCGCTGCGGATCGCGCTGACCAACCCGTTCGTATCCGCCGACGCCAAGCGGGAGCTGCTCGCCGGCCTGCTAGCGGGTAAGGTGACTCCGGAAGCGCTGCGGTTGATCACCGAGGCCGCGGCCAGCCCGCTCGGGCGCAGCATCGACGTGAGCCTGGAGCATTACGCGCACCTGGCCGCGCGGCGGCGGGAGCTGCTCGTAGCCGAGGTGCGGGTAGCCGTCGCGCTCACCGAGCAGCAGCGCCGCCGCCTGGCGGCCAGCCTGGCCGCGACGTACGGCCACCAGGTGCACCTGAACGTGGTGCTGGACTCGCGGGTGGCGGGCGGCATGACGGTGCGCGTCGGCGACGAGCTCATCGACGGAAGCATGGCCACCCGGCTCGCCGAGGCCCGCCGCAAGCTGGCGTCCTGACATGACCGGCGAACCCGCTCGCGCGACAGAGCCCGACCACCCCGGCCGAGGCGGCAACTACCAGGCCGAAGCGGGCGAAGGCCGGCTGCCGGAAGCCACCCGGACGAGCGGGCAGGCACCCGGTCCCGATACGAGAAGCCCCATACGGATAAGAAGGACAGGAACATGGCGGAGCTGACAATCCGGCCGGAAGAGATCCGCGACGCTCTCGAGCGTTTCATCGAGGCGTACGAGCCCGGAACGGCCGCCACCGAGGAGGTCGGCGCCGTAGTCGAGTGCGGCGACGGCATCGCCCGGGTCTCCGGCCTGCCGTCGGTGATGGCTAACGAGCTGCTGGAGTTCGAGGACGGCACCAGGGGCATCGCGCTCAACCTGGACATTCGCGAGATCGGCGTGGTGGTCCTTGGTGACTTCAGCGGGATCGAGGAAGGCCAGCGCGTTAAGCGCACCGGCGAAGTGCTGTCGGTCCCGGTCGGCGACGGCTTCCTCGGCCGTGTGGTCGACCCGCTGGGGGTTCCGCTGGACGGTCTTGGCCCGATCCAGGGCCTGACGCAGGAGCGGCAGCTCGAGGTGCAGGCGCCGAGCGTGGTACAGCGCAAGCCGGTGACCGAGCCGCTGCAGACCGGCATCAAGGCCATTGACGCCATGACGCCGATCGGCCGCGGCCAGCGCGAGCTGATCATCGGCGACCGGCAGACCGGCAAGACCACGATCGCCATCGACACGATCATCAACCAGAAGCAGAACTGGGACTCGGGTGACCCGGCCAGGCAGGTGCGCTGCATCTACGTGGCAGTCGGGCAGAAGGGCTCCACGATCTCCGCGGTACGCGCGGCGCTCGAGGACGCAGGCGCCCTGGAGTACACCACGATCGTCATGGCGCCGGCCTCTGACCCGGCTGGATTCAAGTACATTGCCCCCTACACCGGCTCCGCCATCGGCCAGCACTGGATGTACCAGGGCAAGCATGTGCTGATCGTGTTCGACGACCTGACCAAGCAGGCGGAGGCCTACCGGGCCATCTCGCTGCTGCTGCGCCGTCCGCCCGGCCGGGAGGCCTACCCCGGTGACGTGTTCTACCTGCACTCCAGGCTGCTCGAGCGCTGCGCCAAGCTGTCGGACGAAATGGGCGGCGGCTCGCTGACCGGCCTGCCGATCGTGGAGACGAAGGCTAACGACATCTCTGCCTATATCCCGACCAACGTGATCTCGATTACCGATGGCCAGATCTTCCTGGAAACCGACCTGTTCAACTCCGGTGTCCGGCCGGCCATCAACGTCGGCCAGTCGGTCTCCCGAGTCGGCGGCAACGCCCAGATCAAGGCCATGAAGACGGTGGCCGGCGGGCTGAAGCTGGCACTGTCCCAGTACCGCGACCTGGAGGCGTTCGCGTCGTTCGCCTCCGACCTCGACCCGGCCTCCCGCGCCCAGCTTGATCGCGGTGCCCGGCTGGTGGAGCTGCTCAAGCAGCCGCAATACAGCCCGTTCCCGGTGGAGCGGCAGGTCGTTTCGGTCTGGGCAGGAACCGAGGGCTGTCTCGATGACGTGCCGGTGGCGGACGTGCGCCGGTTCGAGAGCGAGTTCCTCGACGAGCTTGCCAGGAGCCGCCCTGGCATCTACGACGCCATCAGGGAGACCGGCGCCCTGAGCGGCGACACCGTCGCGGCGCTGAAAGATGCGGTCGGGCAGTTCCGGGCTACCTTCGAGAAGAGCGACGGCGCCCTGCTGGTGGCCGAGGAGCCGGCCGAGCCCCTCAAGGCGGAGCGCGTCGAGCCGGAGAAGGTCACGCAGTACACCCAGCGGCCGGCCGAGAACCAGTAGGGCGGTATCAGGCAGACATGGGAGCCCAGCTTCGCGCGGTACGGCGCCGGATTCGGAGTGTCCAGTCCACGGCGAAGATCACGCGCGCACAGGAGCTGATCGCGTCCTCGCGGATCATCAAGGCGCAGCAGCGGTTGCACGCGGCGGCGCCCTACGCCAGGGAACTCACCCGGGCCGTCGAGGCCGTCGTCAGCAGGTCGGAGAATGTCGATCACCCGCTGACGCAGCCAGTGGTCAGCCCTACCAGGGCGGCAGTCCTCATCCTCACCAGCGACCGCGGCTTTTGCGGCGGCTTCAATGCCAACGTGCTGCGCGAGGCGCAGAGCCTGCGCGCCCTGCTTGAGAGCCGGCAGATCGAGACGGTCACGTACGTGGCGGGCCGCAAGGGCATCGGCTGGCATCGCTTCCGCGGCCGCGAGATGGCCGCCGAGTGGAGCGGTTTCTCCGACACTCCCCGGCACGAGAATGCCACCGAGGTAGCCAGCAGCCTGCTGGAGGCGTTTAACCGGCCGACGTCGGAGGGTGGCGTCGACGAGATCCACGTGGTCTACACCCAGTTCGTTTCGATGCTGACCCAGCAGGCGGTGGTGCACCGCCTGCTGCCGCTGGAGATCGTGCAGACCTACGAAGAGCCCCCGGCCGGCCCGCTTCCCATGTACGAATTCGAGCCATCGCCGGCCGATGTTCTCAACGCGCTGCTGCCGTGGTATGTGGAAAGCAGGCTCTTTCAGGCGCTGCTGGACTCGGCAGCGTCGGAGATCGCGGCGCGGCGGCGGGCCATGAAGTCGGCCACGGACAATGCCAACGAGCTGATCGAGCAGCTCAGCAGGGAAGCGAACAAGGCACGGCAGGCCGAGATCACCCAGGAGATCAGTGAAATCGTGGGCGGCGCGAACGCGCTCGCCGACGCGACCAGGGAGTAAGTGAGCAGCATTATGAGCGCTACCGCAGAGACCACCGCCGGGGCGGCGGCGAAGCCGGCAGCCACCGGCCGCGTATCCAGGGTGATCGGCCCCGTCGTGGACGTTGAGTTCGCGACCGAGGAGATGCCGAAGATCTACAACGCGCTGCATGTGGACGTCAGGCTCGGCGGTACCACCCGGACGCTGACGCTGGAGATCGCGCAGCATCTCGGTGACGACGAGGTCCGGGCCATCTCCATGCAGCCGACCGACGGGCTCGTCCGCGGCGCTGTCGTCACCGACACCGGCGGGCCGATCACCGTGCCGGTCGGGGACGTGACCAAGGGCCATGTGTTCAACGTACTGGGCGATCCGCTCGACGTGCCGGCGTCGTCGCTGAAGGTCACCGAGCGATGGGGGATCCACCGTGACCCGCCGCCGTTCGACCAGCTCGAGGCCAGGACCGAGATCCTGGAGACCGGCATCAAGGTCATCGACCTGCTGACGCCGTACGTCAAGGGCGGCAAGATCGGCCTGTTCGGCGGCGCCGGCGTGGGCAAGACCGTGCTGATCCAGGAGATGATCACCCGGGTTGCCAAGAACTTCGGCGGCGTGTCCTGCTTCGCCGGCGTTGGCGAGCGGACCCGCGAGGGCAACGACCTGTTCCTGGAAATGACCGAGTCGGGCGTCATCAAGGACACTGCACTGGTCTTCGGTCAGATGGATGAGCCGCCCGGCACTCGCCTGCGCGTCGCGCTATCGGCGCTGACCATGGCCGAGTACTTCCGTGACGTGCAGCAGCAGGACGTGCTGCTGTTCATCGACAACATCTTCCGGTTCACCCAGGCGGGCTCGGAAGTGTCGACGCTGCTCGGCCGGATGCCGTCAGCAGTGGGTTACCAGCCGACGCTCGCCGACGAGATGGGTCAGCTTCAGGAGCGGATCACCTCGACCCGCGGCCACTCCATCACCTCCATGCAGGCGATCTACGTGCCTGCCGACGACTACACCGACCCGGCGCCGTCGGCGGTGTTCGCCCACCTTGACGCCACGACGGCGTTGTCCAGGGAAATCACCCAGAAGGGGATCTTCCCGGCGGTGGACCCGCTGGCTTCCACCTCCCGGATCCTGGCGCCCGCGTACGTTGGCCAGGAGCACTACGAGGTGGCCCGCGAGGTGCAGCGGATCCTGCAGCGCTACACCGAGTTGCAGGACATCATCGCGATCCTCGGTATCGACGAGCTGTCCGAGGAAGACAAGGTCACGGTGCAGCGCGCCCGCCGGATCGAGCGATTCTTGTCCCATCCGATGTTCGTGGCCGAGCAGTTCACCGGCCAGCCCGGGGTTTTCGTGCCGCTGAAGGAGACCATCGCCTCGTTCAAGGCGATCTGCGAGGGCCGCTACGACCACGTTCCGGAGCAGGCGTTCTTCATGGTCGGCGGGATCGAAGACGTGGAGAGCAAGGCCAAGGACCTGGAGCGGTCGTGACGGAGTTGCGCGAGGTGGCACCGTGAGCATGCAGGTAGAGCTTGTCCAGCCGGAGGGCGAACTCTGGTCGGGCAACGCGGAGATGGTGATAGCCAGGACGCTGGATGGCGAGATCGGCTTGCTGACCAACCACGCGCCTGTCATCGGCATCCTGGCCGAGGGCAGCATGGTGCAGATCCGGCCGGACGGCGGTGGCGCCGACATCTTTGCGGCAGTTTCCGGCGGCTTCTTGTCGATGTGTGACAACCGGGTGTCGATCCTGGCCCGCCAGGCGGAGCTAGGCACGGACGTCGATACGCCGAACGTGGAATCGTTCCTGGCCGAGGCACTCCGGGACGCTGGCGCGGGTCCGGAAGAGCCGCCTGACGTGCGGTACTACAGGGCTCTGCTGCGCGCGGCGGAACAGAGCTAACGGCCCAGCGGGTAAGGCGAGCACGGGCGCGGCAAGGCGGGGCTGGCGGGGGTGGCAGCCGAACTCGCTCTCGCCGCTGTCCTGGTGCTGGCCGTACTCGTTGCCGCAGGCGTGACGTTCCTGGCACTGCGCAGCAGGCTGATCGCCCGGCACGGCGGCATCGTCGAATGCGGCCTGCGCTTGCCGCACACGGCGACGTGGGGGCAGGGCCTGGCCGAGTTCCAGAGCAGCCAGCTGTGCTGGCATCCGGCCGTCAGCCTCCGGTTGCGGCCGCAGGCATGCTTTGACCGCGCCGGACTCGCTATCACCCGGTACCGCGGGCCAACGGATGCCGAGGCCGCCAGGTTCGGGCCGGAAATCGTCGTTGCCGAGTGTGAGATCCGGCGGGTTCAGCCGCCAGGGCCTGGCGACGCTCGCCGGGTCGACCTGGCCATGTCGCAAGCCGCACTGACCGGCCTGCTGGCCTGGCTGGAGTCCTCGCCGCAGTTCCACTTCCGGGCCAGCTGAGTGCCGGTTGCTGGCGCCCGTGCGTGCTAGCGCTCGCCGCCGGGCTTCCAGAGCAGGTCGCCGTGCCCTTCGTTCGCGTTCCTCGCCAGGATGAACAGCAGGTCGGAGAGCCGGTTCAGATACCGCGCAGTGAGCGGGTTCATGCTGTCGCCGTGCACCTCAAGCGCGGCCCAGGTGCTCCGCTCGGCACGCCTGACCACCGTCCTGGCCACGTGCAGCAAGGCGGACGCCGGGGTCCCGCCGGGTAGCACGAAGCTGCGCAGCACGGGCAGATCCCCATTGAACCTGTCGCAGTCCTGCTCAAGTGCGGTGATATAACCCTCATCCACTCGCAACGGGGGATAGGCAGGACTCGCCGTGACCGGGTTGCAGAGGTCGGCGCCTACGTCGAACAACTCGTTCTGGACCCGGAGCAGCACCTGGCTGATGGCTGGCGGCAGCTGGCCGACCGTGACGGCAACGCCGATGGCGCTGTTCGCCTCGTCGGTGTCGGCGTAGGCGGCGAGCCGCGGATCTGTCTTGCGTGCCCGGCTGAAGTCTCCGAGCGCTGTGGTGCCGTCATCGCCGGTCCGGGTATAGATCTTGGACAGCACTACGGGGGTTTCGGGGTCGCGTGGCATGGATTTACCGTACCGGCAGCGGGCGGCCCGGCCGGCAGCCGGGATTCTTGCTGGCCAGAAACACGCTTTCAGGCCCGCGGGCGCTGATCTTGGCCGAAATCCTTGCCGCACGTCACACTCGGCAGCGGATCCGGTAACTGCCTCGCGAAGCGCCCGCTGAAGCTGGATTAGCAGCCCTGACCAGGGGTATTCCCATACCGAACACGAAGTGGGATCGTGTGGATACGAAGAGTGATAGGACTGGAGCCTCACGGCTAACAGGGCGAGAGGGTTTCAGTCACCGGGTCTTGGGCCTGTTCTGGGCCCGAAATGAGCCGCTGAGCGGCTCGCGGTCCCGACGGTGATCCGGCGGTTCTCGGGGGCCCGCCGGATTACCAGGATCGCATAGTGGGGGGAGCGCGCTCCCGGCCTGCGGGCCGGGAGCGCGCTAATTTCTGCGGCCAGGCCGCGCCTGGCCGCAGTCGCTGCTCCCGCCCTTTCAGCCAGGCAGAAAGCGCAAGCCGGCTGGTAGTCGCAGATCACGCGTGAATTGCCAGAGCCAGGCATAAATACACCGATAACCTGGTGCGCGACGTACCGGTGCTTGGGCCGACTTGGCAGGCATCCACCGTCTTTGGTGTGAGCTGGGAGGACAGGCGTGTACGACTACGTCATTGCCGGCGCGGGCAGCGCCGGCTGCGTGCTGGCCTCGCGGCTGAGCGAGAACCCGGATGTCCGGGTGCTGCTGCTCGAAGCCGGCCCGCCGGACACCGCCGATGAGATCCACATCCCGGCCGCAGTCAACCTGCTGTTCCAGACCGCTTACGACTGGAACTACCAGACGGTCCCGCAGGACCGGGCGGGCGGGCGCTCCATCTACTGGCCGCGCGGGCGGGTGCTGGGCGGCTCGTCGTCGATCAACGCGATGATCTACATCCGCGGCAACCGGCACGACTACGACTCCTGGCGGGACGACTACGGCTGCGAGGGCTGGGGATTCACCGACCTGCTGCCGTACTTTCTTCGCGCCGAGGGCAACTCCCGTGGCGCGTCGGCCTACCACGGCGCGGCCGGGCCGCTGAGCGTCCAGGACCTGAAGTTCAAGAGCGCTCTGACCGGCGCGTTCCTGGCCGCCGCGCGGAACTGCGGCGCCCCGGCCAATGACGACTTCAACGGGCCGGATCAGGACGGCGTCGGCTACTACCAGGTCACCCAGAAGGCCGGCCGGCGGTGGTCGGCCGCCGACGCCTACCTGCATCCGTCAGCCGGCCGCCCGAACCTGACGATCCTGACCGACGCGCTGGTCACCGGCATCGAGGTTGACGGCGGCCGGGCGACCGGAGTTCGCTACCTGCACCGGGGAGTCGAAGAACTAGCCGGGGCCGCGGCCGAGGTCATCGTCTCCGCAGGGGCCATCGCAAGTCCGCAGTTGCTCATGCTGTCCGGGATTGGCCCGGCCGATCACTTGCGTGAGAATGACATCCCGGTGGTCGCGGACAGTCCTGGTGTCGGCGGCAACTTGTCCGATCACCCGGTCGTCACTGCGATGTGGAGCGCGCCGAAGAACCGGAGCCTGTGGGAAAGGGCCGGACCGGTGAACCTGGCGCGCTGGCAGATGACCCATACCGGGCCGATGACCACCAACATCGCCGAGGCGGGCGGATTCACCCGGACTGACTCCGCATTGCCAGCGCCTGACATTCAGTGGCACGTACTGCCCGTTCCCTTTCTTGATGGCGGTCTTGCGGACCCGGCCAGGCGCGCGCTGTCGGTGCTGATCACCCTCGTCAGCGTCGGCAGCCGGGGCAAGATCCGGCTGCGCAGCGCGGACCCGCGGCACAAGCCGCTGATCGACCCGTCCTACCTGTCCGACCTCGCTGACCTGGAGCCGCTCGTTGCCGCCGTGGGGATCGCGCGCGACGTCGCCGCAGCCAGGCCGCTGAACCGTCAGCTTACGTCCGAGCTGGCACCGGGCCCCGGCGTCCGCGCCGACGCCGACATCCGGCAGTGGATCCGGGGCAACCTGTCGACTCTCTACCACCCGGTCGGGACCTGCGCGATGGGTGGCGACTCCCGGCTCGCCGCTAGCAAGCTCACCAGCGTGGTCGACCCCGAACTGCGGGTGCGCGGCGTCGACGGGCTCCGGGTCGTCGATGCCTCGGTAATGCCGACGGTGCCGCGCGGCAACACGAACGCGGCCACGATCGCCATCGCCGAGCGGGCTGCCGACCTGATCCAGGGCCGTGCTCCGCTGGCCGCCCTGGACCCGGCGGACTCGCTGCTGGCCGCGGCCGGCTAGCGGGACGGGCGGCTAGCGGGACGGGCGGCTGACCGCCGTGAAGGCCGGTTACTTGTAGCGTCTGCCGTGCAGGACCGTGGCCAGCTTGATGATCTTCTTCATGTCCTCGTCCGTCCGGCTGAACGACGTCAGGTTCACCAGCGGCTTCATCCGCTGCCGGGTGATCGATTTCGGCCGGGCGAACTCCCGCAGGCCGTCGGCGCCGTGGATGCGGCCGAAGCCGGAGTCGCCCGAGCCGCCGAACGGCAGCGCCGGGATGGCGGCGAACGAGATGACCGAGTTGATCGCGGTCATGCCGCTGTGCAGCGAGCGGGCTGCCGCCATCGCTGCCTTGGCGCGGCCGGCGAACACGGTGCCGCCGAGGCCGTACCGGCTCGCGTTGGCTCGCTCGACTCCCTCGGCGAGGCTGGCCACCTTCGCCACGGTGATCGTCGGCCCGAATGTCTCGTCGGTGACTGCCTTGCTCTCCTCGGGCACGTCGGCCAGTATCACCGGACCGACATACGGTCGCCGGATGCTCGCGATGCCGCCGACGACCGGGCGGGACCCGCGTGCGAGCGCGTCCGCGATGTGCTCCTCGATGATCTCCGCCTGGCCGGGGAGTGTCATCGGCCCGTAGTCGGCCTCCCGGTCATCGCCGGGCCTGATCCGCGTGACGCGGTCCGTCAGCTTCTCCAGGAACTGGTGATAGACATCCTGGACCACATACACCCGCTCTACCCCGACGCAGGTCTGCCCGGCATTGGACAGCGCTCCCCAGGCGCAGGCGTCGGCGGCGGCGTCCAGGTCAGCGTCGGCGCCGACGATGAACGCGTCGTTGCCGCCGCATTCGGCCACCAGCGGAGTGAGGTTCTCGGCGCACGCCGCCATGACCTTCCTCGCGGTCGCGGCCGAGCCGGTGAAGGCGATCTTGCTGACCCCGCTGCGCGCCAGGTGATCGCCGGTCTGGCCCATGCCGGTGATCAGCTGCAGCACCGGCTGCTCGGGTACTACCTCGGCAAGGGAACTGACCAGCCACGCGCCGGTCGCCGGCGTCAGCTCGCTGGGCTTGAAGACCACCGCGTTCCCGGCAGCAAGCGCGTAGGCGATCGAGCCCATGGGAGTGAAGACCGGGTAGTTCCACGGGCCGATCACGCCCACCACGCCGAGTGGCTGGTACTCGAGCGTGGCCGTGTGATTGATGGCAATCAGGCCGCTGCGCACCCGGCGCGGGCGCAGCACCCGGCGGGCGTGCTTGGCGGCCCAGTCGATGTGCACGATCGCCAGCAGGATCTCCAGCTGGGCGTCGGCCAGCGGCTTGCCGGTCTCGGTGTGGACAAGCTCGGCCAGCCGACCGATGTACCTGGTCAGGTGCGACTTCCAGGCCAGCAGTCGCTGCCTGCGGCCAGACCAGCCGAGGTCGGCCCACCAGGTCGCGGCGGGCCGGGCCCGCTCGACGGCAGCCGCGACGTCGCTGGCGTTGAAGATCGGGTAGGTGCCGATGACCTCGTTCGTCGCCGGATTCAGGGTGTCGAAGGTATCCGTTGACCGGACGTGACCGTAGCTCCCGAGCGTGGCTGTCATCGCCTGGCACCACCGTTCTGCGCTAATTTTGCTGGGATTGTACGCTGGCACGCCCATGCTCGCGTTGTTGTCCGGAATCAGTAAATCACTGGGCAAGCGGCGAAGATCTTGTCAGGTAGCGTGTTCACGTGTAGTCGCCCGTCCCGGAAGGCGGCACACGTCAGCCCGGGACACGCGCAGATACGGAGTGCTCGTGGCGCAGCCAGCCAGTCCCGACGCCGACGTGCACTGGCTGCTCGAGGCCATCAGCTTGTCTCGCCGCTGCCTGCCGTCGGCCACTGCCTTCTCGGTCGGCGCCGTCCTGGTCGCGGCTGACGGCACCGTGCTGTCGGCCGGGTTCTCTCGCGAGCGCGATCCCCGCGATCACGCCGAGGAATCGGCTCTTGCCCGGCTCGGGATTCCCGGCGACCGCACCGCGGGTGATCGCACCGCGGGTGACCGCACCGCCGGTGTTCGCGCCGCCGGTGTTCGCGCCGCCGGTGGCACCGGCTACCGCTCCGGTTCTGGCTCCGGGACCGCAGCGGATCTCGCCGGGGCGACGATGTACAGCTCTCTCGAACCCTGTGCCAGCCGGGCTTCCAGGCCGGTCCCGTGCGCGGACCTGATCATCGCCAGTGGCATCGGCCGCGTGGTCATCGCCTGGCACGAGCCGCCGATCTTCGTCCCCGGTGGCGGAGCGGCCCGGCTGCGCGAGGCTGGCCTCACCGTCATGGTCATTCCCGAGCTGGCCGCGGCAGCGCAGGCGGTCAATGCGCACTTGTTGTCATGAATTGTCGGGAGACGGTCGGCGGGGGCACCGGCCGACTCGCCCCTGCAAGACCGACTTAGCACTCCAAGCAGGCCCGGTAGGCGGACTCTTTGAGGGCATATGTACGTTTGGCGGCGCACGCTTGGGATGCTAAGTCGCTTGCGGGCCGGGCTGTTTGCGGGTCAGGCGGGTGCCTCCGGGCCAGGCGGGTGCCTCCGGGTCAGGCGGGCACAACGGTCACCGAGCCGATGCCGAGGTCTTCCACCGGCGCCTTGATCTGCGCGGCGTCGCCCACCAGGATCGCGACGAGCCGGTCCGCAGGGAACGCCGTTACCACGGCGGCGGTAGCTTCGGTGGTGCTTACCTCGGCCAGGCGCTCGTAGAGGCGCGCCTGGAAGTCGTCGGGCAGGTGCTGTTGCACCTGATCTGCCAGCGTGCCCGCGACGGGCGCGGCCGTCTCGTAGCGCAGTGGCGCGACCAGCACCAGGTTCTGCACGGCCATGTCGCGCTCGGCGTCGGTCAGCCCGCCGGCGGCCAGGGTGCGCAGGACCGTCCGCAGATCGTCCAGGGCCGGCCGGGTGCTGGCGGTGTCTACCGACCCGCTGATGGCGAGCAGTGAGGCGCCGGTGCCGTCGCCAGCGGCCGGTGATTGCAGCACTTGCGCAACGGCCCGCACCCCGTAGGTGTAGCCCTTCTCCTCACGGAGCACCCGGTCCAGGCGCGAGGTGAGAGTGCCGCCCAGGCAGTAGGTGCCGAGCACGAGGGCCGGCCACATGAGGTCGTGCCGGTCCGGCCCGAGCCGCCCGGTCAGCAATTGCGTCTGAACCGCGCCCGGCCGGTCCACGATCACGACCCGGCCGGCGTCACCCGCCGTCACTGGCGGCCTGACCGTCGGCTGGCCGGGGTCAGCGGCCCAGCTGCCAAGCGTGTCGCCGAGGATAGCGTCGAGATCCGTCCCGGCCAGGTCGCCGACCACTACCGCCGTCCCGGTGGACGGCCGCAGTCGAGCCTCGTAGAACGCGCGCACCGCCGCAGCGTCGATCCGGGCGACCGTCTCGGCGGTGCCCTGGCGCGGCCGCGACATCCGGGCGGAGTCGGGGAAAAGCTCGTGCGCGAGCTGAATGGCAGCGCGCTGACCCGGATTTGCGAGCTCGATCGGTATCGCGTCGAGGCGGTTGCGCACCAGCCGGTCGACCTCGGTTGCCGCGAACGCGGGCTCGGCGAGCGCCTCGGTGAGCAAGCCGAGCGCCCGGTGCAGGCGCGAAGCGGGAACCTCGAGTGACAAGCGCGCGCCCAGGAAGTCCGCGCCGGAATGCAGCGTTGCGCCGCAGCGCTCAAGTTCGGCCGCGAACTCCTCCGCCGAACGCCGGACAGTGCCCTGCGACAGGGCCCGGACCGTGATCGCGGCGATGCCGTCAAGCCCGTCAGGCTCGGCGTCGAGTGGCGCATCCAGGCAGATCTCCACGGCCACCAGCTGCTGAGCGGGCCGGTGGCAGCGCAGCACCGCGAGGCCGGTTGGCAGCGTGCCGCGCTCGGGCGAGGGGAATGACCACGGCCTGACCCGGCCCGCGGCGGGCATCGGATGAAGATCCATGGTCGCGCCGGCATCGGTCATCGCCCAGCCTCCTTCTGGCCGGCGCCTTCCTGGCCGGCGCCTTCCTGGCCATCGCGGCCCGGTGCCGCCGCTGCCCCTGGCGGACTGGCAGGCTCGTAGACCAGCACGGCCCGGTTATCGGGTCGCAGCCGGGCGGCGGCTACCGCCTGAACCTCTGCTGCGGTTATGGCGAGGATCCTGCTGACCGCGCTGAAGGCCAGTTGCGGGTCGCCGAACAGCACCGCGTACCGGCACAGCTCGTCAGCCCGGCCGGCCACCGTAGCGAACCGGTCGAGCCACTCGCGTTCTAGCTGGGCCTGTGCCCGCTCGAGTTCTTCCGGGCTCGGTCCGTCCGCGGCCAGCCGGGCCAGTTCCTCGTCGATCGCCGACTCGATCTGCGGTGCTTCGGTGCCCCCGGAGGCCTTCACATCCATCCAGCCGAGCGACGGCGCTCCGGCGAGGCGCATCAGCCCGAACTCGGCGCTGATGGCCGTGCGATCGCGGCGCACCAGGCGGTTGTACAGCCGGGACGACATCCCGTTGCCAAGTACCGTGACGGCCAGGTCGGCAGCGTCGCACTCACGCGTGCCGTCTTGCGGCAGCCGGTAGGCGGCCATCAGCGCACGGGCCGGAACGTCTTCCCTGACGACCTCGCGCAGCTGCGTACCCATGACGTCTGGCAGGCTGGCGTCTCGGAGCGGCAGCTTGCCGCCGTGCACCGGGATAGAGCCGAAGTACTTTCGTGCCCAGGCGAGCGTCTGCTCCGGGTCGATGTCGCCGACGATCGAAAGCACGGCGTTGTCCGGCGCGTAGTTCGCGCGGAAGAACGCCTGGGCGTCGGCCAGGGTTGCCGCGTCCAGGTCGGCCATCGAGCCGATGGGCGTGTGGTGATACGGGTGTCCCGCCGGGTAAGCGAGCGCCATCAGCCGCTCGAAAGCCGTGCCGTAGGGGACGTTGTCGTAGCGCTGGCGGCGCTCGTTCTTCACCACGTCACGCTGGTTCTCCAGCGATTCCTCATCCAGCGCCGCGAGTAGCGTGCCCATCCGGTCAGCCTCAAGCCAGAGCGCCAGTTCCAGCTGATGGGCCGGCATGGTCTCGAAGTAATTGGTGCGCTCGAAACTCGTCGTGCCGTTCAGCGAGCCGCCGGCGCCCTGGATGAGCTCGAAGTGCCCGTTTCCTTTCACCTGGGCAGAACCCTGGAACATGAGGTGCTCGAAGAGGTGAGCGAGTCCGGTCCGGCCCGCCACCTCGTTCCGCGAGCCGACGTCGTACCAGACGCTGACAGCAGCGACCGGTGTCAGGTGGTCTTGCGAGAGCACCAGGCGCAGGCCGTTGTCCAGGCGGTGCTCGGTCGCGGTCGCTGCGGCCGGTCCGGTGTGGTTGATGGCCGGGTCACCCACGATCGGGTCCATCCCTTCGGGTGCGCGGGAAGTCCTGTCACTCTACCCGGGCGCGCACTAGAACAAGCGCAGCGTGCCGTCGTCGGTGCCGCGCATCGACTCGTAGTCGAGCGTTACGCAGCGGATGCCGCGATCCTCGGCAAGCACCCGCGCTTGCGGCCTTATCTCCTGCGCGGCGAAGATCCCCTGGACTGGCGCCAGCAGCGGATCGCGGTTGAGCAGCTCAAGGTAACGCGTCAGCTGCTCGACGCCATCGATCTCGCCGCGGCGCTTGATCTCGACGGCGACGCTGGCGCCCGCGGCGGTCCGGCACATGATGTCGACCGGCCCGATCGCCGTCGGGTACTCCCGGCGCACCAGCCGCCACCCCTCGCCCAGTATGTGCAGCTGAGCCGCCAGCAGTTCCTGCAGGTGGGCCTCGACGCCGTCCTTCACCAGGCCGGGATCGACGCCGAGGTCCACGGACGAGTCGCTGATGACGTCCTGGAGGTGAATGGCCAGCGTCTCACCGGACTTGCCGGTGACGATCCACTCAGCCGCGCTGGATTCGGTTAGGCGGCAGGGGGGCGACATCCAGTTCAGCGGCTTGTACGAGCCGCCGTCGCTGTGGATGAGCACGGAGCCGTCCGCCTTGACCATGATCAGGCGGGTAGCCAGCGGAAGATGAGCGGACAGCCGCCCGGTGTAATCCACGCTGCACCGGGCGATGACGAGCCGCACAGCCAGACTCTAGCGGGCGGTGGCATGCGGATGAGCGGCACTGGGGGAGACGAGCGCGGCCGGGCGACAGCCGGGCTTGGCTGGCGCACCCGGCCAGGAGTGACTGATGCCGGGCCGGGTTCGCCCGCATCAGCTGAACATGGCCGCGAACATGCCGGGCTCGTAGGAGCCGCCTTGCTGGTGCACGATCACGGCGAGCCGGTTGGCGGCATTGATCAGGGCGACCAGGGCGACCAGCGCGGCGATCTGGTCGTCGTCGTAGTGCTTGCGCACCTGGGCCCAGGTCTCGTCGGACACGCCGGTGTGGGCGTCGGCGAGCCGGGTGCCCTCCTCGGCGAGTGCCAGCGCGGCCCGCTCTGCCTCGGTGAAGACGGTGGCCTCGCGCCAGGCGGCGACGAGGCTGAGCCGGACCGAGGTTTCGCCGGCGGCAGCCGCGTCCTTGGCGTGCATGTCGATGCACCAGCCGCAGCCGTTGATCTGGCTGGCGCGCAGGGCAGCCAGTTCTTGCGTGGACTTCGGCAGCGGTGACTGCGCGATCACCAGGCTGGCGTTTGCGAACCGCTTGGCGAACTTGATGGCGAGCTCGTTGCCGAACATGTCGAATCGGGGATCCATGGCCTCGTCCTCACTCGTGGTGCTGCACTGAACGAACACGAGATGCCATCAGACCCGCTCCCTGTGACAGGGTTGGCGATGTGATGTACGCCACAGCGCGCCGGTGTCACAAGCGCCGCTGTTACCGGCGTCTTGTGCGCGTGGCACCGTCCGCAGCGGGCAGGCAGGAGCAGCCGTGACGAGCGAGCGCACACCGGGCAAAGCCAACGCGGCGAACGCACCCACCGCAGCGGCCACGGCCGGCCAGGTGGCCGGCGACACGCGGATGGACCCCGCAACCGGGGCCTTCGTCGCCCATCGGAACCTGCTCTTCACGGTCGCCTACGAGATGCTCGGCTCGGCTGCCGACGCGGAGGACGTCCTGCAGGAGACCTGGCTGCGATGGGCGGGCGTCGACCTCGGCGAGGTCCGGGATCAGCGTGCCTACCTGGTCCGGATCACCACCCGCCAGGCACTCGGCCGGCTGCGTACGCTCAGCCGCCGCAGGGAGTCCTACGTCGGCCCCTGGCTGCCCGAGCCGCTGCTCACTGCCTCCGACGTAGCCGAGGACGTCGAGCTTGCCGACAGTGTCTCGATGGCGATGCTGCTGGTGCTGGAGACGCTCACGCCGACCGAGCGGGCGGTGTTCGTACTGCGCGAGGTGTTCGACGTCGGCTACGACGAGATCGGCGAAGCCGTCGGTAAGAGCCCGGCCGCCGTCCGCCAGATCGCCCACCGAGCACGGGCGCACGTAGCCGCCCGGCGGCCGCGCCGAGTCGTTTCCCCGGCCCAGGCAAAAGACGCGTTCGAAGCGTTCCAGCGGTCGATCGAAACAGGCGACCTGCAGCGCCTGCTCGACGTTCTCGCGCCGGATGTCGTGCTCCTGGGCGATGGCGGCGGAGTCAAGCAGGCCGTCCTGCGGCCCATCGTGGGGGCCGGCAAGGTAGCCCGCCTGCTGACCGCCGGGCTGGGCAGGATCGCTGCCGAGGTGTCGCTGCATCCAGCGCAGGTCAATGGCTACCCGGCGCTGATCGTCCGGCTCGACGGCGCGATCGACACCGTCATAGCGGCGCGCATCGACGACGGCCTCATCACCCGGCTGTACGCCGTGCGCAACCCCGAGAAGCTGTCGCATATGGAGCGGGAAACCGCACTGCGCCGCTGAGTCTGGGCAATTGTCAGCGGTCGATGGCTGCGGGTTCGCGGAACTGGCGCGAGATCCCGTTGCCAGCCGGACCGCGAACGTCGGGCTAGCTGCCCTGCAGCCGGGTGAACACGTCGCCGGCCAGGTCATCCAGCAGCGCCAGGCCGTCGGCCCGGCTGAGGTTCTCGTCGTTGACCGCCGCTGGGCTGGGTTTGCCGCGATGCTCGGCCAGCGCCAAGACCGCCCGGAACGCGTCCTTGCACAAGCCGTTCAGTGCCGCGCCCGGCGCCGGTATCTTCCCGGTGTAGGGCGGCACCTGCGGTGCAGTGATCTCGGGCCAGCTATCGGGATCGCGCGGCTGATCCAGCGACAGGACCGGCGATAGCTCGGCGGCCACGGCGTCCCGGCCGGTGAGGGGCTCGCCGAGCTGCCACCGCTGCCGCAAGGTCGCGATCACCGAAGTGTTGCGGAACTCGGTCGTGACCACGGTCTGCTCGGGTATCCAGGGCGAGATCGCGAATGCGGGCACCCGCAGCCCGGACCGGTTGAAGGCGAAGCCCAGCTGACCCGGCGGCGCGCCCTGGTACGGCGGCGGCACCAGCGGCGGCGGAACATGGTCGTAGGTACCGCCATGCTCGTCGAAGGTGATCACGAGCAGCGTGTTCCAGGAATTCGAGCCCGTTTCGGAGGAGGAGGACCGGACCGCGTTGTAGATCTCCGCCAGCAGCGCCTCGCCGCCGAGCAGTGACGACGGCGGATCGATCGGCGAGTCGGGGAAGAGCGCGTCGAACGCCGGGTGCATGTCGTTGTGCCCGTACAGCAGGTTGGGTTCGATGAACGAGTAGGCCGGCAGGCTGCCGTCGGCGCAGTCCTGCAGGAACTCGTCGGTGGTGACGAATTTCGTGCCGAAATACGGCCACAGCCGCGGCGCGTGGATGACTCCGGTGAGCGACATGCGGCTGGACGGGTCGCAGTAGACCTTCCAGCTCAGGCCGGCCGCGTCCAGCCGCTCGAAGATCGTCTCGGCCGTGTTGCGCAGCGGGAAGGACTCCGGCGGCGTCAGGTTGTTCACCAGGCCGGACGAACTCGCGGCGTGGAAGAAGGACCGGTTGGTGAAGGTCTGCGAGGGAACTTCGCAGAACCAGTGATCGAACGAGGCGAAGCCGCGCGCCAGCGCGGAGACGACGGGCAGCTGACCGGGCGTGTAGCCGGTCATGATTTGCGCGTACTCGCCGTAGCGCGGAGTCCGGCTCATCTCGGCCGTGAACGCGCTGATGTAGTCGGTGACGAACCCGTCCATCGACGGCGGCTGCCGCGGATCGGCCGGCGCGTTGTACGGCACGACCATCTTGCCGGCCAGCACGTTCCGGTTGGCCGCCGGGTCGATTATCCCGAACAACTGCGTGTTGACGTGCTGGTACTCCTCGCCGGGATCCGGGCTGGGCGTGTTCAGGCCGACCGCGACGCCATAGCGCACGCTCCCGGACCCGTCGCCGGGGTCCGCTGCCCAGTCAGGGATCGGGTTGGTCAGGTCCTTGCCGATCACGCCCTCGAACGAGGGCACCTCACCCGGCTGGTAGAGCCGGCCGAGCAGGTTGTCGAACGAGCGGTTCTCGAACATCAGGACCACTACGTGGTCGAGTGCGTGGCTGCGGTCCGGGTACGGCATCGGCGACTCACTTGACGAGAGGAATGAAGCCCACACCTATGTGATCACATTACGGCAGCAACCGACATCAGGCAGGCGGGAGCGGACCGGTGCGGATCCGGCTGTAATCTCGCGGCCATGGAGATTGCAGAGGTCGCGGTGGTAGGCCTCGGGACCATGGGTGCCGGGATTGCCGAGGTATTCGCGCGCGCCGGGATCGGGGTCGTCGCGATCGAGGCCGACGTGGCGGCGCTGAACCGCGGCATCGGGCTCCTGGATGCCAGCCTTTCGCGCGCCGTCAGCCGGGGCAGGCTCACCGCCGCCGAGCAGGCAGAGATCCGGGGCCGCGTCCGGCCAGCGGCGGGCTTCGGCGAGCTCGCCGCGGCGGACCTGGCTATCGAGGTCGTGCCGGAGCGAATGGAGATCAAGCGGCAGATCTTCGCCGAACTCGACCGGGCGTGCAGACCCGACGCCATTCTGGCATCGAATACCTCCTCGCTCTCGGTCACCGCGATCGCGGCAGCCAGCGAGCACCCAGGCCGTGTCATCGGCATGCATTTCTTCAATCCCGCTCCGGTGATGCGCCTGGTCGAGGTCGTGTCGACCGTGGTCAGCAGCGATGGCGTGGCGGATACCGTGTCCGCTCTCGCTCGTCGCCTCGGCAAGACGCCAGTGCAAGTCAGCGACCGCGCCGGGTTTATCGCAAACGCGTTGCTCCTGCCGTACCTTAATCACGCCGTGCACCTGCTCGAGACCAGCTACGCCACCGGCCCGGACATCGACCTCGCGGCGACGGCCGGGGTCGGCCTGCCGATGGGTCCGCTTGCGCTGCTCGACCTCATCGGGCTGGACACCGCGCTGTCCATCATGGAGGTGCTGCACGGCGAATTCGGCCTGCCGCGGTACGCGCCGGCTCCGCTGTTGCGCCGCCTCGCCGACGCCGGCCGGACCGGCCGCAAGGCCGGCCGTGGTATCTACCAGTACGGCGGATCTCCGGGCGGCGCCGACCCGCACGGCGGGAACGGGCCTGACGCGGCAGCTCCGGACAGCGTCACGCTGATCGGTGCCGGGGACGATCTGGAGGAAGATCTGGCCAGCGCGATGGCCGCCGCTGGCATCAGCGTGACTGCGAACGCGGCTGACCCGAGCGACCTCGTCCTGGTCGCGGCGGACGCCTGGCGGCCGGTGCTGCCTGCCTCGCTTGCGGCAGGCCGGCCGCAGGACACGGTTGGCCTGCACCTGACGGGAAAGCGCGGCGCCGGGCGCTTCGCCGAGATCGTGCAGACCAGCGTCAGCTCGGCGGTGGCGGTGGCAGCCGGGACAGCGCTGGCCGGCCGGCTCGGGCTCACCACCGTCCGCGCACCGGACCGGCCAGGCTTCCTGGTCGCCGCGCTGCTGTACCCGCACCTGGCCGATGCGGTCCGGATGGTCCAGGACGGCTATGCGACCGCGGCAGATATCGACACCGCGATGACACTTGGCTGCGGCTACCCGCAGGGGCCGTTCGAGCTGATCGACGCCACCGGGGCGGCGGCGGTGCTGGCCGGGCTGGCGGCGATGCACGAAGCCTATGGTTACCCGGAGTTCGCTCCGCCGCCGCTGCTCGCAGAGCGCGCGGCCGCCGGGATCACGTTCGGCGCCGCTCCGCGGCCGGCTCGCTAGCTGGCGCAGGTGGTCCAGGTGAGCCCTCGCAAGGCACGGCGGTTGCCGGGAGACGCTCCGGGCAGGCCGCGCCGCGCCCGCCGACCGCGTCCGGCAAAGGCAGCCGACGACTCTGTTGCGCGGCTCGGCCCGCCGCAGACGCAGGAGTGGCCGGACGGCGCCTGGATAGTGCGGCAGGTCCCCGGCGCGGCGGCGGCGAAAACCTACCGCTGCCCTGGCTGCGATCAGGAACTCGGGCCCGGCATCGCGCATCTGGTGGTCTGGCCCGCGCACGCGCCGGGACCGGAAGAGCGCAGGCATTGGCACAGCGCATGCTGGCAGCGACGGCCGCGACGGCCGGGCCCCGGCCCGCAGACGCACCGGTAAGGACACGATGACCGAGATCACCGCGAGCACTGTTCTGCCCGCACGACGCCAGGACGTGAGCTTCGTTACCGCAGACGGGCTGACGCTCGTCGGCGAACTGGCGCGACCTGCCGTCCGGCCAGCGGTGGCGACGCTGATCTGCCTGCACCCGCTGCCGACGCACGGCGGCATGATGGACAGCCACGTGCTGCGCAAGGCGTCCTTCCGGCTGCCGGCGCTGGCCGATCTCGCGGTCTTCAGGTTCAATACTCGCGGCACGCGCTCCGGCCGTGGCCGAAGCGAGGGCGAGTTCGGTGCCGGCCAGGCCGAGCGGCACGACGTTGCCGCTGCCATCGGTTACTGTGCTGACCTCGAACTGCCCAGGCTCTGGCTGCTCGGCTGGTCGTTCGGTACCGAGCTAGCGCTCCGCTGGGGCAACGATCCCGATGTCGAGGGCGCGATCCTGCTCTCACCGCCGCTGCGCCGGGCGGAGGATGCCGATCTCGACGCCTGGGCGCAGGCCGGCAAGCCGGTGCTCGCGCTGGTTCCTGAGCATGATGACTACCTTCGGCCGGCGCAGGCTCGCCAGCGGTTCCGCCGGGTGCCGCAGGCGGAGGTCATCGGCGTGCCGGGCGCCAAGCATCTGTGGGTGGGGGAGCGCTACGTCCGGATAGTGCTGGATGAGATAGTGCGCCGGGTCAATCCGGCTGCCTGGCCGCTGCCTACTGAATGGAAGGACTCACCGTGAGCTTGTTTGACCTGACTGGCAAGAAGGCTTTCGTGACCGGCGCGTCGCGCGGCATCGGGCGCGTCGTCGCGGTAGCGCTCGCCGAGGCCGGCGCGGATGTGGCGCTTGTCGCGCGCAGCGCCGACGGGCTGGCCGAGACCGCGGCAGGCGTCGGCGCGGCCGGCTGCAAGGCGTTCGTCATCCCCGCGGACGTGACCAGCTATGACGCTGTGGCCAGCGCGGTCTCGGCCGCCATCGATCAACTCGGCCAGGTCGACATCGTCATCAACAATGCCGGCGGCTCCAATTTCATGGTGCCGTTTCGCGACCTGAGGCTGGCCGGCTGGGACAAGCTGATCCGGCTGAACCTCAGCTCGGCGGTCTATGTCTGCCACGCGTTTGCCGCGCACCTGCTCGAGCGGGGCCACGGCTCGGTGATCAACGTCGCGTCCGTCGCCGGCCTTGGCGCCTCGCCAATGATGAGCCCGTACGGCGCGTCGAAGGCAGGACTGATCTCGCTCACCCAGTCGCTGGCCGTGGAGTGGGGCCCGGCCGGGGTCCGGGTGAACGCGCTCTGTCCGGGATGGACCGCTACCGACCTCAACCGGACGCTCTGGGAGGACCCGTCGATCGGGCCGGCCACGGTAGCGTCGTCGGCCATGAAGCGGTGGGCAGCTCCGGAGGAGATGGCCGGCCCCGCGGTGTTTCTGGCCAGCGACGCCTCTTCGTTCATGACCGGTCAGACGCTGGTGGTGGACGGCGGCCAGACGGTCAGCCTCTAGCCGCTCGCTCGCTTTACCCAGAACAGTCGTGAGGGCTCCCGGCCGCCG
>DAHVAR010000051.1 GCA_027314515.1 Actinomycetota bacterium
CAAACTGCGCGCCATCACACGCGCCGCGTTCGGATTCCACGGACCCGAACCCATGATCGCGCTCGGAATGCTCGCCCTCGGCGGCCTCCGGCCCAGCCTCCCCGGACGATAAAACCACCCACGGAACCAGCCGGAGAACCAGTTTTCTGTTGCTATAGCAACAGAAAACTCACATCCATTCGGGCGCAGCGCTAGCTCCCCGGCGGCGAGCGCTGGCGCGAAGCCGGGTCATGCTGGTGACGTGCGGAGCGAGACGGTAAAGCGGGTGAGCGCATGCCCTGGTTCGCCAATCTCGGCCGTCAGCTCGACACTTCCGGCCGGGCCGGTCAGCAACAGAGTCGCGCTGGAGCGCCCGTTCCCGGCCAGATAGCTGTCGAGCTGACACGGCCCGGCCCAGGCGGCCGCGAGCCGCAGCCGTCGCAGCACCTCACCGCGATCGAGCCCGTCCGCCACCTCGAGCCCGGCCGGCCAGTCAGCGGCCTCGCTGCCAATTGAGCGGACGAGCAGTTGCAGGATGTCGTGCAGGGCTGAGTCCGGCGCTGGCGGAAGCGGGACGATGAGCTGCTGCACCAGCGGCTGCTGCAGTGGCGCCAGCTTGATCTGGACCGCTACCGTGCCGCGCTCGCCGGTCAGCCACCACCTGGAGTGCGCGGGCGAGTCGCATTCGGCCGGCCTGCCCGGGTCGGCGCGGAACTGGCCGATGCGCTCGCGGAGTCGCGCGACGTCGGCCCGCCGTTGCGTGATCGGCCGGTCCAGCTCGATATTCGGCGAGAAGATCGCGCGCGCCGCCGCATCGTCCCAGTCTTGCAGCAGCGCGTCGACGCTTTCGCGCGCCGCCAGGGTCTCCGGCCACGGACCGCCAGGCGCCGGGACCGGCCCGCGCAGCCGGGGCCGGGCCGGGCGCGGCGCCGTCGCGGCCTGCCTGCCGATGACAGCGGCCAGCAGCTCAGCGGCCAGGCTCCCGGCGCTGGCGTAGGTGCCGTTCGCCAGCACGACGGTGCCGGCACCGGTCGCCGGATGCCAGCGCATCTGGCTGCCGTAGCCGGGGTAACCGCCGCTGTGCTGGATGATCGTGCCCAGCGTCGCGTCGTCCTCAGCGAACAACCCGAATCCGTAGCTGAGCGAGAGCGGGCCGGTCTGCCGCAGCACAACGCCGTCGCCCCCGCTGGTGATGGCCACCTGGCCGAACTGCATCTCGCGCCGCGACGCCCGGCTCAGCGGGTGTGGCAGGTCGACCCTCTGGCCCTGGCCGCGCACTTCCTGCCCGCGCGCCGGGAACGCGGCGGCGAACCCGGCAACCCAGCGGGCCAGGTCCGCCAGGCAGCTGAAAATGCCGCCCATCGGAGCGAAGGCGCCGTAGCCATCGGGCTCCAGCTCCAGCCAGCTCCCGCTGTCCTGGCGGTAGCCGCGGGCCAGCACCGCCGGGTCAAACTCTGACGCCTCGAACCCGGTCTGCCCCATGCCAAGCGGCACGAGCAGGTGCCCGGTCACGGCATCGGCGTAGTCCTCGCCGGTGACGGCCTCGATGATCCTGCCGAGGATGGCGTAGCCCAGGTTGGAGTACTCGAACACGGTGCCCGGCGCCCAAGCGCACCGGACGCCGCCGCTGGCCAGCAGCCGACCGAACTCCGCAGGGTCAAGCCCCTGCTGCCGGTCACCCCAGGGGTCATCGGTGGGGAAGCCAGCGGTCATCGTCAGAAGGTGCCTGATCGTGATCGGCGGGCAGTCCGGCGATACCAGCCGCACGCCGTGCAACTCCGGCAGGTGGCTCTCCGCCGCGTCGGTCAGCCGGAGCGCGCCGCGGTCCCGCAGCACCAGCACCATGGCTGCGGTGAAGCTCTTGGTCATCGACGCGATGCGGAACACGGTGCGCGCGTCCGGCACCAGCCCGCCAGTCCATCGCTCACCGCAACCGCCCGAGTACACCAGTGCGCCGTTGGCGACGACACCGTAGGCGAAGCCGGGCTGTCCGGCCCTGGCGGCGAACCGAGCGGCGATCGAGTCGATCGCGGCGGTGTCTATCGTCATGGGGTCGACCGTGGCTGCGGGTGCCGGCATGCGGGCAAACCTAGCCTGCCGGAACGGCCTGGAGCGAGTCCTCGGCAACGACCGCGTCGGACAGGTCGAGCAGCCGGCAACCGGCCCTGATCTCGAACCGGGCCTGGGCCGGTGACGAGACGCCGGCCAGCCAGCGTCGCGTCGCCGCACCGAAGATTGCCTGCACAACGGGCAGTAGCCGGCGCTGCTCAGCGCTGATCGGCTGGCCGGCGCCGGCTACCTGCTCGAGCGTCTGCAAATGCAGGTGCTCAACCCGTTCCAGGACCTCGCTGTAGCTCCGGCTCGTCTCGCTGATCACCCGGCTGAGCGCGGCTGTCAGGCGCGGCTCGCGCTGCGCCGCGCGGAACTCGCGGAGCAGATGGCCCGTCACGCGCTCGCGCGCGGTAGCCCCAGCCGGAGCCTCGGCGGCAACCTGCGCCTGCGCCGCCGAGTACCTGCTGAGCAGGATGGCCAGCAGCACGTGATCCTTGGCCGGGAAGTACCGGTACAGCGTGGCCAGTGATACCCCGGCACGCTGCGACAGGTCTTTCATCTGCAGCGCGTCCTCGCCGCCAGCCGCCAGCATGGCGGTCGCGGCAGCCAGGATCCGGTCGTGCCTGCCGTGCTGGGCGGCAGTCGACGGAGTGGCCGGCCCTGCCTGTGGCACCACTGACCCGCTTTCCAGAACCCGTTCTGCTTTTGCCGCGCGCCGATCTTGCCCGTTCCCGGCAAGATCTTGAGCCGCCTAGATCCCGAGTGCGTCGGCTAGCCGGTCAAGCTGCTCGCCCGGACCGCCCAGCAAGACCTTGTTTGACAGCCCGTTCTTGTAATACAGGTGCGCATCGTGCTCCCAGGTGAAGCCGATGCCACCGTGCAACTGCACGGTGTCGACGGCTGCCTCGGCGTAGGCGCTGGCCAGCAGCACCCTGGCCACCGATGCCGCGACCGGGAAGTCACCGGGCTTCTCGTCGCCGGCCCGCGCCGCGTCCCGCAGCGCCGCGTACCCGAGCTCGAAGGACTTCTCCATATCCGCAAGCCGGTGCTTGACCGCCTGGAACGCCCCGATCGGCTGGCCGAAGGCCACCCGGATCCGCGCATACCCGCTGGTCATGTCCAGGCAGGCTTTCATCGCGCCAGCTGACTCCGCGGCAAGTGCCAGGTTGGCCAGGTCGGCGGCGGCGGCGAGCGCGGCGGCTGCATCACCAGCCAGGGCGCGGGCCGGCGTGCCAGCCAGCGTGATCCTGGCAAGCGACCGGCTGTGGTCAACCGCCGTCAGCCGGGTCCGCGCGAGGCCGTCCGCACCGCCCTGTACCAGGTAGATGGCCTTGCCGTCGGCACCGTCAGCCGGCACCAGCAGCACGTCTGCCTCGGCCCCGTTCAGCACCGGTGACACGGTGCCGGTGAGCACGGTGCCATCGCCAGCGCCGGATGCGGTCACCTGGCCGCCTGCGCTACTGGCCACGGCGAGCGTCACGATCAGCTCGCCCGCGGCGATATTGGGCAGCAACCCCTGCTTCGCCGTGTCGTCGCCGAGCCGCAGCACCGCCTCGGCGGCCAGCAGGCAGCCGAGCAGCGGCGAGGCCACCAGGCCGGCGCCGAGCTCGGTCAGCGCTACCGACAGCGCGGAGTAACCGGCCCCCGCGCCGCCATACGACTCCGGTATGGTCAGCCCGGCAAGGCCGAGCTGCGCGGTCATCTGCTTCCAGACCCCGGCGTCGAAAGGCTCACCGGAGGCGATGAGCTGCCGCAGCGAGGTCAGCGGGCTGCGGTCGGCGACGAACTTCCGCACCGAGTCAGCCAGCGCGACCTCTTCATCGGTCAGTATCAGTGTCATGTCCGGGCCTTACTGCTCGCGCTGCGTGCCGACACGCAGCTGGTTGAACGGGGTGGCCCGGTCGACACCGGGGTCCTTGGCCAGGCCGAGCACGCGCTCGCCGATGATGTTGCGCTGGATCTCGCTGGTGCCGCCCGCGATGGCGCTGCCCGGTGCGGCGACGATCGCGGTGCTCACCGCCGCTAGCTCGTCGGTGTCGAACGCCGCGAGCTGGTCGCCGAGCACGTCGGCAGCAACGTTTCCGGCGAACCGGCCAAGATCGGATCCGGCCAGCTTGGCCACCGAGCCACGGGCGCCCGGTAGCCGCCCGGCTTGCGTCTCCTCGCGCAGGAGCAGCGCGAACAGCTGGACTGCCCGGCTCCTGGCATACAGTTCCGCGAGCTCGCGCCGGACGCCCTGGTCGGCGGTCTTGCCAAGTCCGGCCGCCAGGTCACGAAGCGTGCTGAAAGCCAGCGGGCTGGTGCGGGACGAGCCCATGGTGCCGATGGCGATCCGCTCGTGCCTCAGCATGACCACAGCCGCGTCCCACCCCTTGTTCTCCTCGCCGATCAGCGCGCCGGCAGGCAGCCGCACGTTGTCGAAGAACACCTCGTTGAACGGCGAGTGCCCGGTAGCTACCTTGAGCGGCCGGACTGTGACGCCGGGCGCGTGCATGTCAACGATGAACATGCTGATGCCGTTGTGCTTGGGCTTAGTCGGGTCGGTCCTGGCCAGGATCGCGCCGAAGTCGCTGTACTGGGCACCCGACGTCCACACCTTCTCGCCGTTCAGCACCCACTCGTCACCGTCGCGCACCGCACTGGTCTGCAGGCTCGCGACGTCGGACCCGGCGCCCGGCTCGGAGAACAGCTGGCACCAGATCTCCTCCCCGCTCAGCATCTTCGGCAAGTAACGCCGCTTCTGCGCGTCGGTGCCGAGTTCCACGAGCGTGTTGCCAGGCATGGACAGGCCGATGAAGAAGACGCCGGTCGGCAGGTCGTAGCCGGCCGACTCCTGGCTCCAGATGATCTGCTCGGCACTGGTCAGCCCCTGCCCGCCGTACTCCCTCGGCCAGGTGATCCCGGCAAACCCGGCGGCGTGAAGCTTCGCCTGGAACGCTTTATGCTCGGCGATCACAGCGGCCTGGCCCCGGCTCTCCGCCTCGGCCTCGTCATCACCGGCTGCCCGGCGCGGAGCGTTGGCCGCAAGCCAGGCCCTTGCCCTGGCGCGGAAATCGTCGCTCATCGGCGTTACCTCTCGTCGGATCGGCTGCCCGGGTCGCGGGCGAAGGCGCCCAGGGCGCAAAACTGAAATCAGTTATACTTTCTTGCCCGGCTCTGAGCGAAGCATGGTGCCGGATGCCATGTCAACCGATCGCGGACTGGCCGGGCCCGAAGGGAATCTGAACACCGATGCAGGTAACCGGCACGCGGCAGCGTGAGGCATGGCGGCGAGCCGAGTTCCCGCCGGTCGAGAAGGTCACCGGCGGCGTATGGTCGGTGCCGGTACCGATCATCGGCAACCCGCTCCGCTACGTCCTGACCTACCTGATCGAGCACGACGCTGGCTTCGTCATGATCGATCCCGGCTGGAATCACCCGGACAGCTGGCGGGCACTGACGGCCGGGATGGGCGATTGCGAGATCCCGCTCGCCGCAGTCACGGCCGTGCTCGTCACCCACGTGCACCCCGATCACCATGGCCAGTCCGGCAAGGTACGGGAACTGACCGGCGCGTGGGTCGGCATGCATCCGGCCGAGGACGCCTTCCTGGAGTTGCGCGGCAGCAACCTCATGATGCGCGACAACGTGGCCGCCTACCTGCGCTGGTGCGGGGCGCCCCCGAGTCACCTGGACGAGCTCGCGGCGAGCAGGCAGCACATCGCCCAGGCCGAGCCGATGGTTCGAGCCGACCGGCTGCTCGAGCACGGCGAGAAGATCGACGTGCCGGGCCTGCGGCTGCGCACCGTCTGGACTCCCGGCCACACGCCCGGTCATCTGTGCTTCCACGACGCGACTCACGACGTGCTGCTGACCGGTGATCACGTCCTGCCGCGGATCACGCCGAACGTGTCCTCGTACGACATGGAGTCGAACCCGCTGAAGGACTACCTGGCGTCGCTCGACGCGCTGCGCGGCATCCAGCCGCGAGAGGTCCTGCCGGCGCACGAGTACCGGTTCACCGACCTTGACTCCCGCCTCGACGACCTCGCCGGGCACCACTCTGAACGGCTGGCCGAGGCGTCGGAGATCCTCGGCGGGGCGGCTCCCGGCGGGCTCTCCGCGTGGCAGGTCGCTACCGGGGTGACATGGTCGCGACCGTGGTCTGAGCTAGCGTCGTTCCAGCGCCAGGCCGCCATCGGCGAGGTGCTCTCGCATCTGCGCTACCTCCAGTCGCAGGAGCTTGCCGCCGAATCCGACCGTGACGGCGTCGGGCTCTGGACCCCCGCTGGCGGGCCGGCGTTCATCGGGTGAATGCCACCGGCTCACCGGTAACCGGGCGAGGCACCGCATACTTGTAGTTCCGGCATCTAATCGGGCGGCAGGCAGAGGGGCGACCTTGGCGGATCGGTACGCGTGGACCGAGGAAGGCGCGCACCCGGTCGCGCCCGGAGTACACCGGATTCCGCTGCCGCTGCCCTCGGACGCGCTGCGGGCCGTCAACGTCTACGCGATCGAGGCCGGCAGCGGCCTGGTGCTGATCGACTCGGGCTGGGCGCTGGCCAACGCGCTTGAGCAGCTACAGCGCTCACTCGCCGCCATCGGTGCCGGGCTGGGGGATGTCCGCCAGTTCCTGGTCACTCATATGCACCGTGACCATTACACCCAGGCAGTCGAAGTCCGGCGGCTGTTCGGGACTCCGATCGCGCTGGGCGAGGGCGAGAAGCCATCGATCGACGGGCTGCTGTCGGGTGACTTCCAGCCGCTGCGCGCCCAGCTAGCGGTCTTGCGAGTGGCCGGCGCGGCCGACGTCGCCGACCGCCTCGCCGAGGTAACTTCGGGCAGCCTGGCCGGCCGTCCGCAGCCCGGCGCCACTGCGAGCCCGGCGGCCGGCGCGAGCTTCGACGCGCTATCTCCCGGCCATCCCGCCCTGCGGCCAGGCACGACCGTCGGAGCGGCGCTCGGCTACGAAGCACCCGACGAGTGGATCAGCGGCCAGCAGATCTTCGAGGTCGGCTCGCGCACCCTCACCGCCGTGGAGACGCCCGGCCACACCCGCGGGCACGTGGTCTTCGCCGACACGCAGGCGCGACTGCTTTTCGCCGGCGATCACGTGCTACCGCACATCACCCCGTCAATCGGCTTCCAGGAAGCGCCGTCGGCGGAGCCGTTGCGCGACTACCTGCAGTCCCTCAGCGTGGTGCGCAGGATGCCCGACATGCGGCTGCTGCCCGCTCACGGCCCGGTGTCCGACAGCGCGCATGCGCGGATTGACGAACTGACGCACCATCATGCCGAGCGGCTGCAGATCATGGCCGGCGTGCTCGCAGGCGGCGAGCGCACAGGCTACGACGTGGCGCGGTCGATTGCCTGGACGTCGCGCCAGCGCACGCTCGGCGACCTCGACCTGATGAACCAGATGCTGGCCGTCTGCGAGACCGTGTACCACCTGGACCTGCTGACAGCTCAAGGCGTCGCGGTCAGCCAGGCCGATGAGAATGGCGTCCGGTATTACCGGCTGGCAGCGCCGCGAGAGCCTCGCGCTACGACGCCGCGGGCCGGACGGTAGCGCTACGACGCCGCTTCCGGCCAGGCCGCCAAACTCCGCTGGCGGCCCGGCGAATCCGGAGAACCCGGCAGCGCCGGTAAGTGCGTCTCACCTCGCCCGTGCGGGCCCGCGCCCACCTCCTGGCCGACGCCCGGCTCGGGCTGCGCTGCCCCGTACGGGCTAGACCCGCCAGTGCTGCCCTCGCCGCCGTAACTCCGGATGGCGGGCCTGATCACCAGCGTCCGTGCCAGGTGGTCGCCGATCCGCTGACGGTACCGTGAGCTGAGCATGACGATCAGCCCGAGCAGCCCGGTGAACGGCCAGAACCATGGCGCCGAGTCAAGGAGCAGGCTGATCCAGCGGATGAACAGCTGAGTCATGCTGGCCGCTCCGCCGTGCTTACTGATCACCCTCAGCCCGAACCACTTCATTGCGAACGTCTGGCCGTTGTGCGAGTGCGGCCAGATGACCCAGTACCAGAGGCCGATCAGCGCGAAGAGGACAACATAGAGCACTCCTCCGACGATGTGCATGATGGTGCTGCTGCTGCGGTCGAACGGTATCGACACCAGGTACGGGATCAGCGAGACGAAGAACGCATCGATCCAGTACTGGAAGATCCGGCGCCAGGTGACCCTGGTCTCGGCTTGGCTGACAGCGGCGGCCCGTGGGCCGGGCTCAGTGCCCCAGACGGCCTGCTGGCTTTCCCGTGCGTCCTGCTGGGCCTGCCCAGCGTCCTGCTGGGTCTGCCCAGCGTCCTGCTGACTGCCGGGCTGACTGCCGGGCTGCCCGGCCTGCGCCGGCCCGGCGCTGCCGGGCCTGCTGGGACCATCCCGGTCAGGCATGCTGCTCATCTGGCCCCCCCCCACGTGAATCGTGCCCTTTCCGGGCGATGGCGGCCATGACAGCGCTGGCGGACGCGCTCGAACGGGCCTGCCGATTTAGCGCAGCCTTTTCGTACCCGTGACAGCGGTTTCGTACCCGTGACAGCGGTGCGCACACGTCTAGCTGCAGACCGCTAGGAACCGGCAGCGCTCAACGTCCGCGCAACCCGGCTGGCCCGCCATCCTCCGGTCCTGACCGGCTCGGGTCCATGGCGAGGTAAGAACCGCCGGGCCGGCTCCGCCTCAGTGACGGGTACGTGCTGTGATGACACAACGCACTTGCGTGAGCACACAACGTTAGGTGGTCCGATCAGGAGATGATTTCGTGAAGTCAACATTTCTCGGGGTGTCTGCTGCAGTGATCGGCATCGGCATGGCCGCCGCAGGCTGCAGTTCAGGCGGGCACTCGACCGCCGGCACGACAGCCGGCCACAAGGCTGCAGGCAGCACCAAGCCGGCTAGCAATCACAGCCCGATGGCTGCATCGTCAGCAACGCCCGCGACGACCGGAACGGTCGGCTATGCCTGCAATAAGCTGCCGGCCACTGGCACGGGCAGCCTCCGCGCGATGATGTCGGAACCCACCGGCACCGCAATCTCGCACAACCCGCAGCTCAGCGAGCTGGCCCACGCCATCGACAAGGCCGGCCTGACCACGATGCTGAATTCCGCAACGACGATCACCGTATTCGCGCCCGACGACGCGGCCCTCCGCGCGCTCGGCAGCGGGAACCTGAAGACACTCATGGCAAACAAGGCTGACCTGGGCAAACTGCTCGAATACCATATGGTCAAGAGCCAGGTGACCCCGGCTGACTTCGCCGCCGGGACACCGGTGACGACGCTGGTCGGCCTTCCGGTCCGCCCGGTAAAGTCGGGTACCGACTACCGGCTCAACTCCGCACTAGTGACCTGCGGCAACATCCACACCGCCAACGGCACAGTCTACATCATCGGCAAAGTACTGATCCCGACACCCTGACGACGGGCGGTCTCCGGGTGGGCGGCGACTCGTTAGGCGCGCCCGCCAGGTAAGCGCGTAGCCTGTGGTACGCGACCCGGAGACGCCGATGAAGCTCAAGCTCGACCTGCACGACATCTATAACCGCGGTCATGACATCGACCGCGCGCTCCGCTCTGTCATCGACGAAGCCGTCCGGACCAAGGCGCCGCTCGTCGAGATCATCCCTGGCAAGGGATCGGGTCAGCTGAAGAAGCACGTGCTGCGATTCCTGGAGCAGAAGGAAGTCAAGGCCCTCTACCACCGAGTCGAGAAGGACTCCAAGAACTTCGGCCGCATCTTCGTCCATTTCCGCTGGTAGATCAAGCCCAGCGGCGCCAGCGCTCGGGGCCGGACCGCCAGCTGGCCCGCGGCGGCGCGTCCGCTAGCCGGGACGCGTGAGCGCCCCGCTGGCCGCGATTCGCATGCCGCCCGGCCGGACTCCGCAGAGTGGTCCAGACAGCACTGCGCCGGTAGAAACCGCGGGCGACACCGTCGCCGTCGCGGTACAGATCGCCGAACTTGCCGCCGCCTCTTTTGTCCGGCTGCCATGCAAAACCCATCCCCGCTCCCCCCGGCGAGCCGCGGCATGCGAAGCCGCGGCGTCCGCTCCCCGCAAGTGATGGTGGCAGCCAAGTCGCGGGCTGTCTAGCACATCCCGCTCAGTCAGGCCAGGTGTCATACCTATATCCAAACATCTGCACTAATAGGCAGCTCCGAGAAGATCATGACGTTTAGCTGGACATGGCAGGATGGCGGCATGAAGCTCCTGTTGCGCATCCTGATTCCTGCCGCCGCGCTCGGCATCGCTCACCTGCTGATCGCCGGGATCGAGCTGACGAGCGGCAGCAACGTCTCGAAGGCCGGCACGCTGATCGCGGTCGCGCTGATCTTCGGAATCGTCAACGCCGTGCTGAAGCCGATCGTCAAGACCGTCGGCTGCTTGTTTTACGTCCTCACGCTCGGACTTATCGGCCTGGTAGTGAACGGGCTCCTGCTGTGGCTGTGCAGCTGGCTGGCCGGAAAGCTCAGCCTGCCGTTCCACATCACTGGCTTCTGGCCAGCGTTCTGGGGCGCCATCATCGTCGGCTTCGTCGGCTGGCTGCTGAACCTGGTCTTCGACGAGAACCGCCGCGCATCTCGCTAATCCCGCGGCGGCCCGGCGGCGGGCGGCGAAACCTCCTAGTGTTCCGACGTGGAGGCAACTGGTGACCAAGCCGTGGACCGTGATCGACCTGTTCTCCGGCGCCGGGGGGATGAGTTGCGGATTCAGCCGGCAGGCCGGCTTCAAGCTGATCGGAGCGGCAGACGCGCAGCTCGGGAAGCCCAGCTCCGCTCCCGGCTCGCTCGGCTGCAACGCAAGCTACGCGGCCAACATCGGCCTGACACCAGTCGCCGCCGACCTGTCGCGCTCGGATCCGCTCGCCGTGTGCCAGGCCATGGGGCTGGCCGGCCAGCATCCGGTCGTGCTGACTGCGTGCCCGCCATGTACCGGTTTCTCTCGCACCCTGGCGAGTAATCACCTCCGTGATGATCACCGTAACGGGCTGGTGGGCCAGCTCAGCTCGTATGCCGAGTTGCTGCGCCCGGAGATACTGCTGATCGAGAACGCCAGGGAACTGGTGACCGGCCGGTTCGGCGGGCACCTGCGCGGGCTGCTGAGACGGCTATCCGGCATCGGCTACCAGGTGTCAGCGGCGACGCACTTCCTGACCGAGTTCGGGCTGCCGCAACGGCGCGAACGCGCCATCGTCGTCGCGGTCCGGCGGCCACTGCCACTCCGCAGGCTGCCGGACCTGTGGCGAGGCTGGCGGGTCAACCCCAAGGCGACGCACGTACGGCGCGCCATCTGGGACCTGCCGCCGGTCGCGGCCGGCCAGGCGCATCCGGCCGACCCGCTGCATGTCGCTCCGGCCTTCCGGTCAGACCGGTGCCGGCAACGGCTGTCGGCCGTCCCGCACGATGGCGGCAGCTGGGCTGATCTGCGGGCGAACAGCGACACTAGCGGGTTGCTGACGGCAGCGATGACCGGCCGTGCCGCGCGCGGCGACCTGGGCAGTCATCCGGACGTGTATGGCAGGCTGTGGTGGGACCGGCCGGCCGTCACCATCAAGCGCGAATGCTCGCACGTCGGCAACGGCCGCTACGCTCATCCCGAGCAGGACAGGCTGTGCACCGTCCGGGAGATGTCGCTGCTGCAAGGCTTCCCCCGCGATTACCAGTTCACCGGGTCGCTGTCCAACATGTACCGGCACATCGGGGACGCGGTGCCGCCGCTGATCAGCTACCAGCTCGCGGCTCTGTGCCGGTGGATTCTCACTGACAAGCGGCCCGAGACTGAGGAACTTCTGCTGCCGGGCAGCCACCTGGTGCCCGGCGACCTGGTTCGCACCTTGAGCCGGTAGCCGCTGCTACGCCGGTCCGGGTAGCATGGGGCCATGCAACGACCGCAGCGAACCTGCTGGTGGCGGCCGCTCTAGGCGGCCGCTAGTCCTTGCATTTCCGACGGCGCGCCCGCTGGGTAGCGCCGTTTCTGTATCGCAACGGGCGCGACTTCTTGCGGGCCAGCAACTCCAGGAGGCACGCCTCATGCCCGCGCTCACGTCATCACTGCCCGTTTCGTCAACAACTGCCAGCGCGCCGCCCGCCGCCCCGGCAGCGCCACGGCCAGCGACGCCGGCCGTGCTCGCAAGCCAGGATCGCACTGCGGAACTAGAGCAGGCCATTGCGCGAGACCCCGGCTCATTCCGGGTGCTCACCGGTGACCGGCCCACTGGGGCGATCCACCTTGGCCACTACTTCGGCTCCCAGTGCAACCGGGTCCGGCTGCAGAATGCTGGCGTCGAACTGCTGGTCCTGATCGCCGATTACCAGGCCATCACCGACCGGACAGCGGCCGCCGACCTGCCCGATATCGTCATCGGCCTCGTCGCCGACTACCTGGCGCTCGGCATCGACCCGGACCGGGCCACGATCTTCGCGCACAGCCAGGTCGAGCCGCTGAACCAACTGCTGCTGCCGTTCCTCAGCCTGGTCAGCGTCGCGGAGATTAGCCGTAACCCGACAGTCAAGGACGAGATCGCGGCCGCCGGCTCACCGACGGTATCCGGGCTGATGTTCAGCTATCCGGTCCATCAGGCCGCGGACATCTTGTCCTGCCGGGCCAACCTGGTTCCAGTAGGCCAGGACCAGTTGCCGCACATCGAGCTGACAAGGACTATTGCCCGGCGGTTCAACGAGCGTTACTGCCCGGATGCGCCGTACTTTCCCGAGCCCGACGGACTGCTGAGCTCGGCGCCGCTGCTGCTCGGCACGGACGGCACGAAAATGGGCAAGAGCCGGCACAACTCGATACCGCTGCGGGCGACGGCGGACGAGACCGCGCGGCTAGTGTCGAGAGCGAAGACAGACTCGCAGCGGCATATCAGCTATGAGCCGCACCGTCGGCCTGAGGTCGCCAACCTGGTCTTGCTGACCGCACTGTGCCGGAACACGACGCCCGAGGCGGTGGCAGCTCAGATCGGCGACGGCGGCGCCGCCGCGCTCAAGGCCGCGGCAATCGAGGCGATCAACGAGCGGTTCGCCGGACTGCGAGCCCGCCGGGCCGCGCTCGCGGCTGATCCCGGCTACCTGCGAACGGTGCTGGCCGAAGGGAATCAGCGAGCCTGCGAAATCGCCGCCGGCACGCTGGCGGCCGTGCGTGAAGCGATGCACCAGCGCTATTAGCAGGCCGCTACCGCCTACGCGGCAACATGCCGGGCACCGCAGACGTAAGCCGGCGGGCCGCTTCAGCGGCCCGCCGGCTTACGTTGCGGATGCTACCCCTGTGGTGCAGCGCTACGGTCAGGCCGCGCTTGCCTGCAGCTTGGCCATCTCTGCCTGCACCACCGCCTCGTGCTCCGCCTCGTCGCGCTTGGCGTCACGCGGCCGCCAGCGGCCGCGCAGCAGCGGAATCGAGAGCAGGAAGACGATGATGCCACCGAAGCAGATCCAGTACCACGTCCGCCACTGGCCGGGGGACTTGGCCGCCGCAGTGGTGACATCGCCAGCGTGTGCTGCCATATAGCTGGTGACAGACGGCGGTACCTTCGCCAGGGCTGCCAGCTCGGTCGAGACGCCGGGAGCCGACACGGCCGCGATGACCGTCGCCGGTACCTGCGACAGCGCGGTCAGCTGAGCGCTATACGGCTTCAGCGTCGCGAGCTGCGGCGCCGCTGCAATCACGCCCTGGATCGCCGCCTGGTTCGCGCTGATCGTGCCGAGAATCGTCAGGCCCTTGCTGCCACCGCCCGCAGCCGCGATCAGCTTGGCCGCCAGTGCGGGGGGCACCCTGTTGGCCGGGTACCTGGCCGCCTGGGCGAACAGCGTCGGGTTGGCCTCGATCACCGCAAGCTCAGGAGCGAACTTCTGTGCGTTGGCGATCTGCGTCGCGTCCGCTTTCGCGGTCGCGACGATGGTGGGGTGCGTCGCCGCGAATGTCAGCGGTGCGGCGTACTTCTGTGCGTCGGCCACGACGGCTCCGTGCGAGCCCGCCCACACCAGCGACGGGTACTCATGCGCGTACTTCGCCACGGTGCCGCCGTAGTTGACCAGCGGGGTCACCGTGTTGATCACGACGAGCAGCAGCAGCGACGAGGCGAACACGATCACCCGGATGGTCCAGCCCCAGATCGCCAGCCCGGTCGCGACCGCCGCCGGGTTGTGGTGCTCGACCGTCTCGGTGAAGCTGGCCATCCACGGGGTGTAGGCGACGCCCAGGAAGAACAGCATGATCGCCAGGATCGCCGCGACCGAGGCGAAGCTCGGATGCGCACCCGCTTTCGACTGCAGCAAGAAGATCACGAGCATGACCGCGGATCCGACGCCGCCGACCACCATGAACGGCTTCCTGACCCGAGCGCGGTCAGACAGCATGCCAACCAGGATCACGGCACCCGCGTTGGAGGCCCAGCACCAGTAACCGAGATTGTTGGCTTCGTTGAGCGTGAAGCCGAAGATCGTGCTCGCGAAGATGACCAGGAAGCCGACGAGTGCGTAGTAGATCAGCAGCATGACCGAGACGGCGAATGCCGAGATGACGACGTCGGCCTTCATCAGCTGCCGCCAGTGGTTCTTCACCAGGGCCTCGACGTCGAGTCCCTTGGCCCGCGCCTCGATCAGCGCACGGTCCCGCATCGTCACCATGAGCTGGTCACGTAGCTGCGGCGACAGCTCCCGCAGCCCGAACAGGGCGACAAGGAAGACGATGAGGCCGACGATGCCGCAGATGTAGTACTCGTGGGTCCAGAACCTCAGGGCCGGGGATGCCGGGATCGTGATGGAGCCAACGATCGCGACGATCAGGCTGCCGAGCACCGGGCCGCTCGTCCAGAAGCCCATCGCCGTGGCCCGGCCGACCTGCGGGGAGAAGTCCCGGATCAGGGCCGGCGTGGCGACCAGGCAGATGCCTTCCACTATTCCGACGGCGAAGCTCTCGATCGTGAATGCCCACTTGTTGGTTGCGGCAGGCAGCACGAACGTCACGAAGACGCCGGAGAACAGAAGCCCGAAGACGACCAGGTTCGCGCGGCCGTACCGGTCGGTCAGCCCGGCGAACAGCGAGCCGAACGCACCGATCAGGTTGCCGAACGCGACAGTCGCCACGTAGAACGTGAAGCTCATGCCCAGGCTGGGCAGGATCAGCGTCGATACCGAGCCACCCACGTACAACTCGTAGTACAACGTGATCGTGGCAACTACCGTGATGGCGAGGAACGCGACCCTGGCACCGGTGTTCGGATAGCTGTCCAACTGCCGGTGAATCAGCGAGGAGAACAATCCCCGTTGCCCGGAAACCGGCTCCGCGGTGGTAGCTGTCATACGGCCCTCCTTGCTGTGACCGGATGTTGCGCGACGGTTAACTACATGCCGACTAGACGGTATCCCCACCGCCGACCACAAATCAACGGCCTGTTTGGGGTATCTCGACGCCGAGTGACCGTACAGGGCATAGTGCTGAGCACGACCGATCGGCTACGCGAAGAAGGCGGCACGCAGAGGGACTCGGGCAGTTCCGTCCGGCCCCAACCCTGACTGATCTCGTCAACAGCGTTTGACGCGCACGGTCGTTGTCAAGTGCTTTTGACAGCATGGCAGCCCGCAGCCAGGGCTGGCCGTGGCAGAGGACATCGGCCACGTACTTGGCATCACCGGGCAAGCCGCTCACCATCGGCACGGGGTTGACGAGCACAACCAGGCACTTCCAGCCCCGTACTGTCCCGGCGCTACGAGCGTTGCTAGGGCTAACGGGTCCCATCAGCGGTAGGCGCCTTGAGCAGAAGGTGGTAGTAGCCATCGCCTGTGCTGTCCGCGGCCCGGACCATCCCGCTCGCGTCTGCCCATTCCCGGACCAGGGACAGCTCGGGATAGAAGTGGTATCCGCCGTCTTTCAAGTACTCCCCGCTGACAACCGGCTCTCCTTCGGCCAGCGCGGAGGCGTAGGCATCCGCCAGGTCATCTTCGGCAAGCTCGACCGTTAGGTAAACCGGGCTGCCGGGTCTGACGGCACGGTTCAGGTTGGCCAGGACGCCTGGCCAGTCTTCGGGAAACACGTTCTCCATGGCATCGATGCAGATCGCCCCATCGAACTCGCCCGCAAAGCTGATCTCCTGAAGACCGGCCTTCTCGACGGCAACGCCGGGAAACTTGGCCCTGGCCCGGCCAAGCATGCCGCCCGACTGATCCACGCCGACAATGTCGGCGCCGGCATCCAGCAGCAGCGGCCAGTACTTCCCCGTGCCGCAGGCAGCATCCAGTATTCGCGGCGACGCCGGGCACATTCCGAGGAATCTGGCGATCATGGACCGGTGCGCTGGATTGATCCCGCCCCAGCGATTGTCGTAGCCCGGCGCGAACAGCGTGTCCATGCGCTGCTCGTTGACGCGGCGCCGCTCAGCGATCCACAGTGCCCTGTCGGTCAGCTCCAGGCTCCGTTCTGACCAGCCCGGCGCGGCGGACGCCGGACGCAGCGCCGCAGGCGCCGCCTTGATCTAAGCACCGCTCAATTCGGCAGCGTAGGCGGTGGTGCTGCGCGGACGGCCGTAGCTCCCGAGGTCACATGAAGAGCCCCTCAGCAGGCGGCCAGGGGCTTGTGACCTGGCGCGCTCGGAGGGACTCGAACCCCCAACCTTCTGATCCGTAGGAATGAGGTTAGGTAGGCCTCTCGCTGCGCGCCAGCTGGCAATGTTCCTGCCAGCCGCAGAGCAAACGTATCCGCAGGTCAGCCCGGATTGCAAGCAGGCTGTCAAGGTTCCTTACAGCCTACTGACGAGTATCAGGTTTCAGCGCGATTAGATGGCTGGGCCACGAAACTGCCCCAGCCCTGCTCTGTAGTAATAAGGCCCTCCTCGCGCAGGAGAGCGAGGGCTCGCAGGGCAGTGTTCCGGCTCACTGAGTAGTCCTGGCAGAGCTGGGTGGCCGACCGCAGCTGCTCGCCGGGGCCAAGCTCGCCCGAGGCGATCCGCTCCCTCAGGGCAGCCGCGATCCGCTTGTACGGCGCGCCCTGCTCGCGTGGCATCCGGCCACCTGAACAATCTGATCTCCCCTGAGTTGACCAGCATCACCTCGCTGATTCAAGAAGCCGTATTTGTTCGTCCCTTGTGGAACACGGTGTTGTCGGCCGTGCCGCCCTTTAAGGGGAGCCACCGAGGCTGGCGCCAGTCGCGTCGATGACGCAGCTCAGGATCTGGCCTGGCTGATGCCATACACCACAAAGTCGTGGGTCGGTAGTTGCTTGGTGGCGGCATTCGTTGGCTTCGGCGCCTCACTCGGCCTTGAAACCAGTCCAGCCGGCTCGGCCCGGCTCGATGCGCAGGTCGGCGTATCGCAGCGGCAGCACCTTCTTGGCCCCCGAAGGACTGCCGGCGAATAGGGCACTGGCGAGCACGAACCGGAGCCGGTCCAGGGTGTACTTGCTGGCCTCAAGATCAGTGCGTATCTGCTCCAGCCCGGCCACCTCCTGCGGGCCAGGACAGCCCCCTCGGGGGTGGCGCGTCCGGTACCGCGCCACCCTGTCCCGCTCTCTGACCAATGCATCCAGCTCGTCCTGGGACGTCAGGCACGCGAGGATGTCCACTTTGAACGACGTATCGCGCGGGTTAAGATCCCACAGGCTGTGTACGACCACGCGACGTTCGTCGAGCTGAATTGCCGCGGCGTCAACGGCTGCTACCGCAATCTCCAGCAGGTCCTCCTCGAACAGCCGCCTCAGTTCCTTCCGTACCTGCTTGTGCAGTCGGCTGCTCGACCACGTCAACAGCACCTCCAAAGGCTCGGCGTATTTGATCGCCACGAGGATCAGCGCGAGCTGAAGGTCAACGCGGCCTGCGGCAATGGTGACGCGCCTGATCTCGGCCAGTACCTCGTCGGATGGATAAAAGTCCCCCAGCCTGGCCTTGCTCAGGTCGAAACCCTCATGCCGCCCGGCCTCGTCACCCACGGTGGTACCTCGCTTTGCGTCCCGGTCCGCCCAGGGCAGCGGGCAGCACGGCCCATCTTCCCGCTGAGCGCGCCACGCGACCAACAGGTTCACAGGGACGAATCAGGCTGCTAACGGGCGCCCCGTGAACCCTCGTGGGACTCGTCACGAATTCTTGTCCAAGGCAGACCGAGAGCGTAGGCCACGACTCGGAACACAGTGCCGCTAAGCGACACCGCCGCCTGCACGGCACGATGGACTCTGCCGACGGTCCACCCGGGTCAGCCGCAGTTCGCCTCGAAGCTCGTAAGACACCCCATGACGGAACCGCCTACTGTGACCGTCGCCCAGCGCTGCAGCGCTCTCGCCGCAGCGCGGCAGAAATGCTGCGCAGAAATGCCCGAGGTGTACGACGAGACGCTCCGCGACGTGATCGTCCGCGCGACGGCGGCAGGCAGTCTCGGCAAATCGGACCTCGGGGCGCTGCTGCTCTGGAAGCGGATCCGGGTCGGCGCCTGGGCCAAGGAGCTGCTGAGTATGGCGGACAAAGACGTGCGCGACATCACCGGGGAAGCCGTCGTCGCTGCCCGTGACCCGAAGGTGGATGTACCCGATGCGGCCCGCCATGCCCGCCGTGCTCTGATCAAGCTGCCCGGCGCCCGTATCGGTGACGCGTTCCCGTCAGCGATCATCGTGGCCGCCGCGCCGGACCGCATGGCCGTCTATGACTACCACGCCCACCTGGGACTTTGGCGCCTCGGGCTCCGCCTGGACGAGAAACCTGGCCTGTATGCCCGTTACATGACACTGGTCGAGCAGTGCAGGGCCGAGCTGCGCGAGCACGGCTACGGAGACTGGACCGCCCGCGAGATCGACCTCGCGCTATTCACCTGCGGCGAGGACAAGCGCCGCCCGAGAGCGCGGCCATGGCGGGACCAGCCAGGAGCATCGCGGCGCTTAGGTGCTGAGCCTGAGTCGTGAGCACCCGGCCAGGACGCCGGCTTATGAAGACCAGCAGACCTGCGCTCCGGGCACATCGAGGCCGAGCTGGCGGCGCTCAACCAGCCGCGACCCGGCCAGGCGCCCGATACGGCAGACCGGGCATGGCTGCGCGACCAGGCGAGCAGCCTCCGCGACCCCAGACCGCCCGCAACAACCGCCGCATGTTCGCCCGATCCGCTGCGAACTCGGCAAGACAGTCCCGCCCGTCCCAGACGAGCTGACCGAGGTGCCCGACGAGGCCGCCAATATTTCTGAGCGCATCGCAGGTTAACCGCCTAACCTCACCTCATGTCCTCTGACGCCTTCGCCGACCTAGGCCGCAGCCTCAGCCAGTTCGCAGAAGGCCTGCGCAGCCTCGTGGACGTGAACAAGCGCCCGGCCGCGGGATCCCCTGCAGATAAGGAAGCCAGCGGCGAGCCCTATGCCGGAGACTGGGGCGGCCATCCTTCACGCGACGTGTTCGCAACCGTGCTAATGACCAGCTGGTCATGCACGGACCATCTCGCTGTCGCGGGCGCGGTGCTTGAGCAGCACCACGGCATCAGCTCGCTCTTACACGCTCACGCGGGGCGCCGCCGAGTCAGCCGCAATCGCCTGCTATCTGACCGAGCCCGGCATCGGATCGCTTGAGCGCGTGCGCCGGAACCTCAACTACGACCTGCTGGCCATTCACGAAGACCTGAACATGCTCCGCAGCATGGACGGGCAGGAAGCGATTGACAAGGCGGCGAGGCACCGCGAGCGTATCGACGCGATAGGCCGCGGCGGCCACGAGCACAACATCGAACTGGTCCGGCCTCGAAAGGGCTACACCGCGTGCCATCTCGGAGAGAAACCACCTGGCGCGATGACCATCATCGACAAGTCTGCATCCCGCACGTCCGGAGTGGGCTCCAGATACCAACAGCTCCTCAGCAGCGTCGCGCACGGGCAACTGCACGGGCTCTCCCGGTTCCTGATACACGCCCCGTCTCCAACCGACCCCGGCAAGGTAATCGTGCAGATGAGCATTGCCGACCACGACCTGGCCCTCCACCTGCTCGCCGGGCCGCTGTGCGCCTCCACGCTCGTCGAGCACCTGCGCTGGTTCTTCGGATGGGATACGAGCGAACTCGACAGAATCACCCTCGTCATGATGCACACCTGGGGCCGCATAGCCGGCGTCCCGTACGCGGGCCCCGAACTGACGGCCTGAGTTCTTTCCACGAGCAGGGGAAGCGTTACCCGAACGTGTCAGGCCGCCGCGCCTCCTCCCAGCCGGGCGAACCCCGCTCGCCGAGTAGGTCACCAGGCAGGCGGCCTCGCCTCACGGCGTGACTGATCCGAACACGCCATAATCGAGATATGCCAGCACTGCACCCATCCGTCGGGGGGCCGATCGCCCTGCGCGACGCCAGCGTGCCTGTGGCTGACGTCAGGTGCCGGACGTGCCTGCACCCGTGGCGCGGGCTGATCGAGGCCCTCCTCGACGGGGGCACCAGCCCGGCCGCCATCGTCGTCATGCTGGCCGAGCGGCGGGTTGCCGCGCCGGGCCGGAACTCACTCAGGAACCATCAGCGGCATCACCGGGCGAGCGGTGCAGTCATGCGCCGTGTCCGGGACGGCATGGAAGCGCTCGACCGGCACGCAGCGTCCCTTCCCCCGCAAGATGCCCTGCCGGACGTCCCCGGATCTCCCGCGGTTCCCCTCAGGAGCCCCCGCTGATGGCCGCTGGCACGGGCCTTGAGAGCGCCGACGCGGACATGATGGCGCAGGCCGAGGCGTCCGTGGCACCCCTCGCTGCCCGTGCGCCATGGCTCATGCCTCGGGTCAGCCCGGCTACTGAGCCGCCTGGTGACGTAATGCCTTCCGTAGCAGTTCCCCGAGCCCGCCTCACCGGGTCAGCCCTGCGCGTGCGGATGCGAGGAGCTGGTTATCGGCGCGTTCGTGACCGGGCGACCTAGACGCTATGTCAGCCACGCGCACAGGATGCGCGCCCAGCGCCGCCGGGCGAGAGCACAGGCGGCCAACCGTCCTGGCCAGTTATGCGTCACTACAAGGTGAGACTCCCGATAGCTTTATCTCCCGGCGGACTGGCGGTTGCCGCGCTGACTGCATGCGGCGGCAGTCCGGCTCGCAGCGCGAAGACGCCCGCACAGCCCCCGACCACTACGGCACCTGCACTGACGCCCGCCCAGGCGGCCCTGGAACACTGGTGGACCGCGCAGGTCCGGCCGGACCTGGTGAACCTCCTGCAAGTAGTGCAGGACGCGCAGGACGCCATCCGGCGCGGGTATGTGACCAGCGACGACGCCAACGGCTGCGCTGACCTGTTAACCATGACCGAAGCTACGCCAACCGTAGCCACCGGTGCGCTGGCCGCGACGTTCGCCAGCAGCCCCGCGGACCTCGCCGCGCAGCAGAAGTGGGCGGAGGCGGTTGCAGATTACGGCGATGCGGCGCAGGCGTGTGAGTCAGGCAACCTCGCCGTTACCGCCTCAATGCTCAACGAGGCGGAGTACCACCTGGGGCAGTTCTTCCGCGATCTGCCGGGAGGTCGCCTGAAAGCTCCGTCTGGGGGGTAGCCACAACGCCGGATTGCCATCGGAGGTCACGACAGGGGACCTGCCCGGCCAGGGTCTTCGGGATGAGCGAGACGACGACGTCCACGGCCTCACTGGGCTCGATATAGAAGTTCACGCCCCCAGTGACTGGCCCTGGCCGGAAGTGTACTTCCGCCCCGACCGGTTGCGGGTGAGTGAAGCTCGCGCGGATCAGCTCCATAGTGTCGGCCGGGCTCGGAACTCCGATAGTCCAGTTCCAGGCCAGGCAGGCCGCCGCGGTCTCGCTAGCTTGCACGCGTTGCTTGGGCGCATGATGAGACTCATGTCTTACTGCCCGCTATGCGACATGGACCGTGGTCAGTGCGTGCACGGACTGACTGACCGCCAGCGACCGGCCGGCACTGAGCGTCTGCTGATCTCTCCGACCAACCTCGCTCACTTTCCAGGCTGCGATCACAAGGACGATGACGACTACAGCCAGTGGGCCGAACTCGACCTTCCCAACGCGTGGGAGCGGCTCGGCAACGGCGAGAAGCTTCCCGCGACTGGCGGGGCGCGCTCAGATCGGATCGCGAACGGCCGGTGCAAGGACTGCGTCGCGCACGGCCCTTGGTGACCGGCTGCCGGTTCCGAGGACTAGCGGCAAGCTGGGAATGGGAGCGTTACTACGAATCCAAGTTGGGACCCCGGTCACCGGTCAGGCGAGCGCGCCGGCTAGCAGCGTCACCACGACCGCAACCGCGGCCACGAGCACGATCAGGCATCCTGTGCAGCCGACGGACGGGCCGAGGCAGCCCATGCGGGCGTAAGGGTGCGGGCCGCGGTAGCGGCGACGGCGTCTTGCCATTAACCGTGCCTCCTGCGCGCCGGGTCGGTCACTTCCTGGTGCCGCTGCAGCGCCTCGGCCGACACCCTGGCGTACTTGGCCAGCGACCGCACCGACGTGTGACCGCTGCGGGCCATGAGCATCGGCGTCCCGGTGCCGTCCTCGGCGTCGTGCGTCAGCGCACTATGGCGCAGCTGGTGCAGTGTCGCGCCGCCGGAAGCCTCGGTGAACAGCGCCTCGGCCTGCTGATAGCTGAGCCGGGCACGGCCGCGCTCGTCACGGTCGCACCGCGGCAGCTGCACGCGGGCCCTCCGCTCGGTGACGAACACCGGGCCTGACTTGCGGCCTTTCAGCAGCCGCGGCAGCAGCCGCGCGGTGCCGGTCTGCCAGACGATCACGTCCACGGCGCCGCCCTTGCGGCGGACCCTGGCGCGGCGGTTGGCCAGATCCAGGTCCTCGACGTTCAGCGCGAGAATTTCGGCTGAGCGGGCCGCCGTCTCGTACAGCATCCGCCACAGCGTGCGCTCGCGCAGGCTCACGTCCTCGCGGGTGAGCAGCTGCTCGACGTCGCGGCGGGACAGTGCGCGGGCCCGGTCGGGGCGCGGCTTGCGCCGGACGAGCATCCGCGACGGATCGGCGGCAGTCCAGCCCTGCTGCTGCCAGTAGGCGACGGCCGACCGGACCGCGTCGAGCGACACATTCCAGGTGGACGGCGCACGATCGCCCCACTGCCGGCCGAACCATGCGGCGAACCGCTCGGCGCTGATGTCATCGAGCGCGGTCTGGCTGCCGAACTCGGCGGTGACGGCGCGGAGGATCCGGCCGTAGACGCGGAGCGTGTTCGCCTGCTCGGCGCCGCCCATGGTGGCGAGGTAGGCGTCGGCAGCAGCGCCGAGCGTCATCTCACCGGCGGCCGGGCTGAGGCGGTGAACTGTTCCCATGCGCCTAGCTTACCAGAGATAACGGCACATTATCTGTAGTAGCACGGGTCGCGTCCTGCGGGAACGCCCCCGCTGCAAGGGGCCACTCACACGCATTATCTGCGATAGGCCGCTAGCCGGGCGGATACCTGGCCGGAACGACCGGGGTAGTCCGTCTACCGGGAATACGGCTGCTCGCACTTCCAGCCGCCATACTCTGCGCCAAACTCGGCAGCCAGAGCCCGGAACTGGTCTGCCGCAGCCACCACGACTGCCTCGGTCAGGATCTCGTCAACCTGCGCGGCGTGCACGCACCAGCGGGTGACCTCCTCGTCCGGCGGGAACACGCTGACGAGCCAGCCGTGCGAGCGTTGCGCTAGCCGTGCGGCAGTGTTCCTATCGCTGCAGCACAGGTAGTGTGCGACGTCACACGCCGGCCGCCAAGCCTCCGTATCACCTCGGCCGTGTCGTCGCTCACAACCGCCAGGCTAACCCTGCGGGTTGTCAGCCGGGCGCCTGCAGCTTGCGAATGGCAGCCTCAATCCCCGTTCCTGCAACCCGTGACCGCCAGCCCAGATCCGCCGCGGGAATGCTGCCATCCGTGAGCGCCGCAGGTTCTTGTCACCCAGCAAGCCAGCCACCGCCGGTGCCGGCTCAGCGGTCCGCATCACGTGGATCGTTGAGCAGGCGGTCGGCTTGCTCAGGAAGCGGAATGCCGTGGATATTGATTGCCGTGGATATTGACGGCCTGGGCTGGCCCGCACCTGGCCCCGGAGAGCTGGAGAACGCCCTATCTGCGGTGCGCCGCCGCATGGACGATGACAGTGCTGCCAGCCTGGCTCTGGCGAGGTTTTACGACCCCGCGGGAAAGTACGGTGGCCGCACGTTCCTGGACCTGAAGCCTTCCGATCCGTCTGATATCACGACCGCTGATCTGCTGTCCGTGACGATGCTGGACGTAGCTGCCTCTCCGCTCGGCGTCCGCCGGCTCCTCGCGTGCGGCGGGCCCGATGACGCGAAGCGCAGACAGGTACTGGCCGCGCTGCAGGAGGTCAGCACGGAGGTTGACATCACGGCTGACCTGCCCAAGAACGTCTCCGCGTTCGAAGCCGCCGCCGTGTTTTACACGCAGGTCAAGGCTGCGCTCGGCAAGAATCCCTGGGTAGTAGCCAGCAAGCTGTGCGCCCGCAAGCGCCCGGTTCTGATCCCGGTACGTGACCGAGTTGTCGTCCGCGAACTCGGGCTGGCCAACCACGACTTTCGCTCAGACTGGCTGGTCTTCCGGTATCTGCTGCAGGACGCAGACGTGCTCCGTGGACTGGATCAGGCCGCGAGCCGGGCCACGGCCGAGCACGGCACGGATCTGTCTCGGATTCCAGCTTTGCGGTTGCTAGACACCCTGATCTGGATGATGCGCCCGTAGCGTCCAGAGGACGATTCATGTCGGCGACCTGACTAGACCCAGGCGGGCTTGCCAGCCAGAGTTGGGAGAGCGTGCCGCCGCCCCGGGCGAGGCCGCCGCGCAGGGACTGCGCGCACAGGCTGCAGCTCAAGGTAGAAGCACGAAACGTGAATCAAACCCGGCGAGTTCCAGGGCACCGACTCACGATCTTCGTGTCCGAGCCATCCTGGCCTGCCCGCCTACAGCGTCGAAACCCGAAGAGTTGATTGGCGCAGCACCACATCAGGCTGAGCCGAATAGGCCAACGAGCTATGACAGGCTGGTCAACGGTCGGAGGGGAAGTGGATCGGCTTCTTCAGGTGCCGCAGTTGCCTCGGCGTGATCAATCCGTCTCGTTCGAGCCTTCCGACAACGATGCCCGGGGCGACCGCTTGTCGCTGGGCGAAGCTGCGAACTGCGGTGGCGCTGAAGTCCGAAGCCTGAACGAACGCCTCGTAGTCTTCGGGCGGCAAGAGAAGGTCGCGAGCGAATCGATCGGCGGCCTCTTCATCGGCGCTGCGCGTCTGACTTGGGTCGGGCTCGGCAGCGTCGAGGAAATCCTGGCGGCGGGACGCCGACAACAGATGTCCTGCCTCGTGAAAGAACGTGAACCAGAACTGATCGTCGGATTTGTGGCGGAGGCTCAGCTGGATGACAGCCTTGTTGCCAAGCCACCGAGCAGCACCGCTGAGATGCGTGCCGGTCAGTTCTGGCACGAGGACAATCACTACACCGGCGTTGGCGCACATGGCCCTTACGCGGTTGAAGATCTGCAAGAACGGCTCACGGCGGGTGAGGGGCCGGATCTCACGGAGCACCTCTCGGAAACGCCGGGCATCGAATGCAGGCGGATCCGCTTCGGCTGCTTCTCGCTCGCCCCACCTGAGCCATGCGGCAACCGCTTTGGGCGACGCCAGAAACGTGGGCGAGGAGCGGAATGATGCTGCGGACCCTAGCCATTGCCGGTCGAATGCCACCGGACTGCTGACGCCGAGATAGGACAAGAGGTTCGCGAGGGTTTCCGCCTTCGATGAGCCTCGGTGAAGCTGGTCGTGCCTGACGAGGTCCGCAATGGGGAAGCCGTCGATCCACGTGGCATTGGCCTCAAGGTCGCGCCGCGCTTCATGCTGGGCGAGGCTGTCCCGGTAGGAGGCTTCCGCTCCTGTCCAGAAGCGTGCCGAGATGCCGAGCGTTCGCTCAAGCTGGATGGCTGTCTCCGAGGTGATTGCGGCCTTGCCGTTGATGATCTCGTTGATCGTCTTGAGCGGGCGTGCCATGCGGCGCGCCAACTCCGACTGGGTCATGCCGCGGTCTTGCAACGCCTCAAGGAGGATCTCGCCAGGTGGGACGGCCCAGTCGGGTGCCCACGCCGGGCGCGGGTCAGCTGCCATGGTAGTCAACCACCTCCTTGATCTCGATCTTGGTCACGAGGGTCCTATCGATGGAGCCGTCCAGCGTCGTGGGCAGGGGGTTGTGGGCAGGCTGAAAAATCAGCCGGTACGAACTCCAGAGGCTGAGCGCGAACTCGCCTGCTCGGTCTTCGCGAAGCGGGTGGCAGTTGCCCGGCACGCCCGTCATATCGGCGAGGGTTGGCGCGCCCAGGAGGGCCGCCAGGCGCCGCCGGAGGATCTTCCAGTTGTCAGCTCCCCAATGCTTCTGGCCCTGGCGGTCGTCCGTGCAGACCTTCTCCAGCTTCCGGCTGGACCACGAGATCTCGATGACCGCTCTCCTTGACACTTTCACCCTTAGGGTTAAAGTTACTGTAGCAGAGGAGGTGAGATGGAGAAAGCAGTGCAACCCACGCTGACCCGCCCGGAGTGGTTCCAGCCCGTGCCAGGCGGGCCTGGCCACTACGTGCCGGCTCTCCAGAGCCTCACCGGGGAGCTAGCCGCCCTGTCACACGCATCTGACCAGACCTGGGCGCACCTGACGCCGCTGATTCAGCTTCGCGGTCCCAAGACCCCAAGACGCACCGCATTCCGGCAGGAGGTGGTCAAGAACTGGGTCCGGAAAGTCGCCGAGGCCGTGGGCCAGAGGCCGTTCTTTCTCGACACCCTGCGCCTGGCGACGGCGCACGCGACGGCGACAAACGACGGCGAGTGCCCGCTGCTGTCGGTGATCTACGCTGCCGCCCGGAGGCGCCAGCTGGCGTTCGTCCCTGTCCTGAAGCTCAACGGCCCGTCCACCGGGGTCGGACTGATCCGGGACGCGGCGCTCGCCGACGGGCGCGGCGTTGCCCTGCGATACCGGCTGCTGAGTCTCGCGTTGCCGGGCGGACGGACTCCCGAAGCGGTGATTAAGGAGAAACTGGCGGCGGTCGAGGTGGACTTCGCAGGGTCCGACCTGCTCGTTGACCTCGGCTTCCTGTCCGAAGATGCAGAGGTGCACGCGGAGGACATAGCGCAGTCGGTGGACGAGCTGGTGGCGGTCGGGGAGTGGCGCAGCGTTGTGCTGCTGGGCACGTCGATGCCGTCTTCGCTGGGCGGAGGCGTGGTCCAGGAGGGAAGCATTGGTCGGCTGCCCCGGCGAGAATGGGATCTGTGGGCAGCGCTCAGGGGATCCGCGATGGTGCGCTTGCCGACCTTCGGCGACTACGCCATCCAGCACCCCGATCCGCCGCTGGAGGGAGACGAGAGCGGGCCAGGCCAGCGCGCCAACATCCGGTACACGACAGACGAGGTAACTCTGATCCCCAGGGCGGTCGGCGCGGTGGTGCAAGAAGGCCGCGAGCAATACCGAGAACTCTGCTGCCAGATCGTTGAGCAGCCCGAGTACGCCGGGCCTGACTTCACCTGGGGCGACAGGCTTATCGCCGATTGCGCCTATGGCGTTGATGAGCCAGGGTGGCAGAGCCATTGGCGGGGCGCGGGTACCTCACACCACCTGCGCCATGTCGTGGAAGAGCTGGGCCGGTCGATCACCTGACCGAGAATCGCTGAGATGGGATCCGGGCGCGGGCCGGATCGCGCTGGATCAGGGCTCCGCGGACGGCCACCTTGAGAGCCTCAAGATCGACCAGGGCAAGGAGCTGCTCCCACATCCGGAAACGCCCAGCCCCGGGCTCTGGCGGCGCGCCGAACGCGCACAGTGTGGCGTGCACCTCGTCCCTCCAGAGGAGCCGGATCAGGGTCTCCGCATCCACGCTGTGATTGATGCCCGCTTCGCGTATCCGCTCGAAACTCGGCATGGAGTCGCCTCGGATGACCGTGATCCCCCACCACGCAGGCAGGATATCCAAGGCGTCCTCGACATGGCGTTCCGCGAGTACGACGTAGCAGCGATCGAACACGCGCGCGTACGCCGCGGCCTGACGCGGCAGCCGTTTGAGCGTGTCGCGCCCGGTCTTGATCTCGAAGCCGTCCATGCTGGCGCCAATCACGGCAACATCAGCGCGCTCGTTCGAGCGCGGCACCCAGAACTCGTACACAGCCTCAGCTCGCGGAACGGCGGCAAGAACTTCCTGACGCAGCGAGTCCCGGACAACTGCTTCCGTCAGCACCGGGAGGCCCCGCTTCCTGGAACGGCGCAACAAGATGAATCGACCATGGCCCAGCTCTCAGGCCAAGGCAACGGACCTGGGTGCCAGCGCCGGAAGCAAAGGTGCGCAGCAGATGCGAACATGCGTTCGAGGCTAACGAGGGGGTCCGACAAATATCTGTCGTCGAGATGCGGGGCCGACTGGGCATGTAGCCGGATATGTCGCCAAATATGACCAACCTGACGGACCGGGAAGAAGAAGCGGATCCGCACGGGTCGCCATGCTACTGCCCTAGGGGGCTCAGGGGTCATCGGAAACGAGGCAGGTCTGGCGCGTCACCAGGCTTGGGGAGCACGCCATTTAGGTGAGACCGCGACGCGGAAGAGTTGCAACCGGGCCGCACCCTGCGGAAGGAGCCCATACCACTCGCCGACGAGGCAACGTCGCGGAGCGCCCGGCACCTCACCAGCAACGGGATAATCGGGCCGTGAAGCTCTCCTCGGGCTCGACTGGACACGACCCGCGCAGTGGTGCCGGGGACGGCAGGCCGGGGCAGCAGGCCGGGGCAGCAGGCCGGGGCAGCCGGGCCGATTCCTGCGTGACCGCCGCCTGGCTGACCAGCGATCAGGAATTCTTGCCGGGTCCCTCGGGGCACAACGGGGAGGCTACCTGCCCGGGGCCGTCCTCATCGCGTGCGAGAACATGGAGCCGCATGTCACTGGCGGCTCTCGGTCACAGGTTCTTTTGCCCGCGGGCAACGAGACGCGGACCGACACTCTGCCGCCATCGCCACTCGTAACCACGTGCGCGCCCGAACAGGCGAGCCGCGGCGCGTCCTGGGCCGAGGGTGGCATCCGCCTCGTTGAAAAACATCACCATCCGCGCTGACTCCCACTCGCGGCCACGATCGCATGCGAACTCCTCAAGGTGCCGGCCGATTCCAAGTCGCCGAAACGCCGGCATAACGAATAGCTCCCGAATCTCGCTTGTCGGAGAGCCTTCCGGAGCGTGATAGACGAACGCCCAACCCATCGTCAATCCGTAGCCGTTGGCGATCTGGATGCATTCGACAGGACAGCCCAGTGACGGCGAGAATGTCTCGAACAGGCGAACGCGCCAATTGCCCTCAGTTCGGCGCGGGAGCGGCTGCCGCCACACTGGGTTGCGGATCATCCACAGATCACGGAACTCTCGGCTCGCCGCGGGCAATGCCAGTAGCCGTTCTCGCTTGCCGAGCGTGGGGCCCCACTTTGCCGGCCTCTGAGCCCACGCCTCGTGCAGATATCTGCGGAGGTAGTCCATCGACACAGACCCGTGACCCGCTCGGCCCCACGCGATGCCCCAGCTATTCACGAACCGAACGACCTCGCCAGACTGTTCGTAACCGGTCACCAAGACGCTGTGCATGCCCAGTGACTGTTCGCCTGCAACGGGGAAGGTGATCACACCCCCGGGCGCCGTGTGCGCCGACTTGAATACCTCGAACACGATGAGGAGCTGGTCAACGGCGTAGTCGGGGACGTACGCCGCGGTCAGGCTTGCGCGGCTCAGTAGTTGACGCTTGAACTCCTCGACGTCAGGCAACGACTCGTACAACTGCTGCCCGAGCAGTTCGGGATGCAAGAACGTGTACATCCTCGCCCCTGCGAGCTGCGTGCTTCCGTTGACGCCCGGCATGCCGTCGATCGCCTTCTGCAACCAGAAGGTTGCTGGGGGAGCAACGGCGGACCGCATCGCCAGGCGTTGAGCGCGGCGTCCGCCAGTCCTCGCCAAACAGGTAGAACTGCAAGCTGCAGCACGCGAATGCATGTGGAGGTCGAAACCGAGACGCGCCTTCCAGAGCAACCACTTTGGCCAGCAGTCATCACACAAGCATTTCCACGTTGGGTCCGACGATTCGGACCTGGTCCTGGTGACGAAAAGTCGGCCTGCCCACTCAGTAAACGTGAAAGCTCGCAATCCGGACGTTCCGCCGCAGTAGCTGCACCCCAACGACGGCACAGCAGGCACACACCCAGTAAAGCAGAGCGCAGACGATGAGATCGTTGACCCGATCCACGATGATCTGCAGGGACGCGGGGAGCTGCCCGGAGGCCAGTCCCGCTCGCCGAGCAGGTCACCCGGCAGGCTCGCCTCACTGCGTGACTGATCCGAGCACGCCATAATCGAGATATGCCAGCACTGCACCCATCCGTCGGCGGCCCGATCGACCGGCGCGACGCCAGCGTGCCCGCGCGCGGAACAGCAAAATGGCGCGGAGACGGACAGGCGGTAGTCGCGAGCGCTCAGCTACGATTCCAGCCGAGGCGGCGGAGTTCCTAGCTAGTGATGAGCCTTTCTTCCTCGGCGCGCAGCGCCGCTAGGGACAGCTGACTTACCCAATGCCGCACCAGGCGCCCGGCCCGGAGTTGTTCGGCGATGAGGATGTTGACGCGCTGGCGAGTCGCTCCGGCATGCCGTGGCCGTCCGTAACGCTGGCCGCCACGCGCGCCGCCGTCTGGCAGCCGACCTTTGGTGACCATCCACAGGTGTTCGGCGAGGCCGACGTAGGCCACTCGCAGCTGCCGATGGTCTTCCACGGTGAACGCGTACACGCCCGGGGCGTCGGGGACCTCGCCGATTGTCGTCCACTCGCATCCCCAGCCGGACGATAGGAGCAGGTTCAGGTTGGTCACCCGCAGTTCCAGGGGCTGGAAGCCGAGCTGGGCGAGTTCAGTTGCCAAGATGGGATGCCCTGGCCAGGCCGCTTCCCGGCTGGGCGGGCTGTTGCTGGTGTTGGAGTCTTCGCGGCGCATGTCTTGAGCGGGCACGGCTGTCAGGGCCGACTTCAGCGGTTCTTGCGCGGGGACTGCGCGGCCGGGGCCATTGACCACGCGGGCGTCGGTCAAGATGGCGTACAGGTAGGACGGACCTTGCAGATCCTGCAGCTGACCTGGGCCGCGGAGGGGCGCACGGTCGAAGGCTCGGGCAAAGTGAGACCGAGGCAGCAGGCGGTTCGTGGTGCTCGGCATCAGGCTGTTCGCCAAGATCGTGTATCGGAATGGCCGTCCGGTCTTCTGCCTGAACTCTTCTCCCGCCAATGTCACTATGCGCTGCCACACCACGTCGAAGCTGGTCATGCTCACCCCTGAATAAGAGCTGGTCCGATCTCCCACGACCACCATCGGGGTAAACATCTAGGAAGCGCTAGTGCTGAGAATGCGTAAGCTCGTAGTGCAGGTAGGAACCCTAGTAACTCGCTTCGGAATTACCAGCTGCCCTACGCTCGGACACTCAATGGCGGCGCCGTCGGGGATGTGGCGCAGCTGGTCGCTGCGGTCCCGCGCACCGTCCGCAAGCGGACGGAGCCCTCGACGCCGACCGGAGTGTGGAGCGACCAGGGCATGACGACTATCAGTTCGGAGCAGCGATCCGCTGGCTGCGGGAGAATACGGCCATGCCTCCGCGCTGCTATCCGCCCGAGCCTGAGTTCGGTCCTGGCCGGACGGCCGAGCGGCGGATGTGGGAGCTGTTGCGTGAGCAGCTTCCCGACGAGGCGGCGCTGCTGTATTCGGTGGCGATGATCGAGGGTTCGGCTGAGTACGAGGCCGACCTTGTGGTCGCGTGGCCCCGCGTGGGCGTCGCGGTAGTGGAGGTCAAGGGCGGGCAGGTCAGCCGCCGCCAGGGCCAGTGGTACCAGTCTTCTGCCGGGCAGACCCGGCCGATCCGGGACCCGGTGGTGCAGGCTCAGGACTGCAAGCAGGTGCTGCACCGGCTCCTGGTCCAGCGCGGCAGCGAAGCGGCTGCGGCGCGCTCGGCTCACCTTGTCGCGTTCCCGTTTACAGACATCTGCGCCGGCTGGTCGTACGCCGGCTGCACCCGCGACATGATCGTGGCCAGGAACGATCTGGGGTCCGCGGCCAGCCGGGTCCGCGGCGTGATCGACCGGCTGGGGGCCGGCTACGCCCCGCTCGGGGAAGGGGGCTGGAGTCGCTGCTGGAGGTGCTGGAGGGCAAGCTGCCCGGGCAGACGTCGCTGCTGTCGTGGGCGGAGGAGAACGAGGCATATGTTGACCAGCTCACCCGCGACCAGGCCAAGGTGGCCAGGATGCTGCGAGCGCAGCGGCGGCTTAAGGTCATCGGCGGCGCGGATACCGGCACGACCTGGCTGGCGCTGGAACAGGCCCGGCGCCTGGCGGCCGCGGGCGAGCGGGTCGCCCTGGTGTGCTACTCCCGCGGCCTGGCCCGGTACCTGCAGCGGATGACTAGCCAGTGGCTGCCCAGGCACCGGCCAGCGTACGTCGGCCTGTTCCACGCCCTGCCGCTGCAATGGGGTGCCGACCCGCCGCCGACGGAGGATTCTGTGGAGGGCAGCAGCTACTACGAGGAGCGGCTGCCCGCGCAGATGGGCGAGCTGGCCGCGAGCCTGGCCGAGGAGGAGAAGTTCGACGCGATCGTCGTCGATGAGGCGCAGGACTTCGGCGACGCCTGGTGGCCGCCCACCCTGGCGTGCCTGCGCGACCAGGAGACCGGCGGGCTGTATGTGTTCCTGGATGAGGCGCAGCGGGTGTTCGAACGGCACGGTGAGGTGCCGATCCCGCTGTCAACGATCGTGCTGGATGAGAACATCCGCAACACCAAGCAGATCGCCGAGGTGTTCGGGTCACTTGGCGCCGGGCAGGCCAGGTACCGCGGCATGGACGGCCCGCCCGTGCGGTTCGCGCAGTGCTCGGAAGGACAGGCGGTTCACGAGGCTGACTCCCAGGTCGACAGCCTCCTCGGCGAGGGCTGGCAGCCGGGACAGATCGCCCTGCTGGTCACAGGAAAGCGGCACCCCCTGCAGGTGGAAACGCTCGACTACCACGGCTGGGACGGCTACTGGGATGAGTTCTTCGCCAGCCAGGAGGTGTTCTACGGCCACGTCCTTGGCTTCAAGGGACTCGAGCGGCCAGTTGTCGTCCTTGCCGTCAACGGGCTGCGCGACGAGAGCCACGGCCGCGAGTACCTCTACGTGGGCCTGTCCCGCGCGCGGGCGCGTCTCGTCGTATGCGGCGACCTCGACCAGATTGCCGCTGCCGGCGGGGAAGGCCTGCGCCGGCGGCTCAGGGCTTCCGTTGGGCGGTCGGCTTAGCGGTGTGCCAGGACAGGCCGGCCGGCAGCGGTAGTGATGCACCGCCCGGGCTTGCCAGCTACGGCGGAACCAGATTCAGTTCGCGGATAGTCGGCCTTCCGGTCGAGGAGACAGAACGGATCATGCTGCAGCACCGCGAGCACGAAGACTGGAGGCGAGCAGGTCTCACGCAGGAGGACTTGCGAGCGTTGCGCGAGCACAGCGACGCCGAATTCTGAATTTCTCTCGGCAGATGAGAACCAGGTCGGCCGCCGCCAAGCGCGCAAACTGACCGTGGGCGCGGAGCTAGCCATCTCCCGTTACGACGTGCATGCCAGCCCGGTTGCGCATCCGGTCAGTTGCCGCCTAAATATACGGACGCTAGTACCGCATCAACCAACCTTCGCCTGGTGTTCCGGCTCTCGCGCGAACCGGGTGGACAGGGGCTCGGGGTTCTCGACGGTCACGATGCCACCACTGTCAGTTCTGGCACCCTGTAGTCGAACCTGGTTGGGACCAGGTCACCGTCGCATAGGACGGTGCCGGTGATCTTCCAGGGCCAGGCATACCCCATTTTGCCGCCCGAGGCCATCAGGCCAGTGACCGTGATCCCTGAGACTACGAAGAGGGCCTGCTCGTCACATCCCGTTCCCCACGTGCAGGGCCCCTGGTTGTGGAAAACCTCGTTCTTAGTCAGCTCGACGACCTTGCCTTTGCCTGTCGTGCCCTTGACCTCGGCGTGCAGTTCCTGGTCGCCTTTGGTGCAGCGCAGATCGAAGGGCGCCCCGATGGGCTCACACACCCAGTCCTGATCTTCCAGCCACTTCTTGGCCTGATCCACCGCGTAGCGCTCGACGGCGTCGCGCACCAGCGGGTTATTCTCACGGCCGGGGCCGTCACCCACCGGCAAGCCATTAGCCTTTGCGGCCTCTGTCTGGGCCTTCACGGTGATGCTGGTCCCGTACTCCTCCATGAGCTGCAGCATCCCGAAAAGGTGTTCGTTGGCGCGCTCCGTCCACGTGGCACCCTGAACGCTGGTGAAGGTCCAGTACACCGCTGGCTCGGCCGCTTCCGGGTGCTGGCTGTAGCCGACGAGCACCCAGGCATCGGCCACGGACAGCTCAATTTCGTACGCCTGGGACGGCGTGGGCGCCGTCTGCCGTCGGCGCATACCGGGAGGGTTAGTCGGCACGCCCTTGGTGGCCATGACGCCCCTTCTGCTGAGCCCTCAACTGCTTGGTCTAACTTGGTGAAGGCCACCTCTATGACTGACATGGTAGGCCGCGAGACAGGGCAGAGGGTGCCGGAAGCGGCACTAGTTTGTCGTCGCACCGCCTGAGTTGGTCTCGGCCCGCTTCAAGCGGCCCGAGTCGCGGCCGCGAGGATCCCGGCGATGACCGCCGTGACAATTCCGGCGATTCGCAATGACCCGCCTTTCGCGAATGCGGGGCACGGGCCGGTTATCCTCTCCGGTCCGGCATGCGCCCATACCATGCAGCACATGGATACGAGGCCGCCGGGAAAGAGCAAGGGCCGGGAACTCGCCGAGCGGCTGGCGGAAGCCGGCGCGGGCTCGGTGCCAATGGTCGGCGCCGCCCTGGCTGTCGCGCTGGTCACGGCGCTCAACTGGAAACTCAACCAGCGCCGCGATGACTGGCTTGAGGACCTTGCCGAGGCCATCGAAGAGCTGGGCGAGCGGGTAGACAGATTCGACGTCGAGACCCTCGTCGCCGACCCGCTTTTCGTGGACGCTGTGGTCAGCGCGGTGAGAACCGTCGAGCACACTTACCAGGAGGCAAAGCTGACCGCGCTCCGCAACGCGGTACTCAACTCGGTAGATCCTCACGCGCCCGATGCTGACACGCAAGCGATTTTCCTAAGCCTGGTTGACCGGTTCACGGCCACGCACTTGCGGCTCCTCACGATGCTGAACGATCCGCCTCGGTGGTTCGCGGTGCACGACTTGACTGTGCCGCCTGGCGCCATCGCGGGCGCGATGGCCGAGATAGTGGAAGCCGGGCTTCCCGAACTGAAGGGGCGGCCGGAGTTCTACGGACTCGTGGCCGCCGACCTGAACGCCTCGGGCCTGCTCGCGGTCGAGTTGTCCGCACTGCTCGGCACTACAGCGCTGATGCGCCCGATCACCAACGGCATAGGGAGACAATTCGTGGAGTTCATCAGGCCGCCTGGCGTGTAGCCCCCGTCTAACGCGGCGGGCCGAGTTTGGCGGGCTCGTATACGGCGCCGAGGACACCGACGTACCGATCGCAGGCGTCCTCTGCGTTGCCGCTGCGAAGTCCGGGCGTCTGCGCGGAGGTGAATCCAGCCGTCCGCGACAGGGCGCCAAGGCACCGGTCCACTCGCCGAACGAGCGTGCGGCCTTTGCGCGCTCCTCGCCTTCTGACTGATTGCGCCGTCCCCGGTCGGCTGACCCGCCACGCCGGGTATCGGACGCGACGCCTAGGCCGGATCAAGAGACCGAGCGCGACCACCACACAGCGGAGGCACGGGCAGCCGTGGCATCGCTAGACCCTGCTCGGCAGCCCTGGTGTGACCCTGAATAGTTGCAGGGCGCAGGGCTTTGCGCCATAGCGCGAAGCAGCTCGATGCGCGCCACCGATCATCAACCGCCCGCCACGTCGTTCGCGCCGCCGTACTGTCCGGCTCGGGGATTCGTTCGGCCAGTGCTTCGCTTGAAGCTAGCGGCGCCGTCGATCCCGTACGGCTCGCCGGAGCCAAAGAGCGCTAGCTGGGTTTTCGTTCCCTAGGTGCCTCCCCAACCAGCGACAACACTCTGCTCGTGTTGCTCGCCGCATGTCGTGTCCTTTGGCACGCCCGATTCTGCACCGCTACTCGTAAGCTCTTTCGGGGTTCGCGCTGTAGTAGCGGCGCGGCGCGCGAAGGTACCTGTGCATGTCGCCCGCTCTGTGGTAGTCCATTCCCGTGGATGCTGATCTAGCCGCCCGTCTTAGCCCAGAACACCGGCGCCGCCTCGAGTGGTTCGAGGAGCACGCAGGCGAAGTGATCCCCAAGCCCGAGCCCCTGGAGGGCCACCTGCCGCTCGTTCATCCCAGGATGGGCATCTACAAACCTCGAGAGCTGGAGTACGCGACCGCGATCATCACTATGTTGCGAAGCCGCTATCAGGGCGACAGCGTCACTCACCATGCCGACGAGACCTGGAACATGGTCTACCACCAACAAGACGCTCCAGCAGGCCGAGACGACGGGGTGTATGCCAACGAGGCCTTGCGCGCGTGCCTGCGCGACGGGATCCCGGTTGGGGTGCTCGAGGAACGAGAGACGTTGGCGCGACCTCGGCTGTTCGAGGTCCTAGGCCTCGGGATGCTGGTGGGCTGGCAGTCGGATTACTTCATCCTGCAGAGCCTCAACCAGGCCGCGGCGGATTCTGGCCGCCGTGCCATCAACGCGCTACTCGCCACCGCCGAAGCTCTGGAGGCGAACGAAGATCAAGAGCGGCCACTGCCCTCTGACGACTACGACGCCCGACTCCGGACCATGCGGCAGATCGTCGCCCGGCGCGGCCAAGGCGCCTTCCGGGCAAGGCTTTTGCGCGCCTATGCAGGCCGCTGCGCCGTCACGGGATGCGACGTGCCTGACGTGCTCGAGGCAGCACACCCGCGCCCCTATCGCGGGCCCGAATCGAACGACGTCCGAAATGGGCTGTTGCTCCGCGCCGACATCCACACCCTGCTCGACCTAATGCTGGTCGCGTTCGACCCTGCCGCCCGAACCGTGGTTATCTCCAGTCAGCTCCAGGGAACGCATTACGAGCAATTGTCGGGCCTCCACCTCGTAGAGCCGCGGCTAGCACGGCAGCGGCCCTCGACTGAGATCCTCGAGGCCCTCTGGCAGGAGTTCGTCTCCCAGCGCGCACGCACCGGGCTGATTGGTGTCGCTGCCCGCGGGAGCGGCGTGGCGTTCATCATGGCCTGACGCAGACCTCTGGCGGTTCCCCTCGGGCTCAGCCACTTGCACCGTCGGCAGCAAGTAGACGGTTCGGCGATGCTGGTGGTATGCGAGGTCAGTCATGGGTGTCGAAGACCGACGTGGTCAGGTACCTGCGCTGCCCGTATGCCTTCTGGCTGGTTGATAGCGGCCAACTGAGCAGCGCCAAACTGCTTAGCCCGTTCGAGGAACAACTCGCCCAGGACGGTGTGTCGTTTGAGCGCGGCATCTTCGCCGCCGCGCCGCCGATCGCGATGCCGCCGGGCGGCGAGGCCGAACTGTTCAGCGAGGATCACACACTCCTGGACGTCCGGACATTCCGCAGTCCCCGGCTGCGGCTGATCGGCCGCCCGGATGGCCTGGTGACCGCGAGCGGCTCGCTACAACCGATCGAAATCAAGTCCCATCGGCTGCTGAAGCACAGCGACTGCATCGAGTTGGCCTTCTACTGGCTGCTGCTCAGCGATATCCGCACATACGGCGCGGCGGGTCCGATGGGCTGGGTGTTTCTGCGGGCCGAGGATGGTTCCTTCACACGCCAACCAGCCGCACTCACACCGCCGGTCCTCGCCGAGACAGAGGCTCTCATCAAGGCAGTGCGCGACGCCCGGCGCTACGGCGTCGAGCCAGTCATCTGCCGGTGCACGGTCTGCCGCGGCATCCGGCGGACGGTGCTGGCGCTGTGCAGCTTCCTGACCTTCATCAGGTAGTCTTCGATGTCGGTCCTGGTGAGCTTGGTAAGGTCAGCGCCCCCGGCGTGGTCGGCCAGCTGCTCGGCCGCCTCGCAGTAGCTCTGGATCGTTCGGGGCGAGTGCTGGGCCGTCTCATGGTGCCGGCTGAACCTTTGCCAGATGGTGCTGTTGACGTCTCGGGGGTCGCGGAAATCAGCCACGGGGAATCCATCCTGTGGGGGCGAATGAGGCTGTGGCTCTCAAGAGGCACGCGGAGGTTAGATTGCTGGAGCGGCTCCGAAGAGCCGTCCGCGTCGCGTTTCCCCAGCTAGCGCGCTCGGAGGGACTCGAACCCCCAACCTTTTGATCCGTAGTCTCGTGCCGGTTGTCCAGCAAGTCCGCCGGGATCCGGTTGGGCAGGTCAGGGTCCATCGGCTATCCAGTCAGTGCCCCTGAAATCCACTCCCAGACGACCAGTCCGTGAGACACTTGTGAGACGACGAGTGCCCGTTGCCCGCCATCGAGCGGCAGCTTGTCGCCGCTGGGTTATGAGGCATCAGACATGTGTCTCCGGTGTCTCGCCCGGTCTCCGACATGCGGTCTGACCTCGGCGGCGGTGCGGCCGGTCGTCGCCCGGTGTGGCGCTCGTCTCCCGCGTCTCGGCCCGTCTCGCCGCGTCCCGTTTACAGGTCGGTTTACAAATCAGGTGCCTGACCTGGGCTTTCTGGCCTTGTTCGAGTGCCGCGCCTACGCCTCGGGTTGGGGCGTTCGGGCCGCTGTCTTCTTGGTACGGCTTGCCGTGCGGGAGCGTGGGGCCGGTGCGTCGGCCGGGTCCGGGTCGGCTTCGGCGCTGGCCGCTTGGGTGAGTTGTTCGGCAAGACGCTGGTTCTCGGTGCGGGCGGCGTCGAGGTCGGCTTCTGCTCGCTCGGCGCGGACGCGCAGTGCGTCGCGGGTCTCTTCCAAGGCGGTGATGCGGGCGTTGGTGGCGGCGGTGAGCTGGTCTAGCGCGTGCCGGTGGTCGGCGCGGATGCGGGCGGTCTCGTCGGCTGCGGCGGCCTGGGCGTGTTCGGCTCGGGTAACGGCGGCGGCTTCGGTGTGGCGTGCTCGGGTGGCGTCCTGCTCGGCTTGCTCGGCGCGTGCCTCAGCGTCGGCGACCAGGCGGGCGGCTTCGTCGCGTGCCGCGCTGATGTCGCGGTCCGCGTCTTCGCGGGCCTGCCGGATTTCTGCGGCTGCGGTGTCGCGGGTGCGGCGTGCCTCCGCTTCGGTGGAGGTGCGTAGTTCGGCGAGTTCGCGTTCTAGGTCGTCCATGCGGCTGATTGCCTGGGCGGTGGCGTCGTCGGCTTGCTCGCGGTCGGCGCGGGCGGCGTCGCGTTCGGTCTCGGCGTCCCTGCGGCGCTGGATTTCTTCGGCAAGTCGGGCCTCGGCCGTGGCAACGCGCTGGTCGGCGCTGGTGCGGGCGGCGTATACCTCGGCTTCGGCCGATTCGATGTCGCCGACTGCGCGCAGTTCGTCGATAGCGCGCGTGAGGGTGTCGGCGTGCTGGGCGGTGAGCCTTTCCAGAGCGTTGATGAGCTCGGCGGCGCGGGTGATGCCGAGCGTGACGGGGTGCCCGCCGGTTTCCTCGGCGCGCTGGCCGCTGGCCTCGGCTTGCCTCCTGCGGCGCTCGCGGTGGGCGGATAGCGGGTTGTGGGCGGAGTCGTCGCAGTACTTCGGCTTGGCACCGCGGCTACTCTCGGGCGCGGCGGGGGGCTGGTCACAGCCAGGGTAAGCGCAGTGCTGGAGGGCAGTGGTTACTGTCATACTCCTATTCTATTTCATTGCGCAACACAATGATAAATTGCGATGAAATGGTGTAATGATATGAAATGAAACGGCGATCGTTCGCGCCGAAAGCAGCTCCTGACGCCGGTCTGTGCTTTTCTGGGCTGCTCGGCTTGACCTGGGCCGATGGTCGATCGGGCACGCGGCGGGCACGCGCCTACCTCTCGATGACTTCGGCGCGCCTGCCGACTATGCACCGTCTGTCACTCTAGAATCCGACGTAACGAACAGGAGCGTGGAGACTGTGACAGAATGTGATCATCCGACTCCGGGCAAAGAGCGGACTTTGCCAGGCGATCGCATCGGAGAGTGGGTTGTCCAGATCGATCTCGCCGAAGGCCCGGTAGCAATGGAAAGGTTCGACGAGGCTCATCGTCTTTGCCACGCAGATACGGCCGCGACTGCTCGGACCACTGTGTTGCTGGGGGACAGGCGGTGTCCGAAGTGTGGCGCTGGGTGGACAGAGATGTTGATTCGCCCCACACACTCTAGTGACAACGTGGCGGATGACCTGCTTCTCACCTAAACGAGGAAGTCCTCTGTCGGAGAGGTTCTGTCAAGTGTGGCCGCAGGCCATCCCGAAGGGACGCGAAGCGCTCATTAGGTTCTCGGAGACTTCCACGCTTGACCGAAGGGTGAGGGGTGATGTCCCCCCTCACCCTCTGCCCAGCGGCGAGCGTCCGCCTTTGATCTTCGCCCGGTGACTGGGCGGGCCGCCCCCGCCCTGGTGGCCGAGGACGTTGGCCGTTTGCGCGCTGCCAACTCGCGTGTCGCGATTCCATGCCAACGATGACTTCCTTATCAGGGTGTCGATCTAGCGGCCTGGTAGCGCTACAGAGCCGCTGACCTGCTGTCCGATCTGACGTGACCCTATCGACTCCCCTCGATTTACCCTCGCTGTCCCGAGCGGCCTAGGGACACTGTAGGGCTGGCCCTAGGACAGCGGGCGCGCACCTATATAAGGTCAAGCGCGCCATCGCGTGGGCGTCGCCTGACTGGTCCTCCTGTCGTCGTCGGCCGGTCCTCCGGGAAGCGGGAGCAAGCGTTACAGGACGAAGCGCTCTCGCCGACGCCCATGGTGCGCTTCTGACTTAAGTACAAGCCGCCAACTAACCCTGATTGCCCTGCTCTGCCGGGGCTACGCGTGCGAGTTGGTCTGCGACGTGGTCGATGAACGGGTCGAAGGCGTCGGCCGGTATATCGGAGTCCTCGAAGTGGACGATGCGAGCGAAACGTTCACGGACAAAGGCCGCGCGTGTCTCTACGGAGTCCGCAGCGGCTGGACCTGTCCACAGGTAGGTATAGGTCTCCAGCACACTCGAGATGACCTCGCGTATCCGATGAGGACGCGGCGAACCGTTTACGCCGCCGAGTGCCATGATCACCATCGGCATGAGCGCGCGCTCGATATGCCGGTTCGCGTAAGCAAGCAGTTCCTCATGGGGCACCCCGGCCCGCTGGGCTATGTCGGCAGCCAGGAGACCTACGACGGCGTCAGCGACTCTGGTCGGCGTCCTGCGTGCGCAGGAACGGGAAGGACGGCGGCGGAGGTTTCCGTTGGGGCGAACATGCCGAAGCAGGGTTCCGCCGTTGGCATGCACAGTGAAGTTGGATAGCGGAATGTAGAGCCTGCGGTAGATGCTGCGGGCTGCCTTGTTGCCATTGGCCTCATCGATGGCCTTGACCATGTCCCAGACTTGCAGGTACTTGCGGCTAGGCTCTCCGAGCCTGGCCACGCAGTCCCGGATGACCTGCGCGGGCGCGAGATCGGTTTCCTCAAGGTACGCGAGCCCGTCGATGAGTGACTTGAGGTTGTCCGCGTGGAGCTTGGTGATGGCGTCGGGGACGCGAAGGCAGTACAGGCCGAGAAGCAGTGCCTCCACGCTGGCCCTGGCGAGCATCGCTGCGGCGTCCCGGTGCCGCCCCCTGACCGCCCGGCGAGTCTGGCGCTGGAGCCACAAGACCCGCAACAGTGCAAGCTGGGCAGCCTGAGCGCTGGAGGCGTCCATACCGGGCCAAGTTTGGAGGGTGACCAGGCCAAAGGCTTCCTTACGTATCCTGCGCCTGGTGACCAGGTCCGGATACGGGAGGGTGCCGAGAATCGCGGACCTAAGGTAGGGCGCGATCCGCTTCAGGAGCCAGAATCGCCCTAGTGATGGCTGGGCATCCTGGTCACTTGCTGTCATGGAACCTATACAACCGTGTCTCCGACCTGGGCCGCATCTTATTTCCTCTAGCGGTGGTGGCAAGGTTGGCGCAACAACTTAGAGCGCCGCCGCCTTGACGGGCGCGTGCCCGAGACAAACGTGTAAGGAGGGGATGGCATCACCCTAACCGGGTCACCACCGGCAACAAGTACCACGAGTATCCGATGGCAAGCCGACCCGGCTCGCAGGTCGCGCAGCGACCGAGAACTGGAAGCGGTGCGGCAGCACTTCTTTTCCAGAGCCTCCGCGAGTTACGCGGGTGTAGCGTGTTGAACGACGCCCAGAGTGACCGGGAGTCGCTAAACGCTCGTCGAGAGGGTGTAAGACCTGCTGCGCTGGCGCGCGTGGCGGGCGGCCTTCGATGAAGCGAGAAGCCAGCGCATCGCGGCTAGCCGAGATGGTGAGACTGGCATCCTTGGCGGGCAACTGCCAGGCATCTCTTGCTAGCAGGGGATGACGGGAAGGAGAAGAGCTGAGCCGAAAACCAAGGCAACGCTCGAGCCGGGCCGCCCTTCACAGGGTAAGGCCCGGCTTTCTTTTGCCAGTCAGCCGGCATGAGCAACGGCGGCCCTGAGCCTGCCCGCCGTGCCGCGGCGGGTCGGCCCGGCAGGGCCGCACGCCCGGCGCGAGTGCGGCGGGGCGCGGCGACGCGGAGCGTCGCCGCCTTGATCCAGTACGGCTCAACTCGGCAACCGCAAAGGTCGCCAAGGCCGCTAGGTCAAGAAGTGGCGGTTTTACAGACGATCGTGGTTCGCAGTGAGCGACATCCCGCCACCTGGCAAGATGATGGCGCTCAGAGCGACCTACTGCTTAGGAGGTCGTTTCACGTGCTGCGGCCAACTGCCGCTTCCCTGGTGAGGGCCGCTTTCCTCGTCGTCTGGCTACCGCTCGATGTCTACGGTTTGCGCCCACTTCGGGCATGCGGAGGGCACGATCCTGGTCAGGTGTCTCCGACCGGAGCGGTCGCGTTGGGACCTTCTCCTTACCATGTCGATTCCGGGTCGAGACCCAACTGCTGTGATGCTGGTCAGGGCCGGTTTCGTTGTCATCCTGGTGCCGGTCCATGTCTCTGGTTTCTGCCCCGTTCTGGCACGCGGCTGGCACGGAGTGCCCGTCGTCCTAGCGCTCCGCACTCTTCCAATAGGTACCGAGACGGTGCTGCTCGTAGCGGGGAGTCCGCAAACTGCCCGCTACGGAACCTCAAGCGAAGTTGGTCTCCTGCCCAGGTGGATCAACTCGGCGCAATGCCTGAGTACGTTCCTCAACAGCGACGAGGAACTCATTGACGCTCATGTCTCCTGCGGCAAGCGACTCAACGATGCGGTCGATAATCTGATCGGCCATGGTGTCCTCGCTCGCTCTGGGTCGCGGTCACTGAAGGTTCGCCCTGCCGCGAGACGATCAGTGACTGCTGTAGTTGATAGTGAGGATAGCCACCACAGGATGAGGATCGCCACCCTGAGGGGTGACATACGTGTCGTTGTACTGGTAGT
>DAHVAR010000059.1 GCA_027314515.1 Actinomycetota bacterium
TACAGCCGGTCCCGCTCGGCCTCCAGGTCCGGTAGTGACGGCTCGGTCATGGACACTCCTCATCTGGTTGTAACCGTTACAACCAGACTTCCATCATAACCTGCGCAGTTGTGGGACCCCCTACGAATGTGTCGCACACCCATATGCACCGAAGACCGCCTGGCGGTTCGGGGTGGCCGGCATCACCCGCGCTGGCGCGCGCGGCCGCCTGTTAGTTTGGTCTTAGCAACTAGTTGACGGCCAGACCAGGAGCCAGTGGGTGAGCGACGCGACCGTACCGACCGCTGCAGCCGGACCCGGCTTCAGGAACGGGCACTACAAGTGGGTCGCGCTCTCCAATACGACCCTGGGCATGCTGGCCGCGACGGTCAACGCGTCGATCGTCATCATCGCGCTGCCCGCCATCTTCCGCGGCCTCCACCTCGACCCGCTGCAGGCCAGCAACATCAGCTACCTGCTCTGGATGCTGATGGGCTATCTCGTCGTCTCGGCTGTCCTGGTAGTGACGCTCGGCAGGCTCGGCGACATCTACGGCCGGGTACGGATGTACAACGCCGGCTTCGCGATCTTCGGCCTCGGCGCTCTCGCGCTGCCGTTCGACCCGTTCACCGGGGGCGCCGGAGCACTCTGGCTGATCGGCTTCCGGGTCATCCAGGCCGTCGGCGGCGCAATGCTGATGGCAAACTCGCCGGCGATCCTGACCGATGCCTTCCCCGCCAACCAGCGCGGCACGGCAATGGGCATCAACCAGGTGGCTGGCATCTCCGGCCAGTTCATCGGGCTGATCCTGGGCGGAGTGCTGGCCGCGGTTGACTGGCGGCTGGTGTTCATCGTCTCGGTGCCGATCGGCCTCGGCGGCACGATCTGGTCATACCTGAGCTTGCGGGAAGTCGGCGTGCGGACGCCAGCCAAGATCGACTGGCTCGGCAACGTCACCTTCGCGGTGGGCCTGATCATGCTGCTGACCGGCATCACCTATGGCATCCAGCCGTACGGCGGCCACTCGATGGGCTGGACCAGCCCGCTAGTGCTGACCGGCATCGGCGGCGGGCTAGCCCTGCTCGTGTCCTTCTGCGTCATCGAGACCAGGGTCGCCTCGCCGATGTTCGACCTGGGCCTGATGCGCATCAGGGCGTTCGCGGCCGGGACCGGCGCGACACTGCTGGCCGCCATCGCCCGCGGCGGCCTCCAGTTCATGCTCATCATCTGGCTGCAGGGCATCTGGCTGCCGCTGCACGGCTACGCCTACCAGGAAACGCCCCTGTGGGCCGGCATCTACCTGCTCGCGCTGACGTGTGGCTTCGTAGTCTCCGGGCCCGTTTCGGGATGGTTGTCCGATAAGCACGGAGCGAGGGCCTTCGCATCCGGCGGCCTGCTGGTCTCGGCGCTGGCATTCGGCGGCCTGCTGCTGATCCCGGTCAACTTCGGCTACCCGGAATTCGCCGGCCTGATCTTCCTGGCCGGCGCCGGCATGGGGCTGTTCTCGGCGCCGAACGCGGCAGCGATCATGAACAGCGTCCCTGCCAGGCAGCGCGGGGCGGCCTCCGGGATGCTGGCCACGTTCCAGAACTCGGGCTTCGTCCTGTCGATCGGCGTGTTCTTCTCGCTGATGATCGCCGGCCTGGCCGCCACCCTGCCGAGTACGCTGACCAGTGGCCTGACCGCGGAGGGCGTACCGGGCCTCATCGCGCACCGGATCGCGGCGCTGCCCCCGGTCGGCAGCCTGTTCGCCGCCTTCCTCGGCTACAACCCGGTGAAGTCGCTGCTCACCCCGACCGGCGTGCTCAGCCGCCTGCCCGCGCACAACGCTGCCGTGCTCACCGGCAAAGCGTTCTTCCCGCAACTGATCTCGCAGCCATTCCATCACGGGCTGGTGATCGTGTTCGGCATGGCCATCGCGGTGCTGGTGATCGCGGCCGCTGCCTCGGCATTCCGGGGCGGCCGGTACGTGCACGACGAAGCAGTCGCAGCCGGCGCCACCGCGTCCCCCGCCGGCGCCACCGCGTCCCCCGCCGGCCGCAGGGCAACTGAGAACCGCGGGTGCTGAGAAAGCGGTCGGCGCGGGGCCTGCCCCCGACTTTGCACTCAATACCTACCATCTGATTCAGACATATCAGTTGATAAGTTCCGCAGCGAGGTGCGGTTCGAGTGCTAAGTCGTCGGGACATGCGTTCTGACCGGCGGCCAAGTGGGCAGGATCACGTTGCGCACCGTTGCGCTGCGCGCTGCGACGGCGACGGGCTAGCGCCCTTTTCGCTCAGATTGCTAGCTTGACCATCGGCAGGTGCGCCGTGACACACAACGATGAAACGGTCGCTTTCCAGGCGGCCAGAACCGCCTCGCTGCCCGGCTCAGCCAGGTCAGCCGGCCCGTCAGCCGACTCTGCCAGGCCAGCCAGGCCAGCCAGGCGGTGGCTGCCCGTCGGCCTCTTGCTGATCTTCAGCCTCAGCGCAACCACCGTGTACATCGCGACCGTGACGACCGACTTGCGCCAGCACCACTGGGCGGGCGCGCTCGATGCCTCCCGGGCCGCCGTGCCGGCTGCTGTCGGCTGGGCGGCATTGCTGATGATCTTGTTCGCTCGCAGGGCCGCGGCGTCCGAGGGAACGCGGGCCGCGGATCGGCATTCACCGGCAGAACGAGAGCACCAGACGGCCAGGGCTCAGGACTCGGTTCGCCTCGCCGAGCGGCGCGTGCACCGGCTGGCCGCGCAGCTGGCCGAACTCAGTGCGGCAGCCGCCGAGGCTAACCAGAACCAGCCGCTTGCCCGCCAGATCGGCGAGACCGCTGCCCGGCTGGACCACGCTATGCAGTGGCTGACGGGCGCGCGGACCGCACTAGCGACGGCTACCCAGCCGGACGTCGCTGACTCCGGCGGCAGGCAGGCGGGAATCGTCCGGAGACCGGAGCCGACGGCGGGCCGTGTCGCCTTACTGCTGGTTCTGGACTAATGCCCGTTCCCGCCCGGATGGAGCACTATCCGGGCCACTCGCGGCCCCCGGCCCCGATAGCCACGCGCAGGATCTCCTCGGCAGCGTCCGCGGCGGCACGCGCGGTGATGACATTGGTGTGCGCCTCGTTCAGGTCGCCCAGGCCGATGCAGCCAGACGCCACGGCGAGGTCATGGGCGGCCAGGTCTAGCTGACGGACCGCCTCGCTGATGTCGACCGGTCCGTAGCGCTGCCCGGGGCTGATGCCCTGCTCAGGGATGCTCACCATGCACCATCCTCGTCCTCGGGGTGGCCGGGTGGCCGGGGGTGGCCACGCCGCTCCGGCCGTCCCCCGCCGGGCGGCGGCCGGCCACCCGGCATTGGCTTATTACCCCGCGATGACGGCACCATGCGATGCCCATGGGGCCGGATTGCCGTTGGCGGGCGGGCCTCAGGTGCGGGGCACGCCGGGCATGAGCACGCCGTCGACGACCAGCCTGAGCAGCCGGTCAGGCTGATCCGCATCGGCCGGAGCCAGTTCGGTGGCCATGATCAGGGCGTGCGCCAGGCGCATGATGTCCGCGCTCTGAACTTCGCGGCGGGCTTCTCCGGCCTCCTGAGCACGGCTGAGCAGCGCTTCAGTGCAGCTTCGCAGGGTCGCGCTGCAGGCCGACATGAATTCCGAATCTTTGCCGATGGTCGCCACCAGTGCGGAACTCATGCTCCGCTTAGTCCGGCCGAACGCCACGAAGGCGCGCATCCACTCACCGAGCGCTGCGCCGGGCGATTCGGCGGCCAGCAGCTTGCCCGCTAGCACTTCGAGCCCGTCGACCTGATCCTTGTACACGGCTTCCAGCAGTGCCTGGCGGGCCGGGAAATGCCGGTAGAGCGTGCCGATCCCGACGCCGGCCCGCCGGGCGATCTCTTCGAGTGACACGTCGTCGGCGCCACGCTCGGCGAAGACCGCAGCGGCCGCCGCGAGCAACCGGTCGTAGTTGCGGCGGGCGTCAGCCCGCTTCGGCGGCGTTGCCTGGACCCGCGGCGTTGCCTGGACCGGCGGCACCGAAGCGGCCTGGCTGGCCGGGTCAGCTGCACCCATCGCTCACTCCAGCATTCTCGACTTGCAAAGCGGAGGCATCCTCCGTATAGTTACCGGAGGGATCCTCCGAATAGCTTAGCTCACTCTCGCCGCACTGGCCAGCGACGTCCTGGCGCGCGGCCCGTTACCTCACCGTTCTGGGAAGGAACCATGTCTTCTTCGCCTACCTCCGCTGCGCCTGCCCTGGCACAACAGGCCGGCCCCGTGTCCCGGCAAGCTCACCGCAAGCGCGCACCGCGCGGCCATGACCGGCGGAACATCGCCCTCGGCCTGGTGCTCTGCGCTCAGCTGATGATCGTCCTGGACATGACGGTGGTAAACATCGCGCTGCCGTCCATGGCAACCGGCCTGCACCTGTCCGCCACCAGCCTGTCCTGGGTTCTCAATGCCTACGCTCTCACTTTCGGCGGCCTGCTGCTGCTCGGCGGCCGCGCCTCGGACATCCTCGGCAGGCGCGAGGCGTTCATGGCCGGACTCGCCGTTTTCACGCTGGCCTCGCTGGCCGGCGGGCTGGCAACGTCGTCCGGAGTGCTGCTCGCCGCCCGTGCTGTCCAGGGTGCAGGCGGCGCGATCGCCTCACCCGCCGTACTCGCCGCCATCGTGACCGGTTTCCCCGAGGGCCGGGAGCGCATCAGGGCACTGTCCATCTTCACCGCCGTGACCATGGGCGGCTCGTCGCTGGGCCTGGTAATCGGCGGGCTGATCGTCCAGTGGGCCTCATGGCGCTGGGTGTTCTTCGTCAACGTGCCCATCGGCATCGTCGTGGTCGCGCTGGCGCCACGGCTGCTGGACAGCTCGCGGCGACAGCGCGGGCACTTCGACGCCGCCGGCGCCATCACCTCGACGGCCGGCATGTCGGCCCTGGTCTATGCCTTCATCAACGTCGCCTCGCACGGCTGGTCGAACCGCGTGTCCGTCGGCGCGTTCGCGCTCGCCGCGCTGCTGCTCGGCGCGTTCACGGTGATCGAGACCAGGAGCAGTCAGCCGATCACGCCGCTGTGGCTGGTGCGCGACCGCAGCCGTGCCGCGTCCTACGTTGCCCGGCTGCTGCTGGTAGCCGGCATGTTCGGGTCGTTCTTCTTCCTGACGCAGTTCGTCCAGGAGGTGCTCGGCTTCAGCCCGCTCGAGGCCGGGGCTGCCTTCGTCCCGATGACCGGTGCGCTGTTCGCCACCTCCAGGCTGACGACCAGGCTGACGACCAGGTTCGGTCCTAAGCCGCTGATGATCGCCGGCTTGCTGCCGGTCGTCGCCGGCATGGCATGGCTTGGCCTGCTCAGCACCAGCACCAGCTACTTCCCCGGCGTGCTGGTCCCGATGCTGCTGCTCGGCCTCGGCCTGGGCGTCGCGTTCGTGCCGCTGACGATGGCGTCCCTGGCAGGCGTGCCGCCGAGAGAGTCCGGCGCGGCGGCCAGCATGGTCAACGTCATGCAGCAAGTCGGCGGCGCTCTCGGCCTGGCCATCCTGGTGACGGTCTACGGCACCGCGAGCCGGGCGGCCGCCAGGCACCCGGTCATCGGCGCGACCGTCGCGGCCCGGGCCCAGCACATCCGGGTGCACGGGATGGCAGCCGCTTTCACGGCGGCGGCGATCTTCGACGCCATCGCGCTGATCGTGATCGCGGTCGTCATCCGGCTCCGCGCACAGTCGGGGGCACAGTCGGGGGCACAGTCGGGCCAGCCGGGCTCAGCCGATGCCGATGCCGATGAGCTCACCACCGAAATGCTCGACGCCGAGTTCCTCGGGTCCGAGGTTCTCTAGCGGCGCCGAGACCGCCCGGCACCCTGGCGCCCGGCACCCTGGCGCCCGGCACACCGGCACACCGGCACACCGGCACACGAGCACGGAGGGCCGTCGCCGCACGTGCGGTGGCGGCCCTCTCGGGCCTGTTGTAACGGTCTGGCCAGATTGTTCGCTTTGGAACTATGATCTGCGTCACAAATAGGCACCAGCGGAGGCAACGATGACCAGCGAGACATCGCTGAACCCACACGCACCGCCACCACCACCACCACCACCACCACCAGCGGCGGCGGCGGCGGCTAAGGGCTGGACTGGCAGCGACCTTGCCATCGGCGGAGCGCTCGTGGTGCTTCTCATCGCGCTGTTCCTGCCGTGGTTCACCGGCGAGGTGTCGGCCAGGTCGGCAGCGCTAGCCGTCTCCGGCGCTGCTGATGGCCCGACTTCGCACGGCTACCTCTGGGCTGTCTTTGTCCTGGCCATCCTGGCGCTCGTTGTCCTGGTAGCCCGCGATGCCATCGGCCGGCTGCCTGGCAATCTGCCAAGCGCCGGGCAGATGCTGGCCGGCGCGACCGGGCTGGCCGTGCTGCTGACCATCCTCGGCGTCGTGCAGAAGCCATCCCCCGTCGCCGCCGGGCCGGGCCCGGTGATCTCGCCGGTATTCGGGCACTTCACCGTGTCGGTCGGCTGGAGTTACGGCGGTTTCGTTGCTCTGCTGGCTGCGCTCGTCGCCGTGGTCGCCACGTTCAGCGGTGCCGGGTCGCTGCCGGCCGGCCGCCGCATCAGCATGCCGTCGCTACGCCGTCGCGGCAGCAGCGCTAATTGATCCGGGCTGCGCCGGGGGCGCTCGACGCCAAGCTCGACTCTGGGCCGGGAGAGTTACGCATGTCGTAGCGCCGTGCATGACTCTCCCGGATCACCCACAGCAGTGCCGGGAAATAAGATCGAAGAGTCAGCACCCGGCTCAAGGACGTGCCCCATGCCCGAATTCTCCTACACCGACATGCTGCCGACTGGCGCCGACGGCACCGAATACCGGCTGCTCACCTCCGACGGCATCAGCGTGACGAATGCGCTCGGCCGGGAGTTCCTGCAGCTTGAGCCGGAGGTCCTGAGCCAGCTCACGGCAACGGCAATGCACGACATCGCGCACCTGCTCCGCCCCGCGCACCTGAAGCAGCTGCGGTCGATCCTGGACGACCCGGAAGCGAGCGGGAACGACAAGTTCGTGGCCGGCGACCTGCTCAAGAACGCCTGCATCGCGGCCGGCGGCATCCTGCCCATGTGCCAGGACACCGGCACTGCCATCGTCATGGGCAAGCGCGGCCAGCAGGTCCTCACCGACGGCCGGGATGAAGAGCACATCGCCCGCGGCGTCTACGACGCTTACACCAAGCTCAACCTCCGCTACTCCCAGCTAGCGCCGCTCAGCATGTGGGAGGAGCGCAACACCGGCAGCAACCTCCCGGCCCAGATCGAGCTGTACGCAACCGGTGGCGCCGAGTACAGGTTCCTGTTCATGGCGAAGGGCGGCGGCTCGGCCAACAAGTCGTATCTGTATCAAGAGACCAAGGCGGTGCTGAGCCCGGCCAGGATGACCGCGTTCCTGGAAGAGAAGGTCCGGTCGCTCGGAACGGCCGCGTGCCCGCCCTATCACCTGGCCATCGTGGTCGGCGGTACCAGCGCCGAGTACGCGCTGAAAACCGCCAAGTACGCGTCGGCGAAGTACCTGGACGCGCTGCCGACTGCCGGGTCGATGGACGCGCACGGCTTCCGCGACCTCGAACTCGAGGAAGAGGTGCTCGCCATCACCCGGCGGGCCGGGATCGGCGCCCAGTTCGGCGGCAAGTACTTCTGTCACGACGTCCGGGTGATCCGGCTGCCGCGACACGGCGCCTCCTGCCCCGTCGCCATCGCGGTGTCCTGTTCCGCGGACCGGCAGGCCAAAGCCACGATCAACGGGAACGGGGTATTCCTCGAGCAACTCGAGACCGACCCCGCGCAGTATCTCCCCGACACCGACGAAGCCGAACTGGACTCAGACGTCGTCCGCATCGACCTGTCCAGGCCGATGAGCGAGATCCGGGCCGAGCTATCGCGGTACCCGATCAAGACCAGGCTGGCCCTGACCGGCCCGATGGTGGTGGCCCGCGACATCGCGCACGCGAAGATCAGCGAACTGCTGGACGCCGGCCAGCCCATGCCCGCCTACCTGCGCGATCACGCCGTCTATTACGCCGGGCCGGCCAAGACTCCGGCCGGCTACGCGTCCGGCTCGTTCGGCCCGACGACGGCCGGCCGGATGGACTCCTACGTCGAGAAGTTCCAGGCCGCCGGCGGCTCCCTGGTGATGCTGGCCAAGGGGAACAGGTCGGCGGAGGTGACGGCGGCGTGCCAGCAGCACGGCGGCTTCTACCTCGGCTCGATCGGCGGCGCTGCCGCCAAGCTCGCCCGGGACTGCATCACCAAGGTCGAGGTGCTTGAGTACCCCGAACTCGGCATGGAGGCGGTATGGCGGATCGAGGTCCGCGACTTCCCGGCGTTCATCGTCGTCGATGACAAGGGCAATGACTTTTTCCGAGATTTCACGGCGCCGATGCAGCCGCTGCTGACGATCGGCTCGGGACCTAGCTGATTAGGGAGGCTGTCATGGCCGGCGCCCCGGACGGCTTCCGCGTCGAGCACGACTCGATGGGCGACGTGGCGGTGCCAGCGGACGCGCTGTGGGGTGCGCAGACGCAGCGCGCCGTGCAGAACTTCGAGATCTCCGGCGAGCCGTTGCCGCGCGACCTCATTGGCGCGCTGGCCTCGATCAAGGGCGCCGCCGCCGTGGTCAACGGTGAGCTCGGCGTGCTGCCTGCCGACCTGGCCGCGGCCATCCACGACGCGGCTACGCAGGTCGCCCGCGGCGGTTATGACGACCAGTTCCCGGTCGACGTCTTCCAGACCGGCTCGGGGACGTCGTCGAACATGAACGCCAACGAGGTCATAGCCACGCTGGCGACTCGCAGCCTCAGGCGGCCGGTGCACCCGAACGATCACGTCAACGCGTCCCAGTCGTCCAACGACGTGTTCCCGTCGGCGATCCACCTGGCCGCGGCGCGGTTGATCGCGACCTCGCTGCTGCCTGCGCTCAGTCATCTCGCCGACGTCCTGGAACGCAAGGCAGCCGAGTTCGCCGAGGTGGTCAAGAGCGGCCGGACGCACCTGATGGACGCCACGCCAGTGATGCTCGGCCAGGAGTTCGGCGGGTACGCCGCCGCCGTCCGGCACGGCCTGCGGCGCGCCCGTAATGTGCTGCCCGATGTCGGCGAGCTGCCGCTCGGCGGGACCGCCGTCGGCACCGGGCTGAACGCGCCGGCCGGCTTCGCGGCCGCGGTGATCGACAAGCTTGCGGCGGACATGCAGCTTCCGCTGACGGAGGCGCCGAACCACTTCGAGGCGGCAGGCGCGAGAGACGGCCTGGTGGCCGCGAGCGGCGTCACGCGCACCATCGCGGTCAGCCTCTACAAGATCTGCAACGACCTGCGGCTGATGAACTCCGGGCCGCGCACCGGCCTCGGCGAGATCCGGATCCCGGACTTGCAGCCCGGCTCGTCGATCATGCCGGGCAAGGTCAACCCGGTCATCTGCGAGGCCGTCTGCCAGGTCTGCACCCAGGTGATCGGCAACGATGCGGCGGTCGCGTTCGGCGGCGCAGCCGGCAACTTCGAGCTGACCGTGATGATGCCGGTCATCGGCCGCAATCTGCTGTCCTCGCTGCGCCTGTTGCCGGCTGCTTCGCTGTCGCTGGCCGACAAGTGCGTTGCTGGCATTGCCGCCAACGTCGAGCACCTGCGGCGCAACGCCGAGTCGTCGCCGGCGATCGTCACCGCGCTCAACCCGTTCATCGGGTATGAAGCCGCCGCCGCCGTCGCGCATCAGGCACTGGCGACCGGCGCCACCATCCGCGAGGTTGTCATCGCCCGCGGCCACGTGGCCAGCGGCGAGATCAGCAGGCACGAACTGGACAGCGCGCTGGACGTCGCCCGGATGACGCGGCCTGCGCAGTAACCAGTGTCACGCGGCTAGTACCAGCCGTAGGACACCTCGTGGGCCCAGGCGTTGCACGGCGTGCCGTACGTCGACTGGATGTAGCCGAGGCCCCACTTAATCTGCGTGGTCGGATCCGTCTGCCAGTTCGGCCCGGCGCTGGCCATCTTGGATCCCGGCAAGGCCTGCGGGATCCCGTACGCACCGCTGGCATTCTCGGCGTTGTACACCCAGCCGCTCTCTGCCTGCCACAGGTCGTCGAGGCAGCCCCACTGGCTGGTGCTGAATCCGTATGACGACAGCAGGCCGTAGGCGATGCCCTTGGCACTCGACGGGTTCGGCGGCGGGCCGCTTGGAACCAGCGGCCCGCCGCTAGAGCCGCCGGTGCTCGCGGGCGAAGCTGCCGTGGGACTGCTGACCTTGGGGGTGCTGGTCACGGTAAAGGCTTCGGTCGCGGCATTCTGCAGGATGACATGCTGCCGCTCCGCCTCGAGGACGAGACCTGACTTGCCGGCCGATATCTGCGCTAGGGCAGCGCCCAGCGGATCCGAGCCGGAGCCGGGCCGGCCAGTGACCACGATCAGGGCAACGGCGGTTACCGTCACGGTTGCGGCCGCGGCGGTGACCATGAAGACACCCACCCGCCGGCGCCTCGGACGCCGGGCCTGCGGCCGTCTCCGATGCTGTGACAAGGCAGTCCTTCCGTCGGCCAGGCGCGACTGAGCGGAGCGCCCAGCGCGCGGACCGCTGCGGTGACAGGGCAGCGAGTCGCATGACGGCCGGGCTCAACCGCCGGGCCCGGGA
>DAHVAR010000082.1 GCA_027314515.1 Actinomycetota bacterium
GCGCAGCGTGGAGGACCGGGCGCCGGGCTGCCTGCCGGGCCTGCGCCCGGACTTGCCGCGCAGCGACCGGTCCCGGGGCTTCTTGCTGTACGGGCTGTCCGATGACGGAGGCTTACCTGAGGTCGAGGAGTCCTTGCCCAGCTGCCGCCGCAGTTCCCCGATCTGCTGGCCCAGCACCGCCAGCACTCGGTATTCAACGCGACACGCTGGGCCGGCTCTCAGCAGTCACACTCGCTCCGCTGCTCGCCGCGAGCATCGCCGGCTGGCTGCACCAGCTCACCTCCGTCACCCGCGGCAGGGACATCGAGGCCGGTCACGGCACCCGCGGCGGCAGGGCCATGATCGAAACCCTGCGCTGGCGGCTGATCGCCGTCCCCGGCCGGCTGACCCGCCACGCCGGGCAGCTCATCCTCCGGCTCCCGCCCGGCCAGCACCTGCTCGCCGAGATCCTCGCCCGGCTGCGCGCTCTGCCCGCGGCGTCCTGACCACCCGGCCCGCCAAGCCCCGACCCGGAAACCCGGAAAACGCGTACCCGGTGCGACACCCGGATTGTCCGCATGGCCGCGCACCGGAATCGACACCAGTAAAGATCATCTTCGCGGCCTCAGATCAACTCCACGCGCTGCTCGCGGACTCGGGTCTGACGCATGTTTGCGGTGCGGCAGAATGGCCGGATGCGATTCGTTAACGGCATAGTCGCCGCGGGCATGGCAATTTCGCTGGCGGCGGTGCCGATGCGCGCGATCGCCGCGGACCAGGTGCACGCAAACTACCGTCGCGACGTACGGCAGATCATCATCGTCACGGCGGCCTCGCGGTCGGCCACGTACGCCAGGCTCGTGGCGTACCGGCTGTCCGGCGACCGCAGGGTCCGCGTTTTCGGGCCGTGGACAGCGCGGGTCGGGTATAACGGCATCGCTCCGCCGCACCGGAAACGCGAAGGCGACGGCCGCACGCCGTCGGGCACCTTCGGCTTCAGCTTCTTCTTCGGCGTCCGGCCGGACCCAGGCTTCTCGTTCCCCTTCCGGCATGCCTACCGTTACGACTTCTGGGACGACGACCCGGCAAGCCCGCGGTACAACGAGTGGGTCAATGCGCGAAAGCACAACCCCGGCGCGGCGCCTGAACCAATGGACCAGGTCCCGGCGTACGACTACGCCGCGGTGATCGCCTACAACACCCGCCGCACTCCGGGCCTCGGCAGCGCGATCTTCCTGCATGTCGGGACCGGCACCGCGACAGCCGGCTGCGTCTCGCTACCGCGATCCGAGCTGCTGAAAGTGCTCCACTGGCTACGGCCGCGCGACAATCCGAGGATCACCATCTCGGCACGCTGAGCCCAGCCCGGCACGCTGAGCCCAGCCCGGCACGATCGCCGGGCAGCCTGGCTTATCGCCAGCTAGCTGGTACGGCCGCGCAGCCACTGCGGCTTGCGCTTCTCCAGGAACGCGCGCATGCCCTCACGGGCGTCCTGAAGCTGGCTTGTCGCGGCCATCACCTCGACCGCATAGTCATATGCTTTCGGCTGGTCAAGGTCGATTTGCGTGTACAGTGCCTGCTTGCCGATGCCCTTGCTGTCCGCAGATCCGCGCGTCACCCGCTCGAGCAGGTCCGTGGTCGCGCTGTCGAGTTGCGCAGCCGGGACGACCCGGTTGACCAGGCCCCAGTCCAGCGCGGTCCGGGCATCGATGACGTCACCGGACATCGCCATCTCCGCGGCCCGCTTGCGGCCGATGTTCCGCGCGATCGCGACCATGGGGGTGTGGCAGAACCACCCGCCGTTTCCGCCCGGCGCGGCGAAGCCGGCGTTCTCGCTGGCCACCGCGAGGTCCGCGGTGGCGACTAGCTGGCAGCCGGCCGCCGTCGCGAGGCCGTGCACCTTCGCCACCACGGGCTGGGGCACCTGCTGCATGAGGGCCATCAGGTCGGTGCAGATCCGCAGCAGCGAGCGGACCTCCGGCAGGCTGGCGTCGGCTACGTCGGCGAAATCGTGCCCGGCGCTGAACACCGGGCCGTTGCCGGCCAGCACGATGCCGAGCGCATCGCTATCGCCTGCCTGCCCGAACGCGCTGATCAGCTCCTGCATGTGGGCTCGGGACAGGGCGTTGCGCCGCTGCGGCCGGTTCATCGTGATCGTGATGAACTCACCGGATCGCTCGACCAGAATGTGCTCATAGCTCATCGGCATCTCCTCGCTTGCTCTCAGCCTACGACGGTGGTCGCCGCCTACCGCTCCTGCGCAGCAGGCCCGCAGCAGGCCTGATGAGGATCCGGTCGGCCCGACTGTCGACTCAATGGATGTGAGTTCTCTGTTGCCATGGCAACAGAGAACTCACTTTCACTTGCGGTGAACACGGCCAAACAGAACAAAGCGGCGCCGCGCTAACGCCCGCCGGCCTGCGCGGGCGCAGGTGCGGCGCGGGCCTACGACGCAGGTCTCAGGGCTTGCGGGCAAGGCCCGCATAGGCGGTCATCTCGTCCCCCATGGGCGGGGCTTCCGTGCCAGGAAGCCACCGGTGGACCTGCACAAGCCCCGGGTCCAGGAGCGCGAGCCCGCCGAAGAACTGCAGGATCTCGTCTTTGCTGCGCAGCGTGGTCGGGGTGGCGTTGTTCTGGTTGACCTCGCCCAATACCCGGCGGGCGACATCGGCTTTTATGTCGCTTGCGGGATGGGCGATCGCTAGCCAACTCGCGGTGGGTACTGCCTCGACCAGGCGGGCGACGATCGCGGCCGGATTGTCCCGGTCCGGGATAAGCTGCAGGATGCCGATGAGCAAGACGGCGATCGGCTGGCGGAAGTCCAGCAGCGTGGCAGCATCGGCCAGGATCTTGTCGGTATTGCGCAGGTCCGCGTCCAGGTAGCTGGTCGTGCCGGCGCGGGCTCCGGTCAGCAGGGCGCGGGCGTGAGCCAGCACGACGGGGTCGTTGTCCACATAGACGACCCGAGCGTCCGGGTCGACTGCCTGGGCAACTTCGTGCGTGTTGTTGGCTGTGGGGATTCCGGTGCCGATGTCGAGGAACTGCCGGATGCCCTCGGTGCGCGCCAGGTAGCCGACGGCGTTGGCGAGAAACGCCCGCTGGGCTCGCACACCGCGGCGCAGGTCCGGCATGATGGCCAGCGCTCGCTCGGCCGCGTCGCGGTCGACGGCGAAGTTGTCCTTGCCGCCAAGCCAGTAGTTATATATCCGTGCCTGAACCGGCCGGCTCGTATCGATCCCGGGCGGGACCTCCGCTTGCTGCTCTGCCGCGCCCGCCAATTCGTCTGCCACGAAGACCCCTCAGATCGCACCGCGTGGCAATAGCCTAAACGGGCGTTGTCACAAGGGCGACATTGCACCCTAGCGCTGCAGATGTCGCCATTCGCTGGCAATCGACTGTCGTACCGGTGCGTGCGGGCTAGCCAGCCGTGAGCGCCGCCTTGGCGGTCACTGGCTACACCGGGACCGTCGCGCCGTTCACCAGGTGAGCGTCCGGGCTCGTCAGATAGACGTAGCTAGCAGCGATGTCGCGCGGCTTCGGCCAGGAGTCATGATCGGCCGTTGGCATGGCTGCCCGGTTCGCCGGGGTGTCGATGATGCTGGGCACCACGCAGTTGACCGTGATGCCGGTGCCGCGGGTTTCATCGGCGGCCATCCGCACCAGGTGCAGCACGCCGAGCTTGCTGACCGAGTAGGCGAACCCGTTGCCCGCGGTCACCGTCGCAGCGCGGCTGGCGGTGTGCACGATCCGGCCCTCGCCGGCCACCTGCATGACCCGCAGCGCGTGCTTGGTGATCAGCGCCGCCGACACCAGGTTGAGCTCGAACTGGCGGGTCAGCTCGGCGGGATCCAGCTCGGCCAGCGGTCGCTGCGGCGCGTAACCGCCGACCGTGTTGATCACGGCCCACGGTGCCCGACGGGCATCGAAGAACGCGCGCAGGGCGTCATCGTCGAGCGCGTCGATGCTTTCGTACTGCACGTCGGCCAGCCGGCGATCGGCGCCGGGAAACTGCTGGTCCGCTCCCCTGACGACGGCCCCGAGATCGGCGAACGTTCCCGCCACCGCGGCGCCAAGCGCGCCGGTCGCGCCGAAGACGAGCACGTCACGGCCAGCGAGTCCGGTCTCAACCACGTTCCCTCCCTGATGTTGTCGTCGGCTCATGCGCCGGCGAGATCGTCGCGACGAGGTACGCCACGCCGAACGGGTCGTCGCGGTACCTGATCAGCCCGGCCGCTCGCTGCCCGGCCAGCGCGCCGGCCAGCACCTGCCAGCCCGGCCGCCCGGTGGCCATCAGCTCCCTGGCAAGGCCGGCATCCAGCGCCAGCAGCGCCGCCATGTCCCCGTCCCGGATGGCGTCGGTGACCTGGGTGTCGAACGCGAAGCTCCGCTCGTCCAGGTAGCCGGGCGCTTTCAGGCTGCGCCGCGCGCTGCCGTCAGCCATCACCAGCAGTGCTACCCGGCTCGCGGCGTCGGCCAGGCTCGCGCCAAGTGCGGCGCACTCTGCCGCGCTGGCCTGCTCACTGACTGCCTGCAGCACGAACTGGCCGACATAACCCGCCTGGTCGAGCAGCCGGCAGCCGAGACCGAGCGGGAGCGGTAGCGGGTCGGCGCTCCGGGGGGGAGCAGCTCCGTCACGGCCGCCGCGGCCCAGGGCGGGCGCGTACGCCGCCAGGTCAAGTGTGCCGCGGGCGCCGAACGCGCGGGTCTGGTCGGCGGTTCCGACGACGGCGACCACGTCCGGAGCGGACCGCACCAGCTCGGTGGCTGCGTCGAGGCAGGCCTGCCGCAGCTCAGGCACCACCGGATCGGCGCCGGTCAGCTCGCGGGCGAGCAGCGGCGGCGCCGGGCACAGGGCGGCTGCGGTCAGCATGGCTAAGCCAGTCCTCGCACCGCACGGGCCGGCGGCCGGTCGCCGCGTATGGCGCTGACCATGTCGATGACCTGCCGCGACTCCGCAACCTGGTGCACGCGGAAGATGCGCGCTCCGTGCCAGGCGCAGATGGCGGTCGCTGCGAGCGTGCCGGGCAGGCGCTGCTCGGGCGGCAGGCCGAGGGTCTCGCCAACGAAGTCCTTGTTGGACACCGATACCAGGACCGGAAATCCGGTCTGCGTCATCTCGGCGAGTCGCCGGGTGACCTCCAGTGAGTGCCAGGTGTTCTTGCCGAAGTCATGCGCCGCGTCGATCACGATGCGGTCGCGCTGCACGCCGGCCGCGAGCGCGCGCTCGGCCAGTCGTTGCACCTGGTCCAGCACATCCGCCATGACGTCGGCATACGCGACGCGGAACGGCCGGGTCCTGGGCTGCTGCCTGCCCGCGTGCGCGCACACCAGGCCGGCCCCGAACTCGGCGGCGACCTCGGCGAGGCGCGGGTCGTACCCGCCCCAGCTGTCATTGAGGAGATCGGCGCCGGCCTCGCACACGGCGCGGCCGGTCTCGTGCCGCCAGGTGTCGGCGCTGATCACGATCTGCGGGTAGCGTGCCCGGATAGCGCTGATGAACCCGGCCGTGCGCCGGATCTCCTCGGCCACGTCGACCTCGGCACCCGGCGCCGCCGGGATGCCGCCGACGTCGACGATGTCCGCACCATCGGCGATGACCCGGTGGACCCGCTCCATCGCCTCTGCCTCGTCCCAGGTCACCGCTGGCCGGAAGAACGAATCCGGGGTCCTGTTCACGATCCCCATGACCAGCGGCTGTCCGGGCGGGAACGCGCGGTTGCCAAGTCGCAGCACCTCTTGCGCGCGCGGCTGGCGGGCGCCAGTGCTGTCACTCACCGGGCTGTCACTCACCGGCGCGGACCGAGGCCGCCGGCGGTCGCTCCGCCACCGGGACCGGCCTCCAGACCTGCCGCGCCTGCCCGTCCTCGTCGCGGACGAACTGGTGCAAGCGGACCGCGGCGGGCGCCAGCTCGCCCGCCTGCCCGCCCGGTCGCCGCCGCTGCGCCACCATCATCAGTTCCGCTGCCATCACCGCGAGGTCGTGGTTGGCCTGGTGCCGGTGCGCGCGGCTGCCGAGATCGACCTGGGCTACCGCATCGAGGCCGAACCCGGCGACCGTGTCCATGAGCGTGGCGAGCTCGACTCCGTAGCCGACCGGTATGCTCAGCGACTCCATCAGGCTGCGCCGGGCCGCCCATTCCCCGGCCAGCGGCTGCACTACCGCGGCGAGCTGCGGCCACCACAGGCTGATCAGGGGTCTCGCGACCAGTTCCGTGACGCGGCCGCCCTCGGTCGAGGTCGATCCGTCCGACTCGGTGCGCACCCGGGTGTAAAAGCCCTTGACCAGGCGGACCTGCTCGTCGGCGAGCAACGGTCCGAGCAGGCCGGAAACGAAGTGCGGCCCCCACTGGGTCAGGTCGGCGTCGACGAAGACCAGCAGGTCGCCGCGGGTGACCAGGAGCGACTTCCACAGCGCCTCGCCCTTGCCGGGGAAGCTGCCCGCATCGGGAGCTACCTCGCTGGCCCGGTACACCACCGCTCCGGCGCGGGCGGCCACCGCCGCGGTGGCGTCGGTGGAGTCGGAGTCCATCACCACGAGTTCGTCCACCAGCGGGACCTCGTCGACCAGCGAGCGGGCGATCGCCGTCACCACGCCGGCCACGGTCCGCTGCTCGTTCCTGGCCGGGATGACGACGCTGATCGTGACGCCGAGCCGCTGCTTGGCCGCCAGCAGCCGGCCGGCCGGCCAGTCCTGCCAGCGCGACGTGCGGCGGCCGAACCAGGCTCCGGTGCCGTCGTCGGCAAGTAGGCCAGCTTCCATGACCTGGCCAGCCTAATCGGGTCCGCGGGCGGCGCCGGCAGCTACCCGGCCGCTACCCCGGCGCGGCCGGCCGTGCACCGGCGGTGCGCCTCCAGTGCACCTCCCGCGCACCGGCCGCGTGCCGGTCAGGCGACCGTGATGGTCGTGCTGGCGCGGACGTCATCGAGGCTGTGCGCGGCCTCGATGCGATACTCCCCCGGCACCGTCGTCCAGCCATCGGCCCAGACCTGGAATGCGCGCTCAGGCAACGGGATCGTGACGGTCACGGCCTGGCCCGGCTCGGCCGCCACGGTGGCGAAGCCGGCCAGCCAGCGCCGCGGCCGGGTGCTGTCCGGCGTCATCGGCCTGGCATAGACCTGGACGACCTCGCGGCCGGCCCGGCTGCCGGTGTTGCGAACCGTTACGGTGACCGCGCCGTCGCCTGCCGACGGTTCCTGGTAGTCCCAGCTGGCGTAGCCGAGTCCGTGGCCGAATGCGAACCGCGGCGCGATCCCGGACCGCTCGAAGGCCCGGTAGCCGATGAACACGCCCTCGTCGTAATGCAGCTCGCCGTCGGCTGGCGTGACGGACAGCACCGGGCAGTCCGACTCGGTGACCGGCCAGGTTGTCGGCAGCCGGCCGCCCGGCTCCACGGTGCCCAGCAGCACGTCGGCGATGGCGTGGCCGGCTTCCTGGCCGGGGAACCAGACCAGCAGCACTGCAGCCACCTCGTCGGCCCACGGCAACTCGACCGGTGAGCCCGCGTTGACCACCACGATGGTGCGCCGGCTGGCCGCCGCGACGCGGCGGACAAGCTCGTCCTGGCGGCCCGGCAGCGCGAGGCTGGCGCGGTCGAAGCCCTCAGACTCCACCTCGTCGGTCGTGCCGACCACCACGATGGCGACGTCGGTGCTGGCGGCGACGGTTTCGGCCGCGGCAAGGAGATCGTCCGCTGTGGCCGCCGGGGCGCCGTAACCGAGCGTCAGCGCCAGCAGCGGGAATCCGAGTACCGGCCGCACGCGCAGGACCAGCGATACCTCCAGCGTCTCACCCGCGGCCAGCGGCACCGGGACACGGCGCTCTGGCGGTGCCAGGAAGGTCACCGCGAGGTCATCCGAGTCCGGCTCAACCAGACCGTCGAACAGCGCCGCGCCGCCGGCCCTCAGGGTGAACCACCCGATCCCGCGAATGCCAAGCTCATGCGTGCCGCTCTGCGCCGCGGTCAGCCGCCCGGAAATCTGCACCGCATCCAGCGCATCCCCGTCCACTCCGCTGGGCAGCTGCATCCACCGGCCGGCGCCGGTAGCCAGCGGGGCCTGGTAGACAACCGCGCCTGCCTTGTCGCTGAAGGTCGCCCGCAGCCCGGTCCGCCGCGGCGCGGCGGCAGGCTGCAGCTTGCCAGATCGCGGGTCGCAGCCGATCGCGTAGCTCAGTTCGACGGTCTCCGGCAGAGCTGCGGCCAGGCCGTCCAGCGGCGAGACGATGCGCTCGGGGAAGACAGTAGCGCTGCCGCCGCCGAGGACCCTGGCGTCCCGCCCGAGTGCGCCGATCAGCGCGATGCTGCGGAGCCCGGAAAGGTCGAGCGGCAGCACCTCATCGCGATTGACGGCCAGCACGAACGACCGCGTCGCGATCTCTCGCGCGAGCGCCGCGCCGTCGATGACGGCGGGGCGGTTCTCCGGCGGCGCTGACTCCGGAGCGCCCGCTAGCGCGCCGACCCGGGCAGCGAGGAGGAGCACCCGGCGAACCTGCTCGTCGATGATCTCGAGCGGCACGTCGCCGGCCCGCACCGCGGCAACCAGCCGGGCGCCCCACGGATTGCCGGCCGCCGGCATCGCGATGTCCAGGCCGGCGTTGGCCGTCTCCGCGGTGGCACGGGCGGCCAGCCAGTCGGAAACAATGACGCCGTCGAATCCCCACTCCCCCTTCAGCACGCCGCGCTGCAACGCCGCGTGCTGTGTCATCGACACGCCGTTGACCGCGTTGTACGCCGACATCACGCCCCAGGCCGCCGCCTTCGCGATGATCGCCTCGAACGGCGCCAGGTAGACCTCCCTGAGCGCCCGCTCGCTGACGACGGCGGTCGCGGTGAACCGCTGCGTCTCGAAGTCGTTGGCAACGAAGTGCTTGACGGTGGTCGCGACGCCCTGATCCTGCACGCCGGCCACATAGCCGGCGCCGATTTCCCCGGTCAGCAGCGGATCCTCGGAGTAGCACTCGAAGTGCCGGCCGCCGAGCGGGCTGCGGTGCAGGTTGACCGTCGGCGCCAGCAGCACGTGCACGCCCTTGCGCCTGGCCTCCTGGCCGAGCAATTGCCCGGCCCGGCGGGCGAGACCGGTGTCCCAGGTCGCCGCGAGCGCGGTCGGGCTCGGCAGCGCGATCGACGGGTCCTGCGCGCTCCAGGTGACGCCGCGCACGCCCACCGGGCCGTCCGACATGACGACGGACGCCAGCCCTATCTCGGCCAGCCCCGGCAGCGTCCAGGTGTCCTGGCCGGACAGGATCGCCACCTTCGCCGCTAGATCCAGGCAGCCGAGGGCGGCTTCGACAGCAGCCTCCTGCTTGCCTCGCACGGCGTCGTGAGCCGCGATCGGCTCGGACATCGGGCGCCCTCCGGTCAGTTACCGTCCCGGACGAGCGCCCGGCCGATAATCAGCTTCTGGATCTCGCTGGTGCCCTCGTAGATGCGGAACAGCCTGGCGTCCCGGTACATCCGCTCGACCGGGATGCCGTGCATGTAGCCAAGCCCGCCGTGGACCTGGACTGCCAGGTCGGCGGCGCGGCCGACCATCTCGGAGCAGAACAGCTTGGCGGCCGACGGGCCGATCCGCCGGTCCGCGCCGGAGTCGTAGTTGCGCGCCGCCTCCGTTACCATCGCCCGGCCGGCGTACGCCCCGGTCTGGATCTCCGCGAGCATCGCCTGCACGAGCTGGAACTCACCGATCGGATGCCCGCCCTGGCGGGCCGACGTCGCGTGCGAGACCGACTCGGCCAGCAGCCGGTCGGCCATGCCGACGCAGATCGCCGCGATGTGCACCCGGCCGCGGACCAGCGAGCGCATCGCGGCCGCGAAACCGGCTCCTTCCTGCTCGCCGACCAGCGCCGTCGACGGGACCCTGACCTGGTCGAGGAGCACCTCAGCGGTCCACGCCCCGGCTTGCCCCATCTTGCGGTCCCGCGGCCCGACCCGGACGCCGTGCAGCCCTGCGTCGACCAGGAAGACCGAGATCCCCCGCGTCCCCCGCGCCGCCGGATCGGTGCGCGCGAACACCACGAACAGGTCCGCGATCGGCGCGTTGGTGATGAACCGCTTGGCCCCGGACAGCACGTAGCCGTCGCCATCCCTGATGGCTTTCGTTGTCAGCCCGGACGGGTCGGATCCCGCCTCCGCCTCGGTCAGCGCGAACGACGCGATCGCGCCCTCGGCGAGCCTGGGCAGCCAGCGCTGCTTCTGCTCGTCAGTGCCGGAGCTGACGAGCAGCTGGCCCGCGATCCCGTTATTGGTGCCGAACAGCGAGCGGAAGGCCGGCGTGGTGTACCCGAACTCGAACGCCAGCCGCACGTCCTGCGACAGGGTGGCGCCGAGGCCGCCATAGTCAGCCGGCAGCGTGTAACCGAACAGGCCCAGCTGCGTCGCCGCCCGGCGGATGTCGGCCGGGATCGCGTCGGCCTCCTCGATCTCGTCCTCGCGCGGCACGACCTTCGTCCGCACGAAGCGGCGGACGGCATCGAGCACATCGGCGAACTCAGCGTCCTGCATGCCCGAAGACTAGCGGTCGCGCCCTCCATCACGGCGGGAACGCGCAGTGCCGGGCTGGCCGGAGGAGGCACGCGCATGCCGGGTCAGCCGGCCCGTCCGATCGGGACTGTCTGCTCTAGCAGCGGGCCGGCCGGCGGGCGACAGTCGGGCAGGCGGGTGGCACAGCGCGTACCCGCTGCGGTGAGGAGGGCCTGATGCTGACAGGAGTGCGCGCCGCGGCGCTCGTTACCGTTGCCGTCGTGACCACGGCTGTGGCCGCCGTCGCCGGATGCGGGTCCGGCGGCGGAGGAGGTGCCGTGCCGCGGAGCGCCCCGGTCACGTCGGCATCGGCAGCCACGCCGGGCAGCCCCGCGCCGGCTGCCACGGCGCCGGCTACCCCGTCGGGCGCCACCGGGTCGAGTGGCACGGGGTCGAGTGGCACCGGGTCGAGTGGCACGGCGGCAGGCTGTGACGTCGGACCATGGCGATCCGCGCCGGTGACCGTCACCCACAAGGTGCCGGTGCCGCCCGTGCCGGTGATCACCGCGGTCCGGACGGCCCAGCATCCGGAATGCGGCTACGACCGCATCGTCCTGGACGTGAGCGGGCCGCTCCCCGGCTACTCCGTCCGGTACGTGACGCAAGCCAAGGCCGACGCGTCCGGTGCGACGATCGTGCTGCCAGGCAAGCGGTACCTGCTGATCACCCTGCGGCCGGCCCAGGCCCACACTCTCGCCGGAGCTGCGACCGTCGCCAGCGGAATCCAGCGCCCCGGCTACCCGGCACTGACCAGCTGGGCGCTCGCTGGCGACTTCGAGGGCGTCGTCACGCTGGCCGCCGGCCTGCCGGGCCAGCTCAGCATCCGCACCGGCGAGCTGCCCGGCCGGATCTACATCGACATCAGGGAGTAGCCGCCGCGCTGGCGGGCCGGCTCTGCTAACGGCAGATTGGCTTGGCTGGCGCCAGCGGCCTGGCCGATTGTTGATGGCGTAGGAGGGACCAGGCAGCAGCGGAAGGCAGGCTGATCATGCAAGCGGCAGTGGCAGAACAGGTGCCGGGCGCACTCGAGGACCAGCTCATCACGCGATTGCTCTACCAGCGCATCATCGTCCTCGGCACCGAGGTCGACGACCGGGTGGCGAACCGGCTGTGCGCCCAGCTGCTGCTGCTGTCGGCCGAGGATCCGCGCGGTGACATCAGCCTGTACATCAACTCCCCGGGCGGCTCGGTCAGCGCCGGGCTGGCGATCTACGACACTATGCAGCTGATCCCCAATGACGTGAGCACGCTGGCGATGGGCCTGGCCGGGAGCATGGCTCAGTTCCTGTTGTGCGCCGGAACGCACGGCAAGCGGTTCAGCCTGCCGCACGCGCAGGTGCTGATGCACCAGGGCTCGGCCGGCTTCGGCGGCACCGCCGCGGACGTCGAGATCTACGCAGCGCAGCTGGACCGGATCGGCACCCTGATGACCAAGCTGACTGCGAAGCACACCGGCCAGCCGGCCGAGCAGGTGGCAGCCGACAGCGGCCGGGACCGGTGGTTCAGCGCTGCCGAAGCGCTCGAGTACGGGATGATCGACCACATCCTGGAACGGGTCGATGACATCCGACCTGCGGTCGTCGGCCGGCTGGCGGGCCTGTGACGATGAGCGCACTGACCATGAGCCAGTACACGATCCCCACCGTCATCGAGCGCACCCCCCTCGGCGAGCGGGCCTACGACGTCTACTCCCGGCTGCTGGCCGAGCGGATTATCTTCCTGGGCACCGAGATCGACGACGGCGTGGCCAACGTCGTCATGGCTCAGCTGTTTCATCTCGAGGCAGCAAGCCCTGACCTGGAGATCAGCCTGTACATCAACTCGCCGGGCGGCTCGTTCAGCGCGCTGACCGCGATCTACGACACGATGCAGTACATCCGCCCTGACGTCGCCACGGTCTGCGTGGGGCACGCGGCATCGGCGGCGGCCGTCCTGCTCGCTGCTGGGACGCCGGGCAAGCGGGCAGTGCTGCGGCACGCGAAAGTGGCCCTGCACCAGCCGTCGGGCCAGGCTCAGGGAACCCTGCCGGACCTGGCCGTCCAGGCCGAGGAACTGGCCAAGGTCAGGGCCGAGGTGGACGAGATCCTCAGCCAGCACACTGGTCACCCGCTCGCCAAGATCAGGGCCGATACTGACCGGAACAAGACGTTCAGCGCCCGCGAGGCCGTCGGCTACGGCCTCGCCGACGAGGTGATCACCACGAGGAAGGCGGTACCGGCGAGCATCACACGGCCCGCTGCCCGGGCTGGCGCTGGCTAACCGGCCTGGCCGGCCGCGGCGCGGGCCGGACGGTCGCCGATCAGGCAGCCAGCAAGCCGACCACGTCGCTGTGGCCGTGCGGGCCCGGCTGGCGGGATGCGGGCAGCCCGGACGCAGCCAGCCGGTCCGGGGCGCTGCCCAGCCTGACCACGACTGCGTTCTGACGCAAGGCCCCCGCCAGTTCGCGGCCCACCTCGGCCAGCACGTCGGGCAGCTCGTGCTCGAGTGCGTCGCAAATCGCCGCCAGCACCTCAGAGGAAGCTTCCTTGCGGCCGCGCTCGACTTCGGATAGGTACTGCACCGACACATTGGCTGCGCCCGCCACGTCGGCCAGTGTCCGGCCCTGCTCCTGGCGGGTCCGCCGGAGCACCTCCCCGAGCGTCGTCCGCAGCAGCGGCCTGGCTCGCCGACTGCCATCGTCGTGGCCAGTCGCCAGCGGGCGGAGCATGGGCTGCCCTCCTCGCGCGAGGGTGTCGGTTAGTGGGATAGCGCTGAGGTCAGGCTAGTCAGTGCTGCCACGGGCAAGAAGAGATTTCGCATTCGGCGTACTAGGCAAGCTCGGCTGCCGCGGCCCGCGGCTCGCCGGGCGCTCGAAGACGGCTCCTACTTCACGGTCGGCTGACCGGCCTCAGCCGCTGCCTGGCAGCCTCAGCGCGCTGACTCGAAGATGGCGGCAATTCCCTGCCCGCCGCCGACGCACATGGTCTCCAGCAGGTAGCGGCCATCGCGCCGGCGCAGCTCGCGCAGGCCGGTGGCGAGGATGCGCGCGCCGGTCGCGCCGATCGGGTGGCCGAGCGAGATGCCCGAGCCGTTGACGTTCAGCTTGTCCGGGTCGTTCCACCCCCAGCCGGCCAGCACGCCCAGCACCTGAGCGGCGAACGCCTCGTTGAGCTCGACGAGGTCCATCGAGCCGAAGTCGAGCCCGGTCCTGGCAAACAGCCGGGCCACGGCAGGGACCGGCCCGATGCCCATGGTGGCGGGCTCGCAACCGGCCGCGGCCCAGCCGGCCAGGTAGCCGAGCGGCTCCAGCCCGAGCTCGGCCAGCTTGTCCTCGGCGACGACGAGGCAGGCCGCGGCGGCGTCGTTCTGCTGGCTGGCGTTGCCGGCGGTCACCGTGCCGCCCGGCATGATCGCGCGGAGCTTGCTGAGCGTCTCCGGAGTGGAGTCCGGCCTGACGCCCTCGTCCGTGCTGACGGTGACCGGATCCCCGCGCCGCTGCGGTACTGAAACGGGCACTACCTCGTCATCGAACGTCCCGGCCGCCCGGGCGGCCGCTGCCCGCTGGTGACTGCGCGCGGCGTAGGCGTCCGCCTCTTCCCTGGTGATGCCGAACTGCCCGGCCACGTTCTCGGCGGTCTCGATCATCCCGGAGATTTTGCCAAACCGCCATTCCGGCTGGGAGCGCTCCCGGCCCCGGTCGAGCCGGTCGTACAGGAACTGATTCCCCGCCCTCGCGCCCCAGCGCATCGAGGTCGTGTAGTGCTCGACCCTGCTCATGCTCTCGACCCCGCCGGCCAGCACCACGTCCGCTGCCCCGGTCTGCACGATCATCGACGCGGTGATGATCGCCTGCAGCCCGCCACCGCAGCGCCGGTCCAGCTGGAAGCCCGGCACGCTGACCGGAAGGCCTGCCTGCAGGGCCGCCCACCGGCCGATGCACGGCGTCTCGCCGCTGGCGTAGGACTGGGCAATGCAGACATCCTCGATCCGCTCGGGCTCGATCCCGGTCCGTGCCAGCACCGCCTTGATCACCGTGGCGGCGAGATCCTCGACGGGCACGTCGCGAAGGCTCCCGCCGAACGTGCCCACGGGCGTGCGCACCGGCGCGACGATTGCCGCTCGGCGGTCGGTCATGGCGTTCTTCCTCTCTCCAGTGCTTCGACGTGATCGGGATGCGCGATGGCAAGCATCCGCTCGCGCCGTTGCGCCAACGTCAGGCCGCGCAGGTCGGCAACTCCATACTCGGTCACGATCACGCCCGCGTCAGCACGAGCCTGGCTCGCCGGGCCGCTGAGGCCGGCGACGATCCGGCTCGCGCTGCCGGCTGTCGACGGAAGGGCGACAATCGGAACTCCCCCCGCTGACCTGGCCGCGGCGCGCAGGAAGTCGGTAGCACCGCCAACCGCGCCCACATAACGGCCCGCCGCCGTCTCGCAATTCACTGCTCCGGTGAGATCGACTTCGATCGCCGAATTGAGCGCGACGAACCGGTGCTGCGCGGCCAGCACTGCCGGGTCGTGGGTGTAGCTGGTGTCCCGCAGCTGAATCGCCGGGTCGGCGGCGGCGCGGGCCATCAGCCGCCGGGTGCCCATCAAGAAGCCGGTCACCACGAGCCTTGCGTCGAGACTCTTGCGGCCTCCGGTCACCACGCCCGCCTCGATCAGCTCGGCGACTGCGTCAGTAACGACGCCGGAATGGATGCCGAGATCGCGATGGTCGCGCAGGCGGCCGGCGATCGCGGATGGGATGGCGCCGATGCCGAGCTGGAGGGTGGCACCGTCGGGGATCAGCCCCGCGACATGCGCGGCGATCGCGTCCTCCACGCCACGCCCTGCGGGCTGGGGATACTCGGCCGGCGGGCGCGAGACGTGCACGAGCACGTCGATCTCGTCCCGGCTGAGCCTGCGAGCACAGCCCACCTCCGGCACCTGATCGTTGACCTCGGCGATGACAGTCCGCGCCCGCCCGATCAGGGTGGCTGCGTAGTCCGCGCCCAGGCCGAGCCCGTAGCTGCCGTCCGCGGCGGCTGGCGGCAGGGACAGGAGCAGCACATCGGCCCGGAACGGCCCGTTACCCAGGATCGCCGGCAGCTCGGAATAGTGCGCCGGCACGATGTCCAGGACGCCCGCCGCCGCCAGGGCGCGGTTGGCCCCGGCACCGGTGTAGGACGTGAACGACAGCTGATCGCGGTACTCGGCGCGCACCGCCGCCGTGCTGGAGATGCCGGTGAAGCACCGCACTCCGCCGAGTTGCGCGCGCTGCCCGGCCAGTGACTCGGTCAGGCTCAGCGGCTCGGCATTGCCCTGTCCCCAGACGATCAGATCGCCGGGACGGACGTAGTCCGCCAGGGTCAGCCCGCCGATCTCGCCGATTTCGGTGGTTATCAGTGACTCGGCCCTTCGTGACTCGGTCCCAGATGCAGCTTAGAATCACAGGCATCACCGCGCGGCCCGGAGGTCCAGGCATGACGTCGATTGCAGCTACGACGGCCACCCCGAACGGCACGCGAGAGGTCAGCGACGCTGGTCACGTCGACGTCCTCATCGTCGGCGCGGGCGTGTCCGGCATCGGCGCAGCGCACCATCTGCGTGAGCAGTTCCCCGGCCAGACCTTCGTCATCCTGGACGCCCAGGACAACCGGGGCGGAACCTGGTGGACCCACCGCTACCCGGGCGTGCGCTCCGACAGCGACCTGTTCACGTACGGCTACCGGTTCAAGCCATGGCGCGGCCCGTCGATCGCGGCAGGCCAGGAGATCCTCGCCTACCTCGACGAGGTGATCGACGAGGACAATCTCGGCCAGCACATCCGCTACCGGCACCGGGTCACCGCCGCCAGCTGGTCCACGCAGGACCGCCGGTGGACCGTCGACGTAACCAGGGACGACACCGGACAGCAGGTGCGGTTCACGGCCCGTTTCCTCTGGATGTGCCAGGGTTATTACAACCACGCCAAGCCCTACCAGCCCCGATGGGAGGGCATGGACCGGTTCCAGGGCGTGGTGGTGCACCCCCAGCAATGGCCAGCGGATCTCGACCTGGCGGGCAAGCGCGTCGTCGTGATCGGCTCCGGCGCCACGGCCGCGACGCTGATCCCAGCGATAGCCGGCACCGCGAAGCACGTGACGATGCTGCAGCGCTCTCCCACGTACTTCTTTGCCCCGCCGACGACGCACGAGCTTGCCGTGACGCTGCGGGCCCTGGACATCCCCGAGGAATGGACGCACGAGATCCTGCGCCGCCAGTACATCGCGCAGACCGACTTGCTGGCCCAGACGGCCAGGGATGCGCCGGGCGACCTGCATGCGCTCCTCATCGAGTCGATGCGCCCGCTGCTGCCCGAGGGCTTTGATATCGAGAAGCACTTCACTCCCCGCTACCGGCCCTGGCAGCAGCGCATCGCGATCGTGCCGGACGGCGATCTGTTCGCGGCCCTGCGCGAGGGGACGGCCTCGATCGTCACCGACACGATCGACACTTTCACCGAGCATGGCATCCGGGTCAGTAGTTCCGGTGCGGAACTCCCGGCCGACGTCGTGGTCACCGCCACCGGCTTCAACATGTCGGTGCTCGGCGACGTCGCGTTCACCGTCGACGGGGAAGCGGTCGACTTCACCGAGCGGGTCACCTGGCGCGGCATCATGCTCAGCGGCGTGCCGAACATGGCCTACGTGTTCGGCTACTTCCGGCACAGCTGGACGCTGCGTGTCGACCTGGTCAGCGACCTGGTGGTCCGGCTGCTGGCGCACATGCGGGACAACGGCGCCACGATGGTCGTGCCGACCCTGCGCCCGGAGGACTCCGGCATGCCGCTGCTGCCGTGGGCCGACCCGGAGAATTTCAACCCCGGCTACGTCATGCGCTCCCAGCACATCCTGTTCAAGCGGGGTGACCGCGAGCCGTGGACCCACCTCCTGGAGCACGACGAGGAACGGGAGGCTCTGCCGGCGGCGGACCTCGATGACGGGACGCTCGTCTACCGCTGAGACTGGCTCGGCCGGGGCCGCGCTACGCTCTGCGCATGACCGGAGTCCAGGATGCGTACCGGCAGGTGTCGACAGGATTCGGCGCTGCCGTCAGGGCCGTCACCCCTGATAAGTGGGACGCACAGTCCCCATGTGAGCAGTGGAAGGCCCGCGACGTGGTGGCCCACATAGTGGCGGGTCATCGGCGCGTGATCGCGGGCGTCAGGGGCGGGCAGCCGGAGCCGCTGGCAGGCGACGAGGACCTGGCGCGGGCCTGGGATGACGCCTCCCGGGGGATCGATGAGATCACCGCAGACCCGCAGGCGCTCGCCACGGAGGTCGATGGCCCGGTCGGCAAGATGCCCGCCGGCCAGCTGATCGGCCGGTTCGTGGCCGTGGACCTGCTCGTGCACACCTGGGACCTCGCCCGCGCCGTCGGCGCGGATGAGCGGCTCGACGAGGACGCCGTGCGCATCGCCTACGAAGCTCTCAAGCCGATGGACGCCATGATGCGCCAGCCCGGCGCTTTCGGGCCCAGGCTGGACCCGCCGCCGGGCGCGGACCTGCAGACGGAATTCCTCTACTTCCTGGGACGCCGGGCGTGACAGCAGCCTCCGCGCAGCTGAGCCTCGTGAAGCGGCCACGGCGGCCGCCGCCCTGTTCCGCTGCACGCTCAGGCCAGCAGGCTGTGCGCTAGCAACACGACCGCGGACGCCGCCGATACCGTCAGCACGGCTGTGCGGGTCCATCCGTGGTCCAGGAACTGGCGCAGGCGGCTGGCGCAGGCAAAGCCCGCGGCCGCGCAGGCGGCGAACATTAGCCCGGTGGCGACATCGCGGGCAGGCAGGTGGCCCGAGACCGCCAGCGCCGCCAGCGCGATGCAGCTGCCGATCATGAAGAACAGTGACAACGTCGCCCGCACGGCAGGGCCCTGCTCCCGCTGGTAGAGCAGCGCTAGCGGTGGCCCGCCGATGGAAGTGGATGTCGCGGTGCCGCCGGAGATCAGCCCGGCGGTCAGCAGCGTCCAGCGGTTGCGCGGGATCGCAGTGCGCGCGCTGGTGAGGGCGACGGCTGTCAGCACCACGCCGGCGACGACGAATCCGAGAACGCGCTCCGACACGGTGGCCACTACCCAGACGCCGACCGCCGTGCCGCAGAGGCGGCCCGCCATCGCCCAGGACACGCCTCGCCAGTCGGCGTGCCGCACCTCCCTGGAAAGGATCAGCGCGGGCAGGGCCGCACCGGCCACGAGCAGCGCCCCCGGCATGACTGCCGGATCCAGCAGGGTGATCACCGGGGCCGCGACCAGGCCAAGGCCAAGGCCGACACCGCTTTGCACGAGGCCGCCCACGGCAACCGCCAGCCCGGCAGCGAGAGCGACCAGCAGGTCCGGCACGCCGGTAACCCTAACGGCCGCGCCATGCACCGCGCCATGCGAGATTGCTCACCCGGGCCCGCGAGCGGGTTTTGCGCGCTGCAACTGGTAACGGAAATCCCGTCCAGAGCATCAGATCCGAGCCCCGACTTTGGTCATCCCGGTGACTCAACTGGCAGGCCGTAGGCCTGTGCAGCGGCTTGGAGCCTGATGTCGTAGGCAATCATCACGCCCAGGTCCTGGCTAAGCGCAAGAGCGGATGCCAGGTGAATAGCGTCAAGCGTGCGCAGCTCGCCCGGCTCTAGATCGGCGGCACGGTCGAGGAGTGGTTCGTCGATGCGGAGCAAGCTAACCCCGCGCAGCAGCCGTCTGGCGGCCGGAACGTGCTCCGCATTTCCTGAACGCCGCAGCGCCCTGATCGTCTCGACACGCAGCAGGCTCGATGACGCGCGTTGCGGCCACCGGCTGATCGCTCGGCGCAGGGCGGTCGACTCTGGCTCGGCGACGAGCAGCTTCAAGAATGCCGAAGTGTCGAGGTAGGCGACAGAGCCGGCCAAGGCTATTCCTCGGCCCTCAGCTCAGCCAGCGCGGCAGAAGGCAGTATCCGGCCTGCAGGAGCAGCAGGCAGCGACAGCTCGTCCAGCAGATCTAGCAGGTCCGCTGCCGCCTCCGTTGCGCGGCCCTCAGCCGTCAGCTGATCGAGCGCACTGAGCCGCCGGGGGACGATCCGCGCGATTGGATGACCGTGGTCGGTCACTTCCACGATCTCGCCTGCGACGACGCGTTTCAGCACACGGCTCGTCTGCTGGCGCAGTTCTCTTATGCCTACAGAGTTACTCATGATGTCTACACAGTAGCACTTAACCTCGATGCCTTGCCGCAGTGCCGCAGGCAGGTCAGCAACTCCGCGGAACACGGCAGAATGGAGTTCATGAGCGACTCCTGGGACGACAGCTACACCAGGCCCGACCCGGCGCCGTGGGATATCGGCAGGCCGCAGCCCGCGTTTGCCCGGCTCGCCGAGGCTGGCCTGCTGCGCGGCCGGCTGCTGGACTCGGGCTGCGGGACCGGTGAGCACACCCTGCTCGCCGCCGATCACGGCGCAGACGCCACCGGCGTCGACATCTCGCCGTCGGCCATCGCGACGGCTCGCGCGAAGGCGGCTGCCAGGGCCGAGGAGTCAGGAGGGCCGGCGCCGGCCCGGTTCGAGGTCGCCGACGTGCTCGACCTGCCGGGCCTTCTGGACACCTTCGACACCGTCATCGACAGCGGGGTGTTCCACGTCTTCAGCGACGTGGACCGGCCCCGGTACGTCGCCAGCCTGGCCTCGGTGCTGCGGCCGGGCGGCACCTGTTACCTGGCCTGCTTCAGCGACCGCCAGCCAGGGACGTGGGGCCCCCGCCGGGTTACGCGGCAGGAACTCCGGGCCGCATTCGCGGTCGGCTGGACCGTCGAGTCGATCGCCGCGGAAGCCTTCCACGTCAACCCCGTGCAGGGCACGACGCAGGTGCAGGCCTGGCTTGCCGCGATCCGCCGCGACTGACCGGCCGCCCGGCGGCTCCGGCGCTCCCGGCGAAGGCCGCGTAGCGGGGCACGCTCGCTGGCGGCATTCAGGCAAGCAGCGCGATGTAGCGCCAGTCCAGCACGTCGCGCTGCGGCGGCCCGTCGGCGCGGACGAGCGAGCGCAGGTGCACGAGCCCGGCGCCGCCGGGCAGGTGGTCGACGTGCTCCACCACGATCGTGCTGCGCAGGGTGTCACCTTCGGCTACCGGGGCGAGATGGTCGCAGCTGTGCCAGCCTGCCACGGTGGCCAGCGCCGGCAGCGTCCTGGCTGCCTGCGAGAGCGCGAGACCGATGGCATGACCGCCGTACACCAAACGCCCGTTCCCGCCCGCCCGGGCGTCATGGTGCACCGCCGCGATGTTGAGGGTGAGGCGGGCCAGTTCCGGCGCCGCGGACACGACGTCACCGCCGGCCACAGCGAAGCTCTGCCCGGCGCGCAAGTCGGCCGGATGCGGGCCGCCTGCCCGGTCGGCCAGCAGCCCAAGCTGCCAGCCACGGCCGGGCGCGCTCAGCTCGCCGGCTGTCACGTCGCGGCCGATCAGGTCGAGGTCGTCGGCGTGGCCGGTCTGGCGGTCCGGATCGCGCAGCGGCAGCATCGCGCAGCGCCAGAAGTCCAGCACCGGACGGTCGTGCTGATCGGTCGTGGTGATCCGCAGGGCCGCCAGCCCGGTCGGAGCGCGGCCCTCCCGCGGGCGGTTCTGCCGGAGTGCTGCTACCTGCGTCGACGTCCGCAGCGTGTCGCCGATCCGGGGTGCCCGCCGGAACGCCAGGCCGCGGTAGAACAAGTTGGCCTTGACGAGCTGAGTGACCACCGTGGACTGCCCAATCGCGATGTCCCAGGCCAGCGCTGGCGGCGCGAGCGGCTCCCCGCCGGTGACAGCCCGGCACAGCTCGTGGTCAAGCCCGAGCGCGAGCCTGTCCCCCGTGATCGCCTGATGCGCGGCGACCAGGCCGGCGGTCAGCGTGATGGCGGGCGCGGCGGTGAATTGCTGACCCACGACCAGCTCGTCAAAGTACGGGCCGCGCACAGTGCCAGGCTGCCCGGTGCCGGGCAGCTCAGCATCGGCTCGCGCGGTGTCGGATGGCACCTTTGTCCTCTCCGGCCTCGGCATCGCGGTGGACCTCCTCACTACTATTTAGCCGAACGTTGTGGTCGGGCCATCGGCAAGGGGGCGCGTGTGACCGGTCTGTCGGCGGAAGAGCGGGCGGTCGTCGAGACGGTGACGGTATTCGTCGACCGCGAGGTCCGGCCGGTGGCGCGCGAGATGGAGCACGCCAACGAGTATCCCGAGAAGCTGATCGGGCAGATGAAGTCCCTCGGGATTTACGGGCTGGCGATCCCGGAGGCGTACGGCGGCGCGCCAGTCTCGACGCCGTGCTATGCGGATGTCACCGCCGAGCTGGCCCGCGGCTGGATGAGCCTGGCCGGCGCGATGGGCGGCCACACGGTGGTGGCCAAGCTGCTGCTCGAGTTCGGCACAGACGAGCAGAAGCAGCGGTACCTGCCGCGGATGGCGACCGGGGAGGTGCGCGCGGCGATGGCGCTCACCGAGCCCGGCGGCGGCTCTGACCTGCAGGCCATGACGACGGCGGCACGCCGGGATGGCGACCTCTACCGGATCAACGGCACCAAGACGTGGATCACCAACGCGCGCCGGTCCCAGCTCATCGCGCTGCTGTGCAAGACCGACCCGGCCGCGATGCCGCGGCACGCCGGGATCAGCATCCTGCTGGTCGAGCACGGGCCGGGCCTGGTGGTGTCACGTGATCTGCCCAAGCTCGGGTACAAGGGGGTCGAGAGCTGCGAACTGTCGTTCACCGACTACCAAGCGCCCGCTGACGCGGTGCTCGGCGGGGCGCCGGGCCACGGGTTCGCGCAGATGATGAAAGGCCTGGAGATCGGCCGCATCCAGGTCGCGTCGCGTGCGGTAGGCGTCGGCCAGGCCGCGTTCGACGACGCGTTCAGATACGCAAGGGAACGGGCAAGCTTCGGCCAGCCGATCTGGAAGCACCAGCAGATCGGGGCGTACCTGGCGGACATGGCAACGAAGCTGACCGCCGCGCGCCAGCTCGTGCGGTTCGCGGCCGAGCGGTACGACGCGGGCCAGCGGTGCGACATGGAGGCCGGGATGGCCAAGCTGTTCGCCTCCGAGGCCGCGATGGAGATCGCGCTCAATGCGGTCCGCATCCATGGCGGTTACGGCTACTCGACTGAGTTCGACGTGGAGCGGTACTTCCGGGACGCGCCGCTGATGATTGTCGGCGAGGGTACCAACGAGATCCAGCGCAATGTGATCGCGCAGCAACTGGTGTCCCGCGGCGGGCTTGACCGCTGATCGCCATCCGGTGAGCCGTTCAGCATGGATGTGAATCTGTTGTCGCTATAGCCGCAGCAGATTCACATCCATTCAAGATTATCGGACCGTTGATCAGAAACCTGCAGGGATAAATCCCCCGGATCGGGGCACTCACCGCTCGGTGGCTAGCCTGGGCCCGTCAGTGCGGGCCGGCCGGGACCCGCTCCGGCGGCCCCGCGGCGAGTTCGGGGAACTCGGCTAGCTCGTCCCACGCGGGGAAGCGCAGGTCGTCAAAGTCGAGCGCCCAGTCTGCCGCAGGGAACAGGCTCCGGCCGCCGCCGGACGGCCCTGGCGGCTGCGGACCCGGGTCACGCGGCCCGCCGCCGCCCCCGCCGCCACCTGGCGCGCGGCCGGATCCGCCTGCGGCGAAGACCCCGCCCCAGGCACCGAGCCCGGCCCCGACCACCGGGAAGCTGATCAGGACGAGCAGGAACCCTGCCGCGGCCTGGCTGAAGCTCACCTGAAAGTCGGTCACGAACTCGGGCGCGAGCGAATGGCCGCGGCCGGGCTGCAGGAGCCGGTCGGGCAGCGTCCACTGAATGCTGCCCGCCGCGTGCGGCACGAGCGCGATCGTGGTAATGCCGAGGACCGATACGACCAGCGCGGCGGCGACTCCGACGCACACCCCGGCGGCCAGGCCCTGGCGGACGCGTGCGTCGGTGAGCGCGAGCGGGCTGTCCCGCCGCGAGGTGCGCCGCGCGGCCGCGATTGAGGCCCGGATGGCGATGTAGAGCACCAGCAGCACCACGGCGATCTTGCCCAGGTCATACAGGCACGCCAGCAGCCGGTTCGCGATATGCACCTGGTTGGCCAGCGGCCGGAGTACGAATATGGCCAGGCCGAGCAGGAGCCCGACGCCGGTTCCGATGGCGAGCGTGGCCGGCCGGGCTGGCGGACGCTGTGCCGTGACGGCGAGGAGTGCCGCCACGTAACCGGTGATCACGATGAGGAACACGATCTCGCCGAACCACACTCCCGCCAGCGAGGCACCGGTCAGCCGCGCTAGCTCGGACTGCTCGACGTCAGCCTTCACGAGCATGAGCGCGAGAATCGATGCGTAGCCGGCGATGCGCAGCATCCGGAGCAGCGGCTGACTGCTGACGTGCCCGAACTTGCGGCGGACAAGCACCGGCAGGCAGGCCAGGATGAGCACGGCCGCAACTACGTCGACCCGGCCGATCAACGTTGCGGGATTTGCCGCCGTGCCCGGCCAGCCAGCCCAGCCCAGCGCCGCTACCGCAGCGGCCGATGTCAGCCAGTACCCGACCGCGGCTGCCATCCGGCCTCCTAACGTCAGCCACATGCTCTCAGGTTCCAGGCTAAAGCAGGCTGGCCGCTTAGTGAACGTCGGCGTAAGGAACGCTGAGTGCCCGGCAGCGGGTCGCTGCCCTTCGGGTCTGCCGTTTCACGCCAATGACATGTGGTTTCGCACTGACCGATGCCGGGTATCGAATGAACGTTCGATCTGTGGGGTGAGTGCAGTGAAGGGTGACCGCATCGAGATCGTGGTCGACGTGGGTGATGGCACCCGTTCCTATGAGGTGACGGCGACCAGGGCAGGGCGGCGCGTAGAGGTCGCCAACCGCCGTGGTGTGGTGGAGGTCAGCGAGGTGACGCGGACCGGCAGTCCGGTGCGCACCGCACGCTTCATGGCCAGCCGGATCGTCTCGCTGGTCGAGTACCCGGCAGCCGACCGGGCTCCCGAACGCTAGCGATCAGACGCTAACGATCAGACGCGGTCAGCGCTCGCCATGTCCTGGCGTTGATGACCCGGTCGGCGCCGATGCCGAATCGCTCCGCTCGCTCGCAGCCACTGCCGATCCAGTCGAGCTGACCAGGCGCGTGCGCGTCGGTGTCGATGGCGAACAGGCAGCCGGTCCGCGCTGCCAGGCCCAGTAGCTGGTCCGGCGGATCCTGCCGGTCCGGCCGGCAATTGATCTCCACCGCGACGTCGTGGTCGCGGCAGGCCGCGAACACGGCGTCCGCATCGAACTGCGACTCCGGCCTGGCGCGGCCGACTACTCTGCGGCCGGTGCAGTGCCCGAGCACGTCGACGTGCGGGCTGGCGATCGCCGTGACCATGCGGCTGGTCATCGCTGGCGCCGGCATCCGCAATTCGGAGTGAACGCTCGCGACCACCATGTCGAGCTCGGCGAGCAGGTCGTCGCGCTGATCGAGGCTCCCGTCCGCAAGGATGTCGACTTCGATGCCGGTCAGGATGCGGAACGGGGCAAGCTCGCTGTTGAGCCGGGCGACGAGGTCAAGCTGCTCCTCCAGGCGCTGCGCCGACAGCCCATTCGCCACCGTGAGCCGCGGCGAGTGGTCAGTCAGCGCGAGCCATTCGTGACCGAGTTCGCGCGCGGCCTCAGCCATCTCCGCTGGCGGGCTGCCGCCGTCAGACCAGTCGGAATGGGAATGGCAGTCACCGCGCAGCGCAGCCCGCAGCCCGGTCCGCTCTGGCGGCGGGGACTCGAGCAGCAACCGCTCCAGGTAGGCAGGGTCCTCCCCGGCCATTGCCTGGCGGACCGCCTCCGCGGTAGCCGGCCCGATTCCGCTGAGCTCAGTCAGCGTGCCGGCCCTGGTCCGCTGCTCGAGTTCGCCGGGCGGCAGGCCGGACACCACCTGAGCAGCCCGGCGGAAGGCCCGCACCCGGTAGGTCGGCGCGCTTGTGCGCTCAAGCTGGAAGGCAATCTGCCGCAGTGCCCTTGCCGGGTCCATTCGCCACCTCCCCTGCGCGTCCGATCACGGCCCGCATCGTGCAGGACCGGGCCCGCCGCGCGGTCACATAGCACCCAGGAACGCATGATGGCGCACCCGCCGACCACTGCGAGGATCGCACGATGCAGGAACCGCTTGCTCACCCTGCCGAGCAGCAGCCTCCCGGCACCGAAGCCTGCAACGACCGGTACCGTCAGGAGCGCCGCCAGCCAAAGATCGGTCGTATCGATCCGACGGGCGATCAGGAGCGCACCGATCGAAAGGATGGAGCCGATTCCGTAGATCACGCCCAGCGTCGACCGGACGGCCGGCCCGTGCTCATGGGCGAAGACAACAGCTAGCGGCGGGCCGCTCATCCCGGTCGCGGTTCCCATGAACCCCGAAGCCAGGCCGACGGCGAAGGAGCGTCGCGGCGTCCGCGCCACCCCGCTGCGCATCACTGTCAGGGAAACCAGCGCGGCCAGGCTGGCGAACCCGAACAGCAGCCGCAGCGGACGGCCGGACACCAGGTCCAGGACCGGGATCGCCAGGAGTGTGCCGAATATCAGGCCGGAGGACACCTGGACCGCGGCCGGAGCGTCGATGTAGGTCCTCTCGATGCCCACCATCAGGACTACCAGCGGCGTCCCGAGCAAGATCAGCAACGCTGGCATGTGCGATGGGAAGGCCAGTTCCATCACCGGCAGCGCCACCACCGCAGACCCGTAGCCGGTGGCCGCCTCAACCGCGCAGCCGAACAGCAGGGCCAGCCCGGAAGCAAGCAGCGGCACGAGGTACGGCATCGGGCCAGGCTAGCGCCTTCCAGCCGCACGCATGTCGCGGCCGTGCTGGTGGGGCCGACTGTCGGTGCTTGGCGCTAGCCTGCCGAGATGCAGGCTGCTCGGCTTAACCGGGGGTGCGATGGCTGACGCTGACGAGGTGCGTCGCCTAGCGCTCGGCCTGCCGCATGTGGAGGAGGTCGACTGCGATGGCTTCGACTTTCGGGTCGGCGGCAGGGGCTTCGCATGGTCCTATCCGGAACGGGCGCCGGGCAAGCCGCGGGTCATCCGGACAGACATAGCCGTGTTGTTCGTCGGTGACGAGGCGGAGAAGCAGGCGTTGCTGCTGGGTGAGCCGGCCCTCTTCTTCACCACGCCGGCTTACGACGGCTGGCCGCTGGTCATGCTGCGGCTGGCCGAGGTAGACACCCGGCGGCTGGCGGAGCTGGTGACCGATGCATGGCGGATGCGCGCCCCGGCCAGCATCGCCAGCGAGCTTGATGACGGCGAAGACCGGCCGGCCGCGCTCTAGTTCCATTCGCGGCCGATGGGGCATGGTCGGCGAGGTGGATCAGCAACATCAGCCGGCCGCCGGCTGGCCTCCCGATGCCGTCGACCGGCGCTGCTCGATCGCCTTGTGGTGGTCGTAGAGTTCCGCGGGCGGTGCCTGCTGGCGCAGCTCGCCCACCAGCGCCGCGACCTCACGCATGATGTCCGCAGTCGCGGCGTGCAGCGTCGGCGCTGTCAGCGGCTCGCCCGCATAACGGCTGAGATCCACCGGCGGACCCGCGAGGACCTGGGCGTTCTTGCGCGGGAACGGGTGAAATCCGGGCTTGAGCGCGCTGGCCAGGCCGCCCTTCTCGCCCTTGGGGTAGGGCAGCAGTTCATGTGCGCCCCACGACGCCATCGGCACCACGGGGGTCCCGGTGGCCAGCGCCAGCCGCGCCGCCCCGGTCTGCCCGGTCATCGGCCACAGGTCAGGATCGCGAGTGCAGGTGCCCTCGGGGTAGACGATAAGGCACTGCCCGGCGGCGAGCGCATCCTCGGCGGGCTTCAGCGCCGCGGCGGCGCTGGCCGCGTCGCGGTTGACAGGTATCTGCCCGGTACCGCGCACGACCTGGCCCACGAGCCGGCTGTCGAAGAGCGACGATTTCGCCAGGAAGACCGGGTAGCGGCCGGCCACGTGCAGGTAGTGACACAGCACGAGCGGATCGGCCTCGGAGATGTGATTCGCGGCGACGATCAGCCCGCCCTGCCGCGGCACATTCTGCATGCCCTGCCATTGCCGCCGGAAGAGCAAGCGCATGATCGGCGGCACGACCACGATCGTCAGAGCGCGCCACCCGTTCGAGTAGTGATAACCCATGGTCGGCATCATCCACCAGAACGTCGCACTGCGGAACGCGGCAGGATCAGCCACCGCGTTCCGCTGCCCTTTACTCGGGCTGGTCGCGCCCGGGGAGCGGCCGCTCTGCATGGCAATTCCGGTCGAACTGCGCAATGATGGCCTTGGTCTTGGTGCCCGGCCACGAACGGCCGGGCACGGGAGGGGTGATCCGTGTCAGAAATAGACTCCGGCTTCGTGCCCGAGGTGCATCTCGAGAGCGCCGACCTTCAGGCAGCGCCGGAACTTGGCGGCGCAGAACTGGAATGCCTGGACGCTGGCGGTTCGGAAACGGCAGGCCCGGAGACCGCTGACGCGGCACTTGAGCCGTAACCACCTAGTCACCTAACGGCTCGCGGCGGCTCTGACGTGCCGCCGAGTCGAGCGGTGGTGGTCTTGCGGGTCCCGCTGGGTTGAGATCTACCGGCAGGAGCGTTGTCGTCGGATCAGATCGCTGAAGCGGGGGTCGTTTCGGCCGGTCTCGTAGAGCGGGGAGTACAGCAGTTCCAGCAGCGGTAGCTGCCGCAGTTCGAGAGCACGCGCCAGGCAGTGGAAGAACGCGTCCCGGTCATCCAGGGCAAAGTGGATGAAGCCGGCGAAAAAGCTCGTCAGCACTCCATGGTGCTCGAGCTCGGCGAGAGCATGGATGCATCCCCGGGCGGTCTCGCGGTCTCCTCGCTGCGCGGCTAGGGTTCCGCGGTAGGTGAGCACCCAGACGCTGTCGGGGCGCAGGCGCTCCATGTGGCGCAGGCTCGCCGCAGCATTCGGGTAATCCCGGCAGCTGAGGTAGTACTCAGTCCGGTGCTGATGGGTGCGGAAGCCGACCAGCGACTCAGTACGTGCCCAGTGGCTGAGAGCCTCGGCCTCGCGCCCCGCATAGAAATATGCCCGGCCGAGGAAGGCGAGGACGTTGACATCCAGCGGATCGATTCGGTAGGCGCCTCAAGTAGCCGCACGGTCTCGCCGATGTTGCCATCGCCTGCTTCGATCTGCGCGAGCCAGCGGTAAGGGTCGGACAGGCTCGGGCTCAGCTCGATGGCTCGCCGCGCTTCCCTGGCGGCAGCGGCGGTTTCGTCCTCGCTGAGGAGAATTCCCGACAGCACCGAGTGGGCTTCCGCGAGATCGTCGTTCGTGGCCAGCGCCTTCTCAAGCTGCTCCCTGGCTCTGCTCGTCGAGTCGGCAAATGGCAGCGAACCTTCGCCGCCCAGCCAGATGTAACAGTCGGCGGCGCCCACGCGGGCGCGGGCAAAGCCGGGATCGCGGTCGATAGCCTTCTCGAACAGCGCGAGCGCCTGGCGGACCGTGGCCTCCGAGACCTTGTCCCGCAGCAGCTTCCGGCCCTGGAGAAACTCGGTGTAAGCGGCCATGTCTGCGGTGTCCGGCTCGGCGGGGTCGGCGGACAGCGACACTGCCAGGCCCAGCCCGGCGACGTGAGCCGACACCGCCGCTGCGATCTGGCTGGCGAGGTCGTCCTGGATGGCGAAAACGTCGTCCAGCTCACGGTCGTAGCGCGATGCCCAGAGGTGCTCTTCTGAGCGTGTATCGACGAGCTGGGCGGTGACGCGGAGCTGGCTTCCCGACTTCCGCACGCTGCACTCCAGGGCCATGCCAACACGAAGAGCGCGGCCGATCTCGAGGGCTGTCTCCTGACTGCCCTTGTAGCGCATCGCGGTTGTGCGCGCGATGACCCGGAGGTTCTGGACGTGGGCGAGCTTCTCGATCAGCTCTTCGGTCATCCCGTCGGCAAAGTACCCATCACTCGGATCGGGGCTGATATTGGCGAACGGGAGAACAACTATGCGCAGGCTCTCCTCTGAAGGAGCGGGCGAAGCTGCGGGCCGGTGCGGTTCGCGGCCAGACCGGGTGATCTTGTACAGCTCTATCGGGGTCTCGATGTTCTTCAGCTTCGGGGTCCCGATGGACTCGAAGCTGACGTCGAGCTTGTTGTGTACCTGGTCGTAGACCTGGCGAGACACGCACACTCCGCCGTGATCAGACTGCGGCTCGATGCGGGCGACGATGTTCACGGTGTCGCCGAACACATCCTCACCCCGGTATTCGACATCGCCGAGGTGAATGCCGATCCGGAGCAAGATTCGCTCACCTTCGGCGGCCGAGTTGCGCTCTGCCAGCGCTTCCTGCAGCCGGACTGCGGATCTCACCGCACTGAGCGCATTGGCGAACTCGGCCAGGACACCGTCGCCCAGCGACTTCACCACGCGACCGCCGAACTGGGCCACGATCTCCCGGACGATCTGGTCTTGCTCCTGCGCCAGGTCGAGGGCGAGCTTCTCGTCCCGCTGTGCCAGCCTCGAGTACCCGACCATGTCCGTGAGCATCACAGCGGCCAGCCGGCGACGATCACCCTCCATAGCCCGAATGTATCTGCTAGGGAGTCGCCTAGCGTCCGCCTGGCGACCCGGGGCAGGTCACGGTGTGCGTCATTGCGCCGCCTGCGGCTGCGTGGCCGGCCGTTCGATGCGCTTCTGCCCGAGTCGCGTCGTCCCGTCGAGCAATTCCCTGCCGATGTCCAGGTGACCGCAATGCCGCGCGATCTCCTCGATCATGTGCAAGACAACCCATCGCACGTTGGGCGGCTCGGCAACCTCCGAGTCGCCGTGCTTGCCCCGCGGCGCCGCCGACAGCGGCGTTGCCGCCAGGATCGCGTCCGAGCGAGCGCAGATCTCCCGGTACTCGGCGATGATGTCCGCAGACGACCACTCGGTGACGAACGGTGCCATCGGGTCATAGGGCTCGACCTCTGCGTCAGCGGGCGGCGAGGTGTCCTCGCCGGCCACGACTCCGATGAACCAGTGAAACTCCGCACCGCTCAGATGCTCGACCAGTCCGGCCGGCGTCCATCCCGACGGCACGACCGACCGGTGCCACGCTCCTTCATCCAGGCCCGCCACGATATCCAGGGCGGACGCTCGCTGGGCCGCCAGAAAGTCCAGCAACATCTGCTCCTCGGCGAGATGGCTAACCGTCACGCGGTCGTGAGCTGTGGCTTCAGTCATGTCCGTTCCTCCTGGGTTCTCGGCCGGTCGGCCGGTCGGCCGGCCGACGTCACAAGGACGACGATCTGGCTGATGCCCAAAGGACACCGCCCGTACGCTCTCACTCGTGAGCACTGAAAGACGTCAAGTTTTCGCCTTCTCCGGGATCCTGAAGCCTCAGCCGGGCGGGCCGCCGCCAGGTGCACTGCTCGACTTCGCGATCAGCCTCACCGCAACCACCGGGGGCAGCCGGCGGCTCTGCTACATCGCGACCGCAGTGGGTGACCGGCAGGAGGCCATCGACCACTACGCGACACGGTTCGCTGAGCGCGACGACGTCGAGTTCAGCTTCCTGCGGCTGTTCACCCAGCCGAACGTGCCCGACGTCCGCGAGCACCTGCTCAGCCAGGACGTGATCGTGGTCGAGGGCGGCAGCGTGGTGAACCTCATCGCTGTGTGGCGCGCGCATGGCCTGCCGGAGATCCTGGGCGAGTGCTGGGAGGCAGGCGTCGTGCTCACCGGCGCGAGCGCGGGCAGCCTGTGCTGGCATGTCGGCGGCCCGACCGACTCCTTCAGCGACAAGCTCGACCCGTTCACCGGCGGACTCGCCTTCCTCCCCTACAGCAACGGCGTCCACGACGACCTTGACGACCAGCCCCGCCGGGCCGCGTTCCGGGAACTCGTCGCGAGCGGGAAGCTGCCCGCCGGGTACGCGACCGAAGATGGCGTCGGACTGCTCTACGCTGGCACGGAGCTCCGCCAAGCCGTCACCATCCTGCCCGGCAGGCACGCCTGGCACATCACTCCCGACGGCAACGGCGGCTACACGGAGCACGCCATCGTGCCCCGCCTGATCGCCGCTGACCGAGGCTAGGCAGCCGCCGCGCTGCGAGTTCAACTGTTCGCTACTCTGGCGATCATGACCCTGATCGGCAGCGGCTCGGCCTGACTCGGAGATCTGATGCGACCGCAAGCGCGTTTCGGCGTCCGCTCGATGACGGCGCCGCTCCGCCGGGTGCTCGTCCGGAGCCCGGCGACGACGGGAGACTTCGCCGGTGCGGACTGGCGGGCGCCGGATCCTGAGCTGCTCGCCCGGCAGCATGACCAGTTCTGCGAGGTGCTGACCGACCTCGGCTGCGAGGTCGAGGTGGCCGCGGTGGCCGACGAGATGGTGGATGCAACCTACGTGCGCGACCCTGGCGTGGTCACCACTCGCGGCGCTGTGCTGTTCCAGATGACCAAGCCGGCCAGGACCGCGGAGCCGCCGTTGCTCGGCATCGCGCTCGAGGCCGCCGGAGTACCGGTGATAGCGGAGCTGGCAGGACCAGCCAGGGCCGACGGCGGCGACATCATCTGGCTGGACGAAGGCACCCTGCTTGTCGGCCGTAGTTATCGCACCAACGCCGTCGGCGTGCGTCAGTTGCGGGAGATCATGGCCGCGGAGGACGTCGTCGTCAGTTCTGCCCACATGCCGCACGACCGCGGTCCCGATCATGTGCTGCACTTGATGTCGGTCATCTCGCCGGTGGCTGACGACCTGGCCGTGGTGTACCCGCCGCTGGCCCCGGTTCCGCTGATGGAGGAGCTGACAGCGCGGAGCATACGCGTCATTGCGGTACCGGCCGAGGAGTATCAGACCATGGCGTGCAACGTGCTAGCTATTCAGCCCGGCGTGGTGGTCATGCTCGACGGCAACCCTCAGACCCGGGCAGCACTGACTAAGGCAGGTTGCGAGGTCCGCGTTTACGACGGCTCTGAGATATCGATCAAGGGCGACGGCGGCCCGACGTGCCTGACCGCGCCCATCCTGCGCGGCTGAGCCTGACGGTCCGCTAGCCTATGGTGCTAGTTCGCCGCCTGACCAGCGACCAGGCTGACCTGCTCCGGGAACGCGGCAGCTAGCTGGTCGAGTTCGGCCCGCCAGAACCGGTGGACGTTGATCCGGCTCCGCTTGCCCGTGCCGGGCAGCGCCACGTAGAACTTGCTCCACACCGCACCGCGCTCGTACCGCTCCGCCGGGAACTCCGAACGCGGGAATACGGCGACGATCTCGCCGGGGCGGTTGGTGAACCGGTTGGCCGAGTTCACGATTACCGACGTGCTGGTCAGCGTGAAGAAGTAGAACCGGCGTGTCAGCGCCACGACCAAGCCGAGGAACGGGACCTGGTCGAACAGCGCGTTCAGCCACGGACTCGGCCCGGTCTCGCCATGAACGGAGGCGATGAAGGTCTCGCCAGGCGGCGCGCTGGCCGACAGCTTCGCGATGACCTGAGCCTTCTGCGTGGCCCGTCGAATTGCCATCCTGGCTCCCATGTTTGCGCTGATTTATCGCTAATGGCGCTGGCTGAAAACTAGCATGTTCCCATCCGGTCGAGTGCTTATCCGGCCAGCGGCCGATGCCGCCGTGCCCGGCGCACCGCGACAGGATTGGCACGCACCAAACCGCGACCGCCTAGAAGCGGACCGGCATGTGCTTGATGCCGTTGATGAAGTTGGACCGCAGCCTGCTCGGCTCACCGTCGAGCCGGATGCCGGGCAGGCGCTCAGTCAGCGCTTGCAGCAGCACCCGAAGTTCCAGGGCGGCAAGGTGCCGCCCGAGGCAGAAGTGCGGGCCACCACCCCCGAACCCGATATGCGGGTTCGGATCGCGACCGACGTCGAACTGATCAGGCTCGGCGAACACTGCCTCGTCCCGGTTTGCTGAGGCATAGAACACCACGACCTTGTCGCCCGCTGCGATCGGCTGCCCGCCGAGCTCGGTATCCCGCATCGCTGTGCGGCGGAACATGTTCACCGGGCACACGAAGCGGACGATCTCCTCGGCCGCCGTCGGTATCAGGCCCGGGTCATCGAGCAGTCGCTGCCACTGCTCGGGGTGCTAGAAGAGCGCGAGCATGCCGCCGGCGGCCGCGTTCCGCGTCGTCTCGTTCCCGGCCACGGTCAGCAGCAGGAAGAACAAGTCGAACTCGTCGCTGGTGAGGGCCTCGCCGTTGCTGTCGGGACGCAACAGCCGGGTGATGATGTCGTCGGCCGGCGCTGCCCGGCGGCGCTCGGCCAGTGCCGCGCCGTAGGCATAGATCTCCGCTGCCGCGTCCTGCTGCGCCTTCGGCCGGATCTGGAACTCCGGGTCCGCGGAGCCGATCAGCAGGTTCGACAACTCGAAGAGCCGATGTCGGTCTTCGACGGGCGCGCCGACCAGTTCGCAGATCACCCATAGCGGCAGCGGCGCGGCGATCTCGGTAACGAAATCCGCGCGGCCGGCTTCTCGCACCTCGTCGAGCAGCGCGTGGCAGATCTGCGCGATGTGCTCCTCGAGACGCCCGATCATGCGCGGCGTGAATCCGCGGTTGACGAACGCGCGCTGCCTGGTGTGCTGCGGCGGGTCCATGTTCAGCATCATCAGGCGCTGCAGTTCGATCTGCGGCTCGGGGATCTCGCCGAACAAGCACAGCCGCTCGGCCGAGGAGAACAGCTCCGCATGCCGGGACACCCGTGCCACGTCGGCGTGCCTGGTGACCGCCCAGAAGCCGGGCCAGCCAGGTTCACCACCAATGGCGTGCCAGAACACCGGATCGTGGCCGCGCAGCCAGGCGAACGCCTCATACGGCGGCCCGCCGCGCTGGTAGGCATCTGGGTCGATGAGATTGATCTCTGGCGCCATTCGCTCCGCCCTTCGCCGATCCGAATCGCTCGCCGTGCCGCGGGCATTCCGGGCCGAGACGGATTAGCCTGGACCCGGAGGCTCGCCGATGAACCCACTGTCCCGCATCGCAGGCCTGGCAGTCGACCGGGCGATCGGACTGTCAGGGCCGGCTGAGTCGTTCACCGTGCGGCGCGACGTCGCGGTGCCGATGCCCGACGGCGTCGTGCTGCTCGGCGACCACTACCGTCCGGCCCGCAACAATGCCCCGATGGCCGTGGTACTGATCAGGTCGCCGTACGGCCGGGCGGGCGGAGCCGGCCTGGTGTTCGCGGCGCCGCTGGCCCGCCGTGGTTTCCAGGTATTCATCCAGAGCACGCGCGGCACGTTCGGCTCCGGCGGTCAGTTCCGGCCCTTCGTGCATGAGAAGGCGGACGGGCTGGCAACCCTCGCGTGGCTGCGCGAGCGGCCATGGTGCGACGGCCGGGTGTCCATGACCGGCGCTAGCTATCTCGGCCACACGCAGTGGGCCATCGCGCCGTACGCGGAGCCGCCGCTGGAGTCGATCTCGCTGAACATCACCGCGGCGAAGATCACCGCTGCGTTCTACGAGCACGGCGCGCCCGGCCTGCGTAACGCGCTGAACTGGACCGGGCAGATCGGCCGCCAGGAGCGCAGTCCGCTCGGCCCGCTGCCAAATCCCGTGCAGATTGCCCGCATGCGCAAGGCGCTGCGTAAGCTTCCGCTGCAAGCCGCGGATGTCGACGTGGCGGGTGCCCCGGTCGCGTTCTGGCGCGACTTCGTCGACCATGCTGGCGCCGGTGACGACTTCTGGGCACCGGTAGATCACGATCGCAGTGACCTGGCCAGGCTGCCACCGGTGAGCATGGTGACCGGATGGTGGGACCTGTTCCTGCCGGAACAGCTACGCGACTACGCGGCGATCCGGGCAGCGGGCGTGACGGCCGCCCTCGTCGTCGGCCCGTGGCTGCACGGCGAGCCCGGTGAGATACGGGCGATCAGCCAGCAGGATGTCGCCTGGCTCCGCAGGCACCTCGACGGCGGCCCGGCGCCGGCCGGCCCGCCGGTCCGGGCATACCTTCAGCAGGCTGGCAGCTGGCTGGAGCTCGACCAGTGGCCGCCGCCCGCGACGGTCCTGACCACCTATTACCTGCGCACGGCCGGCCGGCTGGCGCCGGAAACCGAGCCGGGTGATCCGATGCCTGCCTGGTTCGTCTACGACCCGGCCGATCCGACGCCGTCGGCCGGCGGTCCGGTGCTGCAGCCGCCGGGCAAGCAAGTCGACAACGGCCCGGTCGAGTCCCGGTCCGACGTGCTCACCTATACATCCGCCCCGTTCGCGGCCGACCAGGACCTGGTCGGACCGGTAAGGGCGCGCATCTTCGTGCGTACCCAGACTGAGCATGCTGACCTCTTCGTCCGGTTGTGTGACGTCGATCAGAAGGCCGTCTCGCGCAACATCGTCGACGGGATTCGCCGCCTCAGCCCGGACACGGTTCCCGCCGCCGACGTGCGGGCGGGACCGGATGGCGTGCTGGCGGTAGACGTCGAGCTCTTCCCGACCGCGTACCGGGTGCTGGCCGGCCACCGGCTCAGGCTGCAGGTGTGCGGCGGCGCGTTCCCGCGGTATGCCCGCAACTTCGGCATCGCCCAGCCGTTCGGCACCGGGCATGCCGGGCGCCGGTGCCGGTTCGAGATCTTCGCGGACGCGCAGCGCCCCTCGTGCGTGACGCTGCCCTTCTGGCGGTAGCTCGGCCCGCCTCTGCCAGGCCCAAAGTCCCGGTCGGTGGCCGCCCTTAGGCCATGGACGGCAGGCGCCAGGGAACGCAACGTGGGTATCGTGAGGATGCCTGCACGGCTGAGCGCATTGACCCGGAATCCGGCAATGATCCTGCTGGCCGTCACGGTCGCGGGACTGGCGCTCGGCGGTGCACTGCACCTGGCTGGCCAGGCGGCAACTGGCGACGCGAGCTGGCTCGCCGTGAGCGCCTGCGGGCTGGCGTACGCGTTCTGGACGGTGGTCGGCAGCCTGCGCAGGCGCCGGATCGGGGTTGACATCATCGCCCTGCTGGCGCTGGCAGGCGCAGTCGCCGTCGGCGAACTGCTGGCCGGCGCGGTCATCAGCGTGATGCTCGCTAGCGGGCGCGCCCTGGAGGGATGGGCAGCGGGACGAGCCCAGCGCGACCTGACCGCGCTCCTCGAGCGCACGCCGCGGGGCGCCCGCCGGTACCGCGATGGCGCGCTGGAGCAAGTGCCACTGGACGAGATCATCGTCGGCGACAAGCTGCTGGTGGCCAAGGGTGACCTCGTCCCGGTCGACGGCGTGGTCGCCACCGGGCGCGCGGTGCTGGATGAGTCAGCACTGACAGGCGAGCCGGTCCCGGTCGAGCGACAGGCAGGCGACCCGGTTCGCAGCGGCGTCGTGAATGCCGGTGCGCCGTTCGACCTGATTGCTACGGTGACGGCGAGCGAGACCACCTATGCCGGAATTGTCAGGATGGTTGCGCGAGCGCAGCAAGAGCAGCCGCCATTCGTCCGCATGGCAGATCAGTACGCGATCTGGTTCCTGCTGGTCAGCCTTGCCGCCGCCGCCCTGGCCTGGGTGCTGGCTGGCGCTGACCGGGCTGTCGCGGTACTTGTCGTCGCCACGCCCTGCCCGCTGATCCTGGCCGCGCCAGTAGCGCTGGTGTCGGGAATGTCGGCAGCGGCTCGCCGTGGTGTCGTAGTCAAAGGCGGCGGCGTGCTGGAACGGCTCGCCAGGTGCACCACCCTGCTGCTGGACAAAACGGGAACCCTGACCAGCGGGCAGCCCGCGGTTGCGTCGGTCGTCCTCGCAGGGCGCTATGCCCCGGACCGGCTGCTCGCCCTGGCGGCTTCGCTGGACCAGGCGTCTGGCCACGTGCTGGCGGCCGCAGTCGTCAAGGCCGCCCGAGATCGCGGGTGCCTGCTGTTCACCCCGGATCAGGTTGACGAGGCGCCAGGTCTTGGCATCCGCGGCGTAGTCGACGGTCACCAGGTCGCAGTCGGGCAGGCGGAGTGGTGCGGCCTGACCGGCGCAGCCGAGACGCCCGACTGGGCGAAGACGGCCCGGCGCAGGGCACGCCTGGACGGCGCGCTGACGGTTTTCGTGGCCATCGATGGCACCCCGGCGGGCGTGCTCATCCTGGACGACCCGGTCCGGCCAGATGCGGGCAGGACGCTGCGGGCGCTGCGAGGCAGCGGCATCCAGCGGATCGTCATGGTAACCGGCGACCGCGGCGAGGTCGCGGAGACGGTCGGCTCGATCATCGGCGTGGACGCCGTCCTTGCCGAGCGCAGCCCGGCGGAGAAGCTGGACGCGGTGCGGGCAGAGCGGGACCGCGGCTCGGTTCTGATGGTGGGAGACGGCATCAACGACGCGCCCGCGCTGGCCCTGGCCGACGTCGGCGTCGCGATGGGAGCGCGCGGCGCCGGCGCCTCGTCCCAGGCCGCCGACGCGGTGCTGACCGTCGATCGCCTGGACCGGCTCGGCGAGGTTCTCTCCGTGGCCCGCAGGACTCGCTCGATCGCGCTGCAAAGCGTGCTGGCCGGCATGGGAATGTCACTGGCGGCCATGGCAGCAGCAGGAGTCGGCCTGCTGCCTGCCGTGTGGGGCGCACTGCTGCAAGAGGGCATCGACGTCGCGGTGATCCTCAACGCCCTCCGGGCCTTGCGGCCGCCCGCCGCGGCTGCCCGGCTGCGCGCCGGTGATGCGGAGCTGACCAGGCGTTACGCCGGCGAGCACGCGATGATCAAAGCTGACCTGGAGGAATTGCGCTCGGCGGCGGACTCGCTCGGCCTCACGCCGCCGGACGCCGCGCTAGCCCGGGTTCAGCACGTCTACCAGCTGCTTGTCACACAGGTCATCCCGCACGAAAGCGCGGAAGAGCACGAGCTGTACCCCGCGCTGGTCAGGATGTTCGGGTCGCCAGAAGCCACCGCCACCATGAGCCGCGGCCACGCGGAAATCGCCCACCAGGTCCGGCGGCTTGGCCAGCTGCTCGATGACATCGGCGCCGGCCCGCCCGACGACGCCGACCTGGCGGATCTGCGTGCCCTGCTGTACGGCCTGCACGCCATACTCCGCCTGCACACCATGCAGGAAGACGAGAGTTACCTCAGCCTGGCCGACGACACCGGCCGGGCGACGCCTGCGGCCTAGGCCGGTGGCCCCGGCAACCGCGCGCCGGGAAACTGCAGCTGCACCATCGCACCACCCTCGGGCCGGTTGCCGGCCATCGCGGTTCCGCCGTGCGCCCTGGCGATGGCATCGACGATCGCGAGGCCGAGGCCGGCCCCGCCGTTCGTGCGCGCCCGGCCGTCGTCCGGCCGGCTGAACCGCTCGAATGCATGCGGCAGGAAGCCGGGCTCAAAGCCGGGTCCGGCATCGGCCACCGTGATCGTGATATCGGAGCCTGTCCCGGCCGCGGAAACGGCAACGTCGCTGCCCGGCGGCGCGAACCGCAGCGCGTTGTCGATCAGGTTGTCAGCGGCCTGCCTGACGCGGTCCGCGTCGATCAGTGCTGTCAGCCCGTCCGGCACGCTCAGCCGCAGGGTGACGCCGCGTTCGGCAGCGCGACGGCGAGCCTGTTCGGTGCTGCGGGCGAGCAGGCCGCCGACATCGGCCGGCTCGGCCCTGATCTCCAGCTGCCGTTCGTCGCTACTGGCCAGGGTGAGCAGGTCATCGGTGATGCGGGCCAGGCGGCCGGCCTCTTCAGCCGCGTTCCCGACCGCTTCGGCAAGCTCGGCGCGGCTGCGACCAGGCCGAGCGGCGAGTTCCAGCTCTGCTGACAGGACCGCGAACGGGGTTCGCAGCTCATGACTGGCGTCAGCGACCAGCGATCGCTGCCGGGCCAGCGTGGCGTGCAAGCGTTCGAGCAGGTCGTTCATGGTGCCGGCGAGCGCGGCGATCTCGTCGCGGGTGGCCGGCACCGGCAGCCGCGCCGCAGCGTCCCGCTCGGACATCGCGGCAGCTTCCCGCCGGAGCCGTTCGACCGGGGCAAGCGCTGCGCGGGCGAGCAGGTAGGCGCCGATACCGAAGGCGACCACGAAGACGGACCCGCCGATGGCCAGCCGGGCGACGAGTGCCGAGACCGTGCCGTCTGCCGCCTCGAGCGAGACCGCCGCGGCGGCCGTCCAGCCTGGCCGCCCGGGGACGGGCTCGGCCATCACGCGCTGGCTCTCGCCGTCGATCGTCTCAGTCAGGGTGATCCGGCCTTGTCGTGCCTCGCGCTGCTGGCTCGGGGTCAGCAGCGGAACGGTGGGGGTGTCAGGCCCGGCCCGGCGCACCCGCCCGGCCGGATCGATCAGCTGGATGAGATAGTCGCCGGGCACTGGCGATGGCGCCGGCCCGGCCGGGCCAGGCGACGGCAGCAGCCGGCTGGCCTGATTGAGCTGGATCGTCAGCCCTGAGTCGACAGCGGCCACGACAACTCCGTTGAGCTGACTAGCCAGCAGCCAGCTGCCGAGCACGAAGGCAATGGCAAGCGCCAGCGTGAAGACGGCTGCGACGCGGAGTCGGATCGACATGGGATCCTCAGGCTGGCTCGGGCTGTCGCAGCCGGTAGCCCATCCCGCGGACCGTCTCGATGTCATGGCGGCCGTATGGCACGTCGACCTTGCGCCGCAGGTACGCCACGTACTGGTCGACTACGTTCGAGCTGGCGTCGTAGGCGAAATCCCAGACCGCCTCGACTATCTGGGACCTCGTCAGCACGGTGCCGGGGTGGCGCAGGAAGAACTCGAGCAGCGAGAACTCCTTCGGCGACAGCTGCAGCTCCGCTCGCCCGCGCCAGGCCTGCTTCGTCGCGGGGTCCAGGCTCAGGTCGCCCGCAGCGAGCACAGCAGGCCTGGCCCGGTCGTCGCGGCGAGCAAGCGCGCGCAGCCGCGCCGCGAGTTCCAGCAGGCTGAACGGCTTAACCAGGTAGTCGTCGGCGCCCGCGTCAAGTCCGCGAACCCGGTCACCGACGGCGTCCCTGGCCGTCAGCATCAGGACCGGCACCCAGAGGCCCCGGGTTCGCAGCCGGCGGCAGAGCTCAACGCCGTCGAAACCGGGGAGCATCAGGTCCAGCACGATCGCGGCATAGCCGTTCTCCGTGGCCATCCAGAGCCCGTCGGGCCCGTCTGAGGCCACGTCGACAGCGTGGCCCTCCTCCTCCAGGCCGCGCTTGATCAGCCGGGCCATCCTGGCTTCGTCCTCGACGACCAGCACGCGCATACGTCGAGGCTACGCAGCGTGAGATGTGCTTGTCGTGTGAGGTCCATGTGAGCCCCTCACACCTGCGCCACACGGTCCTCACACGGCGCCCGCCGCATCGTGGTGATCTGGACACCCTGGCGGAGAGGACAAGGCGATGCACGGATACGACGACGCCGGGCTCCGGCGGCTCAGCCCGCCAGCTACCGACGACCTGGCAGACAGCGACGACACGGCGGCCAGCGCCCTCCGGCGGCAGGCCGCCGGGCGCCGCGACGCGGGCGTGCGGCAGATCGGGCGCATCTCTGGCTGGACGGCGGCCGGGCTGGTCGCGGGCGTGGCTGCGGGCGCTGGCTACTTCGCGCATGCGGTGCCGCCGACGGCAGTTCCGGCGAGCGCGACGGCAGTTCAGGGCACAGTCGGCAGCACCGGGCAGAAGCCGAGCCTCACGCATCCCGTCGTGACATCCGGCGGCTCCGGAGTCACGGCCGGCACCGCGGGAGGCTCGTCAGCTACCGGCGGCGCGGCAGCTTCCGGCAACGCGACAGCGCAGTGGCGGGACAACTGATGCCTGCCAGTGCCGTCGCTGTCCGGCCGGATCGCTGCCAGTGGCGGCTCGCCCGATCCGATGTCGTCGCCGTGGCTGAGCGTGACGCCCTCGGCACCACGGCGCGGCTGGCAGTCTGGCCCGCTAGCGCGCTTCCGGCTGCCGTCGGCGCGGTGGACCGCGAACTGGACCGGCTTGACCGGGCCGCGAGCAGATTCCGGCCCGACTCGGAGATCTGCCGGGTGCATGCTGCCCGCGGGCAGCCGGCTGACGTGAGCGACGCGCTGGCCGAGGCGATCGGCGTTGCCCTCGCTGCTGCGCGGTGGTCTGGCGGCCTGGCGGACCCGACGGTCGGCGCCGCGCTCGTCGCGCTCGGCTACGACCGTGACTTCGCCGAGCTGCAGCTGGCCGGGCTGGACGAGCAGATCGGCCTTCGGCCGGAGCCTCCGGCGGCGTCCTGGCGGTCGGTCCGCCTGGCCGGGCACCGGGTGCAGATACCGGCCGGCGTGCTGCTGGACCTCGGCGCGACTGCCAAGGGCCTCGGCGCCGACTGGTCTGCTGCCGCGGCGCTGCGAGCCAGCCGGTGCGGTGGTGTCGTCGTCAGCCTGGGCGGGGATGTAGCCGTGGCTGGCGACAGTCCCCGGCACGGCTGGCCGGTCCTGGTGGCCGACGATCACCGGATGCGGGTGCGCTCGGCGCATAGCTGGCCGGTGACTCAGCTCGTCCTGTTGTCCCGCGGCGGCCTGGCCACGTCTTCCATCTCCTGCCGCCAGTGGCGGCGCTCCGGCCAGAGACTGCATCACATCATCGATCCGAGGACCGGGCTGCCGGCCGACGGCCCGTGGCGCACCGTCAGCGTGGCAGCGGCGAGGTGCGCTGACGCGAATGCGGCATCGACTGCCGCGATTGTCTGCGGCAGCGCCGCGCCGCAGTGGCTGGCTGAGCGCGACATCCCTGCTCGCCTCGTTGGCCGAGACGGCAGCGTCGTGCGCGTCGGCGGATGGCCGGACAGCGACGGGGCCGTCCTCACACCGCCCGAGCGGCCCTGGCTGCACCTGCCGGGCAGCCTGCCGCGGCGGATCCACGGCTCACCGGACCGGTCATGAGCAGCGCCCTCGCCGCCAGCCAGGCCGGCGCCCAGTACCTGTGGTTCCTGTCCCGCAGCAGCGGCGTCGTGCTTCTTGTCCTGCTCAGCGTCGTGATCGTGCTCGGAGTGGCGACCAGGCTCGGCTCTGCGCCGCGCTGGCTCGCCAGGTTCGCGGTCGCGGAGTTGCACCGCACGCTGTCCCTGTTCGCAGTCGTGCTGCTGGTGCTGCATGTAGTCACCGCAGTCCTGGATCCGTACGTCACGATCGGCTGGGCGGCTACCGTGCTGCCGTTCGCGTCACCGTACCGGACGCTGGCGATAGGGCTCGGCACCCTCGCCGTCGACCTGGCCGGAGCCGTCCTGGTGACCAGCCTGGTCCGCGCCCGGCTCGGCTATCGTGCCTGGCGATCCGTGCACTGGCTCGCCTACCTCGCCTGGCCGGCGGCGTTTGCGCACTCGCTGACGGCCGGAGGAGACCTTCGCATCTGGTGGGTCGCGCTGGCCGAGTGCGGCTGTGCGGCCCTGGTGGCCAGCGCGATTATCGTCAGATTGCTGACGCGCCGCGCGCCGGGCCAGCCGCCCGCTGCGCAGCCGCAACCCAAGCGCCAGATGGCGGCACGCTGGTGATCACGGCGAGCGAGCACGCCAGCCGAATCCGCGGCGCACCGCCCATAGCCGGTCCGGGCGGGCTGCCCCGGCTGCTGCCCGGATCCTTCGCCGGGCGGCCACTCGGCCTGGCCGGTCACCTGGCCCGGCACGGCGAGCTGCCCGCTGCCGAAGGGCAGGACGCTCGCGCCTGCGCCACGGGCTGGCTGGCCGAGATCGAGCGCGCTGGCCTGACGGGCCGAGGGGGCGCCGCGTTCCCGACGGCACGCAAGCTGGCTGCTGTCGCGGCCGCGGCTGGCCGGCCGGTCGTGGTCGTCAACGGCACCGAGGGCGAGCCCGCCAGCGCCAAGGACAAGGTCCTGATGGCAACCGAGCCGCACCTGGTTATCGACGGGGCAGTGCTGGCGGCCTGCATCACCGGCGCCACCGAGGTGATCATCGTGGCCGGCCCGGCGGTCACCGGGATCGTCGAGGAGGCCATCGCCGAGCGGCGGGCGCTGCGCCGCGACCCCGTTCCGGTCCGCGTGGTACCAGCCGCTGACCGGTTCGTGGCCGGTGAGGCCAGCGCCGTAGTGAACTGGCTGGCCAATGGCCGTCCGGTGCCGACGCCGGTGCCGCCCCGGCTCGCGCAGCACGGGCTGCATGGAAGGCCCACCCTCGTGCAGAACGCGGAGACGCTGGCGCATGTCGCACTCATCGTGCGGCACGGTGCGGCCTGGTTCCGCACGGCAGGCACTCCTGCGGAGCCTGGCTCGATGCTGGTCACCGTCATCGGCGCGGTCCGTGCGCCCGGTGTGCGGGAGGTCGGCATCGGGACGCCGGTCAGCACGGTGCTCGACGCCGCGGGCGGACCGGCCCAGCGATTGCGCGCGCTGCTCATCGGCGGGTATTTCGGCACCTGGGTGCCGTGGCCGGAAGCGGCGGACCTGCCGTTCTCCGCGGCTGGCCTGGCTCCACTGCGCGCCGTCCCGGCCGCGGGCCTGGTAGCGGCCCTGCCGGCGGCTGCGTGCGGGCTGGCAGAGACTGCGCGGGTGGCTCGCTACCTGGCCGATGAATCGGCGGGCCAGTGCGGCCCCTGCGTCTTCGGCCTGGATGCCATCGCAACCGAACTCGGGCGCGTTGCGGCCGGCCGGCCAGCCAGCCTGGCACTGCTGCGCCGCTGGCTAAGCCAGGTCGACGGGCGTGGCGCATGCCGGCATCCCGACGGTGCGGTCCGCTTCATCCGCAGCGGCCTTGAGCTCTTCGGCCCCGAACTTGACCTGCATGCGCGAGGCTGGTGCAGCGGCACCACCGACGATCCTGTGCTGCCCGTCCCGCGGCGGCTGACGCGATGACCGCCGAGCGCGTTCTTCGCGTCAACCCGATCGCCTGCGCCGGCCGCGGGCTGTGCGCGGAAGTGGCCCCGGAGCTCATCACGCTCGACGACTGGGGCTTCCCTGTCATCGCGAAAGGGCCAGTCCCTCCGGGCCAGGCCGCCGAGGCCAGGGCTGCGGTACGGATCTGCCCGCTGCTAGCCCTCCGGCTGGCAGCGCGCCGCACCGCCGGGTGACAGTCAGCTGACCGGCCGCCCGCCCTGAACCGGCCTTGCGCCACAGCCGTTGTCCGGCTTAGGTTATTAACTACTCTAGTTAGTTGTGTTGTGCAGAGCGGAAGGAGCCGGAGGCCAGCTCATGACTGCGGTCGGGTGGACTGGGCAGCCCGTGCGCCGGGTGGAGGACGCGGAGCTGCTGACCGGGGCCGGGCGCTACCTGGACGACATCCGGTTGCCGGGAATGCTACATCTCGCGGTGGTACGCAGCCCGGTGGCGCATGCGCTGCTCGGCGGCATCGACACCGCGGCGGCAGCCGCGTCACCCGGCGTGCGCCTGGTCCTGACCGGCGCGGATGTGGCCGGCCTTAGCCGGCTCCCGGTTGCCTCCGACAGTGGCGCGCAGGTGTTCGGCCCAGCCGTTCCCATCCTGGCCAGTGAGCGGGTTCGGTTCGCCGGCGAGCCGGTTGCGGTAGTCGTCGCCGAGAGCCGCGCCGCTGCTGTCGATGCCGCCGAGCTTGTCGACGTCGAATACCAGGAACTACCTGCCGTCACCGATCCCGCGGCGGCGCTGGCTGGCCAAGTAGTCCTGCACGGTGACGCAACTGACAACGTGATGTTCCGGTGGCACCAGGCAAGCGGCGACGTCGATGCGGCGTTCGCGAGTGCGGCGGCCATCGTCAGGGCCGATCTGGAGCTTCCCCGGCTGGCGGCTGCCCCGCTGGAGCCTCGCGGCTGCCTCGCGGCGTACGACGCGGCCGGCGACTACCTGACGGTGCACGCGTCTGCGCAGGACCCGCACCGGCCGCGGAGACAGCTTGCCGCCGTCTTCGGACGGACGCCGGAGTCGATCCGGGTGATCGTGCCGAATGTAGGCGGCTCGTTCGGCAGCAAGAGCATGCTCGCGCCGGAGGCTTTCGCCACTGTGCTCGCGGCGCTCCGGCTTGGGCGTCCGGTCAAGTGGGTCGAGACCCGGTCGGAGAACTTCCTCGCCGCCTACCAAGGCCGGGGGCTGCGGGCCGACTGTGAGCTGGCAGTTGCAGCTGACGGACGCTTCCTCGCCTTGTGCGCGCGTCTGACCAGTGACGTCGGTGCCTACCTCTACCCGGTATCGCCAGTTCCGGCAGTGCACGCAGGGACGCTGGCGACCGGCTGCTATGACATCCCGGCTGCGTCGGTCGAGGTGACCGGGGTAGCGACCAACAAGGTTCCGACCGGCCCGTACCGGGGAGCCGGGCGGCCAGAGGGCGCGTTCATCGCCGAGCGGCTCGCCGACCTGACCGCCGCTGAACTCGGGCTCGACCGTGCCGAGATCCGAAGGCGCAACCTGATCGGCCCGGACGCGATGCCCTACCGCACGGCTGTCGGAACGACGATCGACTCGGGCGACTTCCCCCGGTTGCTGGACCGTGCCCTGGAGCTGCTGGACTACGATGCCGCGCTTGCCGAACAGCGGCAGGCCAGGGACCGCGGCGAGATCTACGGCGTCGGTATGTCGGTTTTCCTGGAGCCCGGCGGCATGGGCCTGTGGGAGAGCGCCGCCGTCTCCGTGCGGCCCGGCGGTCAGGTGGTGGCAGCGGTCGGCTCAACCGCGCACGGGCAGGGCCACCAGACCGCGTTCGCGCAGCTGCTCGCCGACGAGCTAGGGGTGCCGCCCGCTGCGATCGAGATTCGCGCCGGCGACACGGCCACCGTCCCGGTCGGCCTTGGCACCTTCGGCAGCCGCTCCGCTATCACCGGCGGATCGGCGCTGATCCTCGCGGCCCGAGAGCTGAAGGCGACAGCGATCAAGCTGGCGTCGGAGCGGTCCGGAGTGCCGCCAGCAGAGCTAGCCTGGCGCCAGGGCAAGATCCATGGCGCCGGGCCGCCCATCGACCCGCCCGAGCTGAGCGTGACCGCCGGTGAGCTGTCTGCCTCGGCTGTCTTCCGCCTTGAGCAGCCGGTCTACTCGTCCGGCGCCTACGCGGCGATCGTCAGCATCGACGCGAGCACCGGCGTGCTGCGGGTCGACCGGCTGGTCGCCGCGCACGACGCGGGCAAAGTGCTGAACCCGCTCATCGCCGAAGGGCAGGTAACGGGCGGTACCTTGCAAGGATTCGGCGAGGCGGTCAGCGAGCAGGTCAGCTATGACGCTGACGGACAGCTGCTCACCGGAAGCTTCCTCAGCTACGGCATCTTGTCCGCCACCGAGGCGCCGGTGCTGCAGAGCGAATTCGTCGAGGTACCGTCGCCGCTGAACCCGCTTGGCGTTCGCGGGGTCGGCGAGACTGGCGCCACCGGCGTGCCGGCCGTGATCGCCAGTGCCGTCACGGACGCGCTTTCGCCGCTGGGCGTGCGGCACCTCGATCCGCCTTACACTCCCGAGGTCCTGCACGCGGCGGTGGCAGTGACATGAGCCTGACCGCGCGCGTCCGCATCCGGGTGAACGGGGAACTGCAGGTGACGGCGGTTCCGGCCAGGCAGCTGCTGGTCAGCTACCTGCGTGACGATCTGGGCCTCACCGGAACCAAGATCGGCTGTGACACGACGTCGTGCGGCGCCTGCACGGTACTGCTGAACGGCGAGGCCGTGAAGTCCTGCACGGTCTTCGCGGCGCAGGCCGATGGTGACGAGGTCATCACGATCGAGGGCCTGGCACCCGCGGGTAGCCTGCACCCGGTGCAGCGCGCGTTCCGCGACGAGCACGCGCTGCAGTGCGGCTACTGCACGCCGGGCATGGTGTTGGCGGTTGTCTCCCTGCTGCGCGAGCTGCCGGAAGCCAGTGACGCCGACATCCGGCGTGGCCTCGATGGCAACTTGTGCCGCTGTACCGGGTATACGCCGATCATCCGGGCCGTACGCAGCCTGGCCGCCGGGGCAGCGCATGATCCCGGCTGAGTTCGGCTACCGGCGCGCAGCCAGCGTCGCCGAGGCCATCGGCATGCTGACGCAGGACGAGGACGCCAGGCTGCTGGCTGGCGGGCACTCGCTGATCCCGCTGATGAAACTGCGGCTTGCTGTCCCGTCGCTGCTGGTCGACATTGGCAAGGTGGCTGAGCTTCGGTACGTCAGCGAGGGCCCGGGCTACCTCGCGATCGGCGCGCTCACCCGCCATCACACGCTCGCCACCAACCCGCTCGTCCGGGAGCAGGCCGGCCTGCTGGCGGCCGTCGCCACCGAGATCGGCGACCCGCAAGTCCGTCATCGCGGGACTATCGGCGGGTCGCTTGCGCACGGCGACCCGGCCTCGGACCTGCCTGCTGCGCTGCTCGCGCTGGATGCCAGCTACCTGGTCAGCAGCCCGGCCGGCAACCGGGTTATTTCCGCCGGCGTATTCCACCTGGGCTTCCTGCAGACCGCGCTGCAGCATGGAGAGGTGATCACCGAAATCCGGGTTCCATCCGGCACCGGCAGCTACGGGTTCCGCAAGTTCCGGGCGAGATCGATGGACTGGGCGATGGCCGGCGTAGCCGCGGCCCGGACGCCGTCGGGCATCCGTGTCGCGCTGGTGAACATGGGCGCCGTCCCGCTCAGGGCCGCGGCGGTCGAGGCCGCCCTGTCGGCCGGCCGCCCGGCCGCCGAGGCTGCGGCGCTAGCGGCGGTAGACACCGCTCCCCCGGCTGATACCAGCGCGAGCGCCGGCTTCCGCCGCCACCTGGCCAGGGTTCTCACCGGCCAGGCCCTCGCCGATGTCGACGCGGCAGCGCCCGGCCGGGCCGGGAGTGTAGAGTGAGTTTATAAACTACTAGAGTAGGTATCTCCGCGGGCGAATGCGCCAGCCGATAGGAGGAGCAGCTATCGATGACCCTAGCCGGGGTAACCGCGTTCCCGCCGGAGTTCGCCGCCCGCTACCGGGCCCGCGGATACTGGTCGGATCGCCCGCTGATCGCTCACTTTCTCGATGTGTTCGAAAAATACGCCGACCGTCTCGCCGTAGCGGACGACACCGGATCGTACAGCTACGCCGAGCTGGCGGAGGCGTCGGAGCGAGTCGCGCTCAACCTGCTTGACCTCGGGCTTCGGCCTGGCGACAGGATCGTGCTCCAGTTGCCGAACACCCGCCTGTTTGCCTCGCTGTACTTCGCGCTCCAGCGGATCGCCGCGATCCCGATCATGGCGCTGCCCTCGCACCGCTTCCGTGAGCTGCGCCAGTTCGTGGGGCTGTCCGGCGCGGTAGCGGCAGCGGGCCCGGCCGCAGCCGGTGACACCGACTTCGCCGAACTCCACCGCCGGGTCGGCGCTGAGCACCCTTCGCTGCGGCTGTCGGTCCTGCAGGGCGCTGGCCCGACCACCGGCCCTGGCCAGGTCAGCCTGGAAGAACTGCACGAGCGCCGGCCTGCCAGGCACGCGCGCGCCGATCTGGAGCGCATCGCCGCCGCGATCGACCCGGCTGATCCAGCGCTGTTCCAGCTATCCGGCGGGACAACCGGAATCCCCAAGCTCATCCCGCGCACCCACAACGACTACGCCTACAACTCCCGGTTGGCGGTGTCAGTGTGCGATGTCAGGGACGGCGACACGCTGCTCGACGTGCTGCCGATCGCGCACAACCTGCCGCTGGCCTGCCCTGGCCTGCAGGGCTTCCTGCTGCACGGGGCGTCGGTGTGCCTGCTGCCGTCGGCCCGGGCGCTGGATGTGTTCGCGGCCATCGACCGCCACCGCATTACGCACATCCACGTCGTTCCCGCGCTGCTGATCCAGTGGATCAATCACCCGGCCGCCGCCGACTTCGACTTGGGCTCGGTCCGCGTCGTGCAAAGCGGCGGGCAGCGGCTGCAGCCAGAGACCAGGCAGCGGGCCGAGCGAGTGTTCCGGAACGTGACGGTGCAGGAGAACTTCGGCATGGCCGAAGGCCTGCTGATGTTCGTTCGGCTAGACGACCCGCCCGAGGTCCGGCTGGCGACAGTCGGGCGGCCGGTGTGCCCGGATGACGAGGTCAGGCTCGTCGGCGAGGACGGCACCGACGTCGCTGACGGTGAGATCGGCGAGTTGTGGGCACGCGGCCCATACACGCTGCGCGGCTACTACAACGCGCCGCACCACAACCAGCGAGCGTTCTCGCCGGATGGCTTCTACCGGTCGGGTGACCTGATGTGGCGTCATCCGACCGGCAACTACGTGGTCGCCGGGCGCACCAAGGACCTGATCAACAGGGGCGGTGAGAAGATCTCCGCCGAGGAGGTCGAGAACCTCATCCTCGGGCATCCGGCCGTGCTGAATGTGGCATGTGTTCCAGTGCCCGATCCGGTGCTGGGCGAGCGGATGTGCGCCTGCGTGATCCTGCGCGCGGGCCACCAGCTCACGCTGGCGGAGCTGACCTCGTTCCTGCTCGCCGAGGAGATCGCCAAGCACAAGCTGCCGGAGCAACTCGCGTTCGTGGGCTCGTTCCCGCTCTCGCCGGTGGGCAAGGTGGCCAAGGCCAGGCTGGCCGCCTCGATCGCCAACGGCACGATCACGGTCGCGCGCCGCGAGCCAGTACCCGGAGGCAGCCGGTGACCAGCGCCTTCGTTGTGGACTCGGTACGCACCTGGTTCGGCAGGTTCGGCGGCGGGCTGGCCGGAGCCCGGCCAGACGACCTGGCCGCCTGGGTCCTCCGTGACCTGACGAGCCGCCACCAGGGCGTGGCTGAGCGCCTTGACGATGTGTATTTCGGCAACGCCAACGGAGCCGGCGAGGAGAACCGGAACGTGGCCAGGATGGCCGTGCTGCTGGCGGGCCTGCCGGTATCGGTGCCCGGCGCAACCGTGAACCGGCTCTGCGCCTCGAGCCTGGAGGCGGTGATCCAGGGCAAGCGGGCGATCGAGGCCGGTGACGCCGACCTGGTAGTGGCCGGCGGCGTGGAATCAATGACCAGGGCGCCCTGGGTGGTGCCCAAGCCCGATCGCGCGTTCCCGCATGCGGAGCAGGCCATGTACTCCACCAGCATCGGTTGGCGGATGGTCAACCAGCGGATGCGCCCGGAGTGGACCGTGAGCATGGGCGAGGGAGCCGAGATCCTCGCTGGCAAGTACCAGATCAGCCGGGCGGAGCAAGACGAGTTCGCGCTGTGCAGCCACCGCAAGGCAGCGGCGGCGCACGCGGCTGGCCGGCTCAGCAGTGAGGTGTCGGCCGGGCACTGGGGCCTGGACGCCGACGAGTCCATCCGGACGGCCGCCAGTCTGGAGCGGATGGCCCAGCTGGCGCCTGCATTCCGGGCGAACGGCTCGGTCACCGCCGGGAACTCCTCCCCGCTGAGCGACGGGGCCAGCGCAGTGCTGCTGGCCAGCGAGGCGGCGGTCAGCCAGCTGTCCTTGCCAGTGCTGGCCCGCGTCGCCGGCAGCGGCGGGGCAGGGGTAGAACCGCATCTGTTCGGGCTCGGGCCGGTCGAGGCCTCCCAGCGCGCGCTGAGCAGAGCTGGCCGGACCGCAGCCGACCTGACGGTCGCCGAGATCAACGAGGCATTCGCGGCCCAGGTGCTTGCCTGCCTGCGAGAGATGCCCGACATCGATCCTGGCATCGTGAATCCCGACGGCGGGGCCATCGCGATCGGCCATCCGCTGGGTGCTACCGGAGCCCGGCTCGTGGGGACGCTGGCCCGGCAGCTGGCGGCGGCTGGCCGCGGTGTCGGCCTGGCTACAGCGTGCATTGGCGTTGGGCAGGGCCTTGCGGTCGTGCTGGAAGCATGAGTCAAGAAGGAGCACAGATGAGACGGGTCGACCTGCACGCCTACCCGGGCACGGCGGAGTGGATCGCCTCGCAAGGGCCGTACGCCGAGGCGCTCGGGAGGTACTGGAACAAACCGTGGACCCCGCAGGCCGAAGCGGACGTGGCCGCGGACTTCCGGGCCCACGGTATCGAGGCTGTCCTGGTCGCCTTCGACATCGAGTCGGTCACGGGCGCGCCACCATGCACGAGTTCCGCTGTGGCCGCGATGCGCGACCGCTATCCGGACGTGTTCATCCAGGCATGGGGCACCGTCGACCCGCTGCGCGGCGAACCGGCGATCGCCGAGGCGGCCCGCGCGGTAGCCGCGGACCACGTCCTCGGGTTCCATTTCCACCCGATCATCGGCCGCTACTCGGTTGACGATGCGCAGTTCGCGCCGTTGTTCGAGGTGATCGCTGGCCTCGGCGTGCCCGTGATGATCGATGTCGGCACTACCGGCATGGGCGCCGGCATGCCAGGCGGCAACGGAGCCCAGCTTCGCTGCGCGCATCCGATGGCGGTAGACCAGCTGGCGGCCGAGTTCCCGGACCTGACCATCATCGCCGCGCATCCGGGCTGGCCGTGGATCGAGGACATGACCGCAGTCGCGCTGCACAAGGGAAACGTCTACTGGGAAATGTCCGGCTGGGCGCCCAAGCACTTCCCGCCCAGCCTGCGCACCGACATCCGCGGCAGGCTGCAGGACAAGATCATGTTCGGCTCTGACTACCCCAGCTTGCCGCTAAGCCGACTGTTGCGGGAATGGGACGAGCTCGGCTATAGCGAGGATGTCATGCACAAGGTGTTCCACGCAAACGCCGAGCGCGTCCTCGGCCTCGCGCCGCGCAATGCGGCCACTGTGACGGCCGCACGGCAGCCCGGAACGAGATCTGTGGTAGCCACGCCCACTTCCGCCGGGCCGCTGCCCGCTCAGCCGGGAGAGCAGTGATGGAACGGCCGGTCGCATTGGTCACCGGCGCGGCGCGCGGCATCGGCCGGGCAACCGCCCTCGCCCTCGCAGCGAAAGGCTACGACGTTGTGATCAACTACTCGGTGAGCGCGGACGCCGCCGCTGAGGTGGTCGGCCAGGCCCGTAAGCACGGTGGCAGGGCCGCGGTCGCGCAAGCCGACATCGCGGACGAAGCCGCCGTGGTGCGCATGGTGCGCGCGGTCACTGAGGAGTTCGGCCGGCTGGACGCGCTGGTCAACAATGCCGGGGTCACCATCGACGTGCCGCCGGCCGACTTGAACGGGCTCGCGATGTCCGATTGGGATCGGGTGTTCGCCGTCAACGTCCGGGGCCTGTTCCAGGTCACCAGGGCATGCGTGCCGCTGCTGCGGGAGGCACCAGGCGCCGCCATCGTGAACTGCGCCAGCATTGTCGGCCTCCGGCCCGGACCGCAGCCCTTCCCGTATGCCGCCTCAAAGGCAGCAGTCATTAACCTGACCAGGACGCTGGCAGGCGCGCTCGGTCCGCGCATCCGGGTGAACGCCGTCGCCCCCGGCTGGATGGAAGGCGAGTGGATGCAAGCCCGGCTGGGCGAGAATTATGACCGGCTGATGGAACGGCGGGCCAGGATGACTCCGCTGCGGCGCTGCGTCACGGCGGAGGATGTCGCCGCCACGATTACCTCCCTGGTGACCTCGAACCCCTTCGTCACCGGCGAGGTCGTGGTCATCGACGGCGGCTACAGCGCAACCACCTGATCAGCGCACCCATCGCGAAAGGACAGCCCTCCCGTGATCATCGACGCATACTCACACGCCTGTCCGTCCGGACTGCTTGAGGCCATCTTGGCAACATCGCCGAGCGCGGAGGCGGGCGCGCTGAAGAACAGCTACCTCTGGGACCTCGACCGGCGCCTGCGGCTGATGGACACGCTCGGCATCGATAAACAGCTGCTGGTGCTCGTGCGGCCGCCGATGTGGTTGGGCATGGACCGGCCGACGATGCACCGGCTGACCCGGATCGCCAATGATGGTCTCGCCGCGATGGCGGCCGCGCACCCTGACCGGTTTGCCAGCGTCGGTGTGCTGCCTGCGATGGACGACGTGCTGCTGGACGAGCTGGTGCGGATCGACGAGGAGCTGCAGCTGTCCGGCGTGCTGATTTTCACCAACGTGGAGGGCAAGGCGCTCGATGATGAGTCCATGTGGCCGCTGTATGACGAGGCGGCCCGCCGCAAGCTGCCGATCTGGATCCACCCGCAGCACGGCCTGTCCTACCCATGGCTGCGCAAGAACCTGCTCGACCGGCTGTTCGGCTGGCCGTTCGAGACCACGCTCGCCATGGCCAGGCTGGTTTTCGGCGGCGTCCTGGACAAGTACCCGGAGCTGGTATTCGTCACGCACCACCTGGGCGGCATGATTCCCTACTACGCCGGGCGCGCCGACGCGATGTCGGCCGAGAGCGCACGGCATGCCGGAGCCGAGCCCGAGGTCAATCCGGTCGAGCTCAGCGGCAAGCCATCCGACTACTTCCGGAAGTTCTATAACGACACGATGGTCAGCGGCTCGCAGGCGGCACTGAAATGCGGCCTGGACTTCTTCGGCCCTGGCCACGTCATGTATGGCACGGATTTCCCGATGGGCCCGCAGCAGGGCGAGCGCTGGCCGGGCGAGATCCTGCAGTCGGTGCGCGCGCTTGACGTACCGCAGGCCGACCGGGAGCAGATACTCCACGGCAACATCGAGATGATCCTGCATCGCGGTCACGAATCAATAACAGGCCGCTAATACCTACTCAAGTAGTAACCCTCGCGTTAGGCTGAGTTCATTAGCAGCAGTACGCGCGTGCGCGGACGGCGTCATGGCTCAGGAGATGGCAATGAATCGGAAAAGGCGCGTATCCGCAGTCGCGGGCCTGGCGCTGCTCAGCCTGCTGGGCGCTGCCTGTGGCTCAAGCGGCTCCGGAAGCGGCAGCAAGAGCACACTCAACGAGGCGATCATCATCGCCTACACAGGCACGAACTCATTCGAGGGCATCGGCACCGACGCCGCAATACTGCCGGCGATCTACGAGATCAACAAGGCAGGCGGCATCCTCGGCCATCAGCTCGCCGATGTGCCTGTCGACACCCGCAGCGACCCGGCCGACGCATTGCCGGCGGTCGAGAAGATGCTCGCCACCACCAGCAACATCGTCGGCGCGGTCGGCATCGGCACCACCTCGGGCCCGACGATCATCCCGGTACTCAACCAGGCGCACATCACGATGATGGTGAACGCTGGCGAGCCCGCCTTCAACCACAACACCGATCCGTACTTCTGGCGGCTGGTCGCGCCCGACAGCGCGGCCGGCGTCGCCGAGGCGATCTGGGCCAAGCGCATGGGCTACACCCGGGTCGCAGCGGTTTTCGGCAACGACCCAGGCTCGCAGGGCGACCTGCCGGGGGTTATTGCGGCAGTGAAGGCGCTGCACCTTGACCTGGTCCAGAACATGACCCTGACCGAAGATCAGCCGACCTATAACGCTGAGGTTCAGCGGCTGATCAACTCGCACCCGCAGGCCATCTTTACCGAGGAGGACGGCGCCACGGCCGCCACCTTCTTCGGGGAACTCAAGCAGCAAGGGCACATGCTGCCGATCATCGCCAGCAACTCCTCACTGCAGTCCTCGTGGTACGGCCCCATGCGCGGCGCGGTCGGGCCGTCCGATGTGAGCAAGTACGTCACAGCCATCGCCCTGGGCAGCCCGACGGCATCGGCTGGCCTGGCCGCCTTTGAGTACGGCGTCGAGCATGCCAAGGGAGTGCAAAAGCCTTTCTCGCAGTGGTTCACCAACCCCATCGGCTTCGCGCTCTACGACGGCGTGATCATCCAGGCGCTCGCCATGGACGCCGCGCACAGCACGAGCCCGGCCAAGTACAACAAGTACATACTCGCGGTGACCGCACCCGGGCCCGGCAAAGTCATCGTGAACACCTATGCGCAAGGCAAGAAGGCGCTCGCCGAGGGCAAGAAGATCCAGTACATCGGCGCGAGCGGGCCGATCCTGTTCAACAAGTGGCATAACAGCTTCGGCAACTTCGCGGCAGCCCGGGTGTCGACCACCGGTCAGCCGGTCTACCTCGGCGTGATCACCGAGAAGCTGATTGCGACCTACCACGGATGCGCGAGCTGCTAGCACCGTGACGATATTCCTGCAGTCGATCGGGTTCGGAGTCATCATCGCGTCGATCACCGCGATCGGCGCGATGGGCTTCACCCTCCAGTTCGGCGTCACGAACGTGTTCAACCTGAACTATGCGGCGGTGATGACCGTCTGCGCGTTCGTTGCCTACCTTCTGCAGAGCCATGGCGTCAGCATCTGGGTGGCCATGCTGGCCGGCGGGGCAGCCGGGGCGATCCTCACCTATCTCATCGGGCGAACGATTCTGCGTGCCTATGCCCGCCGTCGCGTGCAGATCTTCGAAGTCGTCATGGCCACGCTCGGGCTGTCCACCGTGCTGAGCTACATCGTCTATGTGATCTCGCGCGACAGCATCTACGAGTTCAGCTTCTCGGTCGGCCGGACGGTGCATCTCGGTCCGTTCCAGGCGACCACGACTCAGCTCATCCTGATAGTCCTCGCAGTGGTGGCACTACTGGCGGTGGAAGGGCTGCTGCGGTTGACCAGGTTCGGTACCGCCGTCCGGGCCATGTCGGCCGACCGTGACCTGGCGGTCGCGTGCGGTATAGCAGTCAACCGGGTGGTCGCCGCGGCTTGGCTGATCAGCGGCTTCTTGTGCGGGGTGGCCGGTGTGGCCTACGTCGCCAACAGCATGACGGTGAGCTACGTGACCGGGTCGCTCTTCCTGCCGCTCGTGCTGTCGGCCGCGATGCTCGGCGGGGTTGGCTCGCCGGTCGGCGCGTGTCTCGCCGCCCTGGTCATGGGCATCGTGACCGAAATTGTCGCCGCCTACGGCGGGTCAGCGTACAGCACGACTGCAGCGTTCGGGATCCTCGTCCTGGTGCTGCTGTCGCGGCCGAGTTCGCTGCTGTCCGCCGGCGCGCTGCGCCAGACCATCACCGTCTGAACGGAGCCAGGAATCCACGATGAGCTTCTACCTGTCGACGCTGGCGGTGTACTTCGCTATCTACGTCATGTCAGCGTGGTCGCTCAACCTGCAATACGGTTATGGTGGCATCCTCAACTTCGGCTGGATCATGTACCAGGCCGCGGGTGCCTACGCGGCCGCGGTCGTCTCGCTCGGTGCCGACACTGCGCCTGGCTCCTTCCAGCAGTACATTCTCGGGTCCCGGTTGCCGTTCCCGCTGCCGCTGCTGGTTGCGGCCGCGGCCGGCGCGCTCGTCTCCGCGGTGGTGGCGCTCGCCACGCTGCGCCGGATCCGGCGTGACTACCAGGCGGCAGTGATGCTCATGCTGTCGATCATCGCCCTGCAGGTGGTGTCGGCGGCTCCGGCGATCTTCAATGGCTCGATCGGCCTGACCGGGATAACGCGGCCGTTGTTCAGCGCGCTGGGGCTGTCGCTGACTGGCTACCAGTGGGTGTACGCGGCCTGGGTGGTCGTCTTGTGCGGCGTCCTGTACCTGCTGGTGGAGGGACTGACCCGGTCACCGTGGGGACGGGCGCTGCGGTCGGTGCGCGATCACGAGGACGCAGCCATCGCGATTGGCATCAACGGCACGATGATGCGGTTCGAGGCGTTCGTGATCGGCGGCGCCATCGCTGGCCTGAGCGGCGGCCTGCTCGTCGAGTTCATCGGCGCCTGGTCGCCAGGCGCCTGGAGCTATGCCGAGACACTGGTCGTGTTCCTGGCCATCCTGGTCGGCGGGGTGGCGAACAACCGCGGCGTAGTGTTCGGCTCGCTCATCGTGCCAGTGCTGTTCCTGCAGCTCAGTCAGTTCCTGCCGCAGATTGCATATCCGGGCTTTATCGACGGCGTCGATTGGATCGTCATCGGCCTTGCGTTCATGCTGTCGATCCTGCTCCTGCCGCGCGGGATAATGCCAGAGCGCCGCCTGCGCGTCAGCCGTCCCGCAGCGGCTGCGGCCCCTGCGGTTGCCGCCGGCCCGGCAGCCGTACTCGTCACGCCCGCACTTCGGGTGGCTGGCAATGGCCCTGCCGGGCCGGTCAGCACTATCGGGCCGGTCAGCACTGCGGAGGCGGTCAGCGCCGGCCCGCGCGCTGACGCGAACGGGACCCGGGACGTAACCGAGCGGGCGCCAGTGCTGTCAGTCCGCGACCTCACCGTGCGCTACGGCGGCGTAACTGCCGTCGACGCCGTCAGCTTCGACGTCATGCCGGGTGAGATCCTCGGCCTGATCGGGCCGAATGGCGCGGGCAAGTCGACGCTGCTGTCAGCGATCGCGGGCCAGCTGCGCCCGGCCGCGGGCTCGATCATGCTTTCCGGGGCCGAGGTGCGCCGGGCGTCGCCGCACTCGCGCGCTCGCCACGGCCTGGCCAGGACCTTCCAGCTCACCAGCGAGTTCGCCGGGCTCACGGTGTTCGAGAACCTGCTCGTTGCCGGGCGCGGAGCGCGCGGTGCCTCGCTCAGCGGGCTGTTGCGCAGCCCGGCGCGTAACAAGGCAGACGAGCAGGCCGCCGCCCGGCGTGCCTGGGCGCTCCTTGAGCAGCTTGGCCTGGAGTACGCGGCCAACTCTTACGGCCGGGAGCTGAGCGGCGGGGAGCGGCGCCTGGTGGAAATCATGCGATCGCTGATGCGCGATCCAGCGGTTCTCCTGCTCGATGAGCCCACCGTCGGCGTCGCGCCGCACCTGCTGCCCAAGATCGTGGCCGACCTACGCACGATCAGCCGCGGTGGCGTCGCGCTCGTGCTAGCCGAGCACTCCCTTGACGTCGTCGCTGAGCTGTCGGACCGCGTCGTGGTGATGGCCGGCGGCCACATCATTGCCCGCGGCAGCTATGGCGACGTCGTTGTGCAGCCCGACGTACGTGACGCCTACGTCGGCTGATGAGAGCCGGGAAGGAGAAGTTGGTGCCCGCAGACGCGCGGCTGGCGCGGCCGGAGGCTTACCTGTCGGCCGAGCAGATCAGCACCGGCTACGGCCGCACCCCGGTCGTGCGTGACGCGACCATTCAGGTCGGCCGTGGTGAGGTGGCCCTCGTGATGGGGCCTAACGGGGCGGGTAAGAGCACGCTGATCAAGGCGGTCACCGGCCATCTGCCGCTGTTCAGCGGGCATGTCCGGCTGGCGGGCAGGGATATCTCGGCCGCCAGGCCGGAGGCGCGGGCGGCGCTCGGCGTGGGCTACGTCCCGCAGTCGCAGGATGTGTTCGGCCCGCTGACCGTCGCCGAGAACCTCGCGATGGGCGGCTACCGGGTGCCTAAGGCCACCGCTGCGGCCAGGATCTCCGCGCTGTACGAGCAGTTCCCCAAGCTGAGCGAGTTGCGCGCGCGGAAGGCCAGGACCCTCAGCGGCGGCGAGCGCAAGCTGGTGGCGATCGGCCGGGCACTAGTCGCGCAGCCCAGCCTGCTGGTCCTGGACGAGCCCACAGCTAGCCTGGCGCCGCTGGTGGCGACGCAGATTCTGGATGACGTCGTCAGGCCGGTGGCTGCCGGCGGCTGCGCGGTGCTGCTGATCGAGCAGCGCGTGCGGCTCGCGCTCGGCGTCGCGTCCTGGGGATATGTTCTGCGTGAAGGCAGCGTGGTCCTGAATGTACCGGCGAGCGACCTGCGCGCGATGCCCGACCTAAGCGCCCTGTTCCTCAGTGAGCGAGCGCCGAGCGCCGAGCGCCGAGCGCCGAGCTAGCCAGCGGCCCGCCTGGCTGCCGCCGCGCCCGGCCGCTCCGGCGACACGTCCGCCAGCCGTAGCAAGCCCTTCCCGTACCGGATTTCAAGCTCGGCCGGCAGGTCGGCATAGATCCGCTGCACGAAGATGTCGTGCCTGATGTATCCCTTGACGACGCTCGCCTGCAACGGATCTTCGGAAAAGACCGCTTCCCAGGTACGGCCGTCCTTGGCCACCGCCCACAGCGATTCATGCGAGTCGGCAACGACCGCCAGGTGGTGTGCCTGGCGTGATGGGTAGAGCGCCGCGTCCGTGCTGGCGTGGCGGAACGTTCGCCCGCCAGGCGCGGTGAAGGGCAAGCGACCGAAATGCAGGATCGTGAACTCGACGCGGCGCGCAGCGGCCTTTGCCACTGCCTCGGCGAGTGGGCCCAGGTCGGACGCTCGCCCGGACAAGTAGACATGCGCTTCGGCGGCCCCGATCATTGCCCTCGCGCGGTCCGCGATCGCGGGCAGCCCGCTATACCGCCAGACCACTCGCGGCTCGGCGCTCGACTCGCCCGCAGTCACCGCCGCGAGCTCGTCGCGCGCCGCCTTAAGCCGCTCGGCGAACTCTCCCTCGAGCCGCTCCAGCAAGGTGTCGGCCGGCAAGGCGGAGTAGCGGGCCGGCCGGTCCGAGGTCTGGATAACCGCACCACGGTCGGCCAGTCGCCGCAGTGTCTCGTACACCTTGGGCTGCGGGACCCCGGTTTCGTTGGAGACGCTGTAGCCGGTGGCCGTGCCGAGGCTGAGCAAGCCGACATACGTGCGCGACTCGTACACCGAGAAGCCCAGCCTCACGAGGCGGTCTACTACCGAGCTGACCGATTTCGTCACTGCATTTCCCTGTCTGCCTGCGGCGCCGACTCTGCCGCTGCTGGCAATAGCAACTACGTCAGTAATAACGATACACTAAGACGCCCGCTTGCCCGTGGTGGCCGGTTGATGTGAAGCCTGCGTTAAACTATTCTAGTACCTACTAGGGAAGGTAAGTATCACGTCCCCAAGGAGCCGCCCCGTGCCAGCTGCCGCAACTCCGACGCTTACGCTCGCCGACCGCGACCGCCGCTGGACGCGGATACGCCAGTTCCTGGCAGCCGAGAATCTCGCTGCCGTGATCGTGGCCGGGCTGCGCGGCCGGGAGGGATTCGAGCCCTGGGTATCGAACGAGTCGATCCAGGGCGTGGTGATATTCCCGGCCGAAGGCGAGCCGGTCCACCTGACCTGGATCGCGTTCCGCGTCATCGGCCGGGACGATCCGCAGAACGACCGCCAGTACTGGATTGACGACCTGCGAGCCGGGCCTCTCGGTCCGGGCATCGTGTCGGTGCTCAAGGAGCGCGGCCTTGCTACCGAGCGCATCGGAATAGTCGGCCTCCGCAGCCGGGGCCCGATGGAGCTGGAAGGCTACATCCCGTACGCGCTGTGGTCGAAGGTCGTTGAGGACTTGCCCGGCGCGAGCTTTGCCGAGGTGTCCGTTCCGTTCTCCTACCTGATGGCGCAAAAAGGCGAGGACGAGCTTAAGCTCGCCCGGTTCGCCGCGAGCGTAGGCGAGCAGGCCTGCCAGCGCATGCTGGAGGTGACCAGGCCAGGTGTCTCCGAGGCGGAGATCTACGCCGAGGTGACGGGTGCGATGTACCGGGCTGGCGCGGCGCTGACGCCGCCGTCTCTCATCGTCAAGTCCGGCCGGGACAGCCTGTCGTGGGGCCCGCCGGATTGGGGCGCGGGCGCCGTAGCACCACGCGTCATAGGCCGCGGCGAGCTGGTATCGAGCGAGCTGATGCCGACGTATGCCGGTGTCGAGACGCAGCAGCAGATGATGATTGCCACCGAGCCGATCGACCCCCAGTGGCGGGACCTCGAGGATGTCGCCCGCCGGTCGTATGACGCGGGCATGGCAGTGCTGCGGCCGGGAACGACATTCACCGAGCTTTGCGACGCGATGGCAGTGCCGTTGCGCGAAGCGGGCTGCTGGCACCTTTCCCCGCTCGTCCATGGCGTCAGCCCGGCGTACCTGCTCGGCACCTTGCACGGTGGCGCGGAAGACTTCTTCGCGGCCCAGTACCCGTGGCTGCGCACGCTGCCGCCGGTCACCGACGCCGTGCTGGCCGAAGGCATGCTGTTCGCATTCGAGCCGAACGCGTGCCGCGGCCGGACCCGGGTGAATGTCGGCGGGACAGTCGTTGTCGGCAGCTCTGGGCCAGAGGAACTCAACAGCCTGCCGTGCCGGATGCACGTCGTCAGCTAACTGGCACGTCGTCAGCTCACCGGCGAGGCGTGTCCGCGCGGGCACGCCTCGCCGGAGCCTCACGCGATCCCGGTACTGTGGACGGTGCCATCGGTGCCAGCGCTGCCAGCGCTGCCAGCCCACATGCTCTGCATCCAGCCTTTGCCTCGGCCCGCGCCACCCAGGAAGATCTCGCCGACGTCCTCGTTAGCCAGCACTTCCGCACCCGTGCCGGTGAGCGCGATCTGACCATTGACCAGCACGGCAGCGTCATCGGCAACCGACAGCGCCGCCTCGGCCTTCTGCTCTACCAGCAGGACTGCCTTACCCAGGCCCGCCAGCAGCCGGACCTGCTCTTCGAGCACCATCCTGGTTAGCTCGGCGGCGAGGCCGGCGGTGGGCTCGTCGAGCAGGAGCACATCCGGGTCTGACATCAGCACCCTGGCCAGCGCCACCATCTTGCGCTCACCGCCGCTCAGCGTGCCGGCATAGCGGCGAGTCAGCCGGCGCAGCGCGGGGAAGATGTCCAGCACTGCGTCCATGCGTGCCTGGCGTTCCGCCCGGGACAAGATAAAGCCGCCCATGTCAAGATTCTCGGTGACCCGGAGGGTGTCGAAGACGTCTTCGCCCTGCGGGACGTAGCCGATACCGCTGCGGGCAAGCTCCTCGAGCGGCTTGTTGGTGACATCCTTGCCGCCCAGAGTCACGGTTCCCTGACGCACCCGGACCAGTCCGAGCAGGGCGCGCAGCAGCGTGCTCTTGCCCGCGCCGTTCGGGCCCACCACGCAGAGGACCCGGCCGGGAGCCGCGGTCAGGCTGACTTCGCGCACGACGGGAGCATCACCGTAGCCCGCGACGACCCGGTCGCATTGCAAGGCCGGGCCGGCCGGCCTGTCCGCTCCCTTATCCGACGACATAAGCCGCCTGCACCTCCCGCTGCGTGCGAAGCTCGGACATCGTGCCGGTAGTCAGCACCTGGCCGCGCGCCATCACGATTACTGTCTCGCACAGCCGCTCCACGATGCCAAGCTCGTGTTCTATCAGCAGGAACGTGAGGCCCTGCTGGCGCAGCAGTCCGACCGCGTCCTCGAACCGGCCAGACCAGCGCGGGCTCAGGCCTGCCAGCGGCTCGTCAAGTATCAGCATCATCGGGTCAGTCATCAGTGCCCGCATCAGCTCGAGCATCCGCCGCTCCCCGCCGCTGAGGTTGGCGGCCGGCTCATCGGCCTTGTCCGACATCTCGAACGTGGCCATCAGCGCACGCGCGCGCGCCACGTTCTCCTCCTCCGCCCGCCGCCAGTACGGTAGCCCGGCGACTATTCCTGCTGCGGACTCGGCAGGATGCCGTGCCCTGGCCACCAGCAGATTCTCGATCGCGGTGAGCCTGCCAAACTGCCGGGACAGCTGGAACGTGCGCACCAAACCGAGGCGGGCCCTGCGATGCGGCGACAGGCCGGTGATATCCGTGCCGTTAAACTTCACCCGGCCGGCCTCCGGCCGGGTGAAGCCGCTGACCGCGTTCACGAACGTTGACTTGCCCGCGCCATTCGGTCCGATGAGTCCAGTCACGGTTCCGGCTGTGACCTCGAGGCTCACTGCGTCAAGCGCGGCCACGCCACCGTAATGGACGGCGAGACCGGAGGCGGCCAGCAGCGGCGCGCGAGCCGCCGCGCCGCTGGTCACTGGCGCATCCCTGACGTGCACAGTGAGAGCGGGGCCGGCTAGCTCAGTGGCTACTGCAGGGTCGCGGGCTGGGCCAGGGTCGCCGACCGGGCCATCGGCTCTCATGTCCGCTGCCGCGCTTGCCAGCCCGAGCGGTGCCATGCTGAACCGTGACCAGCGCCGCGCACCTGGACCATAGCGCGGCCGCCGGTCCGGCAGTATGCCTCGCGGCCGCCACCAGATGAAAACGATCGTGAGTACCGCTGTCACCATCCAGCCAACGTCACCGGCAAGCTGCGGGCGGGATGAGAGGCCGGGAACGTACTGAGTCGCCTGCTCGAAGATCACAGGTACCAGAAGCGCGCCCGCCACCACTCCCGGGTTGCTGGCCACGCCTCCGACGATGATCGCGGTCAGCAGGGAGAGCGTCTCGGCGAACTGCCAGCCTGACGGCGACCAGGCGCCGATGAAGGCGGCCAGCAAGGCCCCGCTCAGCGCCGCGAAGCCGCCGCCGACAACCTGGACCAGGATGCGCAGGCCGACGACGTTCTTGCCGATGGCGAGCGCGGCCCGATCGTCGTCCCGCACCGCGCGCAGCGACCGGCCGAGCGGGCCGTCGCTGAACCGCCGCAAGATGAGGTAGCCGACCACGCACACGGCGAATACGATCGCCACGTACAGCCAGCCATTCGGACTGGTCGGACCGGTCCCGCCGACGGGGTTGGGCAGCAGTGACAGGCCGGCGTTGCCGTTAAAGATCCCCGCATCCGCCTCGACGAGCGTCAGGGCGACGATGGCGACCACGAGCAGGACTATCGCCTGATAGTCCGGTCGCAGCCGCTTGACGCCGATCATGCCGACGAGCCCGCCGAAGGCGCAGCCCACCAGCGCCGTGACGATAATGGCGAGGGCCGCTGGCAAGTGAAGCCCGATGATGTAGGTCTGGAAGCCGCCGTTGCCCGAACTAGGCCCGAGGGTCAGCACGCCATAGAAGTACGCTCCGAGCGCCAGGTTGGCGATGTAGCCGAAGTTCAGCACGCCAGCCACGCCGTACTGCAGATTCAGCCCCCACGCGGCCAGGACGTCGGTGCCGAAGTAGATAAGCAGGACGACTACGTAGAACTCGATGCCGGTAACCGCTAGCTCCTCTCTCAGGTCGCGACGTGGCGGCGGCGCGCCTGACCGCCGAGAATGCCCGTCGGCCGGATCAGCAGAATGACGATGAGCAGCAGGAAGGCAACGACATCGCTGTAAGCAGGGCTCCAGTAGGCGGCCGATAGCTCGGTGGTGATCCCGATCAGGAAGCCGCCCGCGACTGCGCCGTAAGGCTCGCCGATGCCGCCCACGACCGCTGCCGCAATGATCAGGATGAGGAAGGTAGATCCCAGGTTGAAGTCGAATGCCTGCGTCGTCATCGCCAGCGCGACGCCTGCGGTGCCGCACAGCAGGCCCGAGATCAGCCAGGCAAGGCTCGTGACGCGCTCGGCCCGGATGCCGCAACTGCGGGCCAGGGTCTTGTTCACCGCGGTGGCGCGCAGCGCCCGGCCGAGCTGAGTCAGCCGCAGCAGCAGCTGGAAGGCCAGCATGAGCGCGAGCGCCAGCACGATGATCGCTACCTGGGTGCTCGACAATACGAAGTCCCACAGGTGAAAGGTGCGGCCAGAGGTCAGGCCGTAGCTCTTCACGTCAGTGCCCGCCACAGCGACGATGGCGTAGTCGATGAAAATCAGCGCGGCAGCAGTCGCGATTGCTATCGGCCCGAGCCCGACTGACCGCAGGATCAGCCGCCGGATGAAGAACTGGTAATACAGCACCGACAGGAGCCCGGTGATGACTGCGACCGCGGCCATCGTCGGCCACGGCCCGAGGCCGAGCTGGATTAGCCCGTAGCCGGTGAACGCGGCCAGGGTAATGAAGCCGCCGTAGCCGATATTGAGCGTGTTGCTCAGGCCGAACTGGAGGGTAAAGCCCAGGCTCGCCAGGGCGATGACCGCACCCGATGCGATCCCGAACCCGATAGCAGAGACGAAGATGCTCACTAGGTGCCTCCGCGCTGCGGGTCAGGGTGCCGCGGCTGCGACTTCGGCCGGCGGGAACACCGTGATCGTCCGGACCGCACCGCTCGGGGTAAAGGCGAACGAGGCGAACTCGCCAGTGGAATTATGGTACTTGTTGAACACGACCGGACCGGTAACCCCTACGTAGTAGATCTGGTGGCCCGCCTTCAGTTCGTGCACGCCCTGGGCGAATGAGTGCACTTCGACCGCTCCCGGTCGGCTCATCGTTACCTTGGTCATGTAGGAGTTGTACACGGACGGCTTTGTGCTGTGCGCCGCTTCCATGGCCAGGGCCATCACCATGATGCCGTCATAGATAGTTCCGATGGCCTGCGTAGCGACGATCTGCTCAGCCTCGTGCGCTCCGGCCGGCGTCGCCCGCACCGCGTTGTAATAGGTCTTGAACTCCGGCGTGCTCTCGTTCACGTAAGTTCCGACCAGGTCCAGCTTGGTGGTCAGGTAGGTGGTGCCGAGCAGCTTCTTCATCGAGGTGAACAGGCCGGGCGAAAGAATGTCGGTCGGCACGACCACCGGGGGCACCGAGCCGTTGTTCAGGCTGCTGTACTCCGACAGCAGCGTGTCGGTGGTCTGCTGGTCAGCCGAAATGATCAGCGCCTGCGGGTGAGTGTGGATGATCTGGCTGACTGTGCTCTCGTAGGACGCCTGGTCTCCGGCGATGGTCACGTTAGTGGTCAGCGCCACGCCCTTGCTGTGCAGGGCGGCGACGACGCCCGGCTGGTTTCCGGTGTCGCCCACGTCGTTCTGGAAGATCGCGGCCACGCTCTTGTAGCTCGCCGCGGCCAGCCCCATTCCGGCACCGCCGAGCAGATCGGGCGGAGTCATCCGCCAGAAGTACTGATCGCTCGTCTTCGTGTACAGGCTGAGCCCGTTCTGCGAGACCATCGTGATCTTGGCGGTGTTCAGGATGGGCACCTCGGTGGCCGCGGTGTTGCTGGTGATGCCGACCGCACCGGCGATGCTGCTGTTGGTTGCCAGTGCCTTGCTGACGTTCGCTACCGCGTCGGCCGGGTCGCCGAGGTCATCGACCGGCGAGCAGGCGAGCTTGTGCCCGAGTACACCGCCAGCGGAGTTGACGACGTTGACCGCTCCCTCGCACGGCCCCTCGGTGAACAGGCCGAGCTGGGCAAGTGAGCCGGTTAGCGGCGCGATGTCAGCGATGTCGACGGTGCTGTGCGAGGAACTTCCCGGTGTACTCGACGAGCCGCAGGCAGCAAGCACCAGACCAGCGGCCGCGATCAGCGCGACGGTGGCATAAGGCGTGCGCTTGATCCGCAGGCGATGCGTGGCGCGGGAAGCTGTTTCCATGTGGCATGCCTCCTCATCTGCTGGCCAGCAAGGCGCGGCCTGAGATAGCGCGAGACTACCTACCATAGACGGTAATGTCAAGATCATTCCGGCTCGCGGAAGCGGTAGGGCCCGACCGGCCGCCGTGAGCTAGGCTCTCTGGACCAGGCCGCCGGGCGCCCGACCTGACTCCCGCGATCCGGTCCTGGCTCAAGGATGCGGGCTTTAGCGAGGAGGCGTTCGACAGCAGCCACGACGGCTTCATGTCCGTGGGCGCGCACCGGCTAACGGGCGAGCCCGCCGCGCTGGTGCTCGGCCAGCGGCTGTTCACCTTTGCAGATACCTCGCCGGTGGGCCCGGCAGCCGCTCATGCTCGCGCTGAAACCTCACCAGCCAGTTTATCCGGGCATGCAGGTCGGCGCCGCCCGGTCGTCGCGGCGTGTCATGCGGGCGGGATGACGGGGAGGATGAGGTGGCTGGGGTGGTCGGTGTCGTGGTAGAAGGTGTCGGCCGCGTTCAGGTGGCCGAGGTAGTACTGGCCTTGCTGGTCGAGGGCGGCCAGGTCGAGGCGGAGCCGGTGGCCTGCCTTGAATACCCAGCTGGTGGGCCAGATCTCGATGGCGAACTGGTAGATGGTGCCGGGCTCGAGGGGCTCGGGGGCGGCGTGGCTGTGGTACGGGCTCAGCGGCGTGCTGCGGTCGGGATCCAGGGCGCGGTGCGAGGCTCGCAGCCAGCCCTCGGTGACCTGCCGGGCCGGGGCCGCCACGTCCAGCACCTTGATCGCCTGGGCGACCTCGGGGGTGAGCGGCGCCAGGTCCATGATCTTGACGATGAACTGGGTGTCCTCGGCCGACGATGATGCCCACAAGTTCAGTACCACCGGGCCGGTGACCTCGGTGTCGTCGGTGAACGGCTCGCTGGCGAACGTCAGGATCTTGCGGGTGGTGTGCAGCAGCCCCATCGACCCGCGCACCGAGGTGCCGGTACCGGGGAACGTCCAGCCGGGGTCGGGGTAGGTGTAACTGGTCGGCGCCGTGCCCGCCGGCGGCGGCTGGCTGACCAGCGCCCCGTCGTTGAGTGACTCCGCTGCCTGCGATGGTCCCGGTCCCAGGTACAGTTTGCGCTCGACTGCCCGCCGCAGCGGCCACTCCTGCTCATCGCGGTAACCGGCGCCGTTGCGGATGAAGATCCGCACCGGCGGCTCAGCCATGATCCCGGTGTCCACGCCCTTGAGCCAGTAGTCGTACCAGCGGGCCAGCTGCTCCTCGATCTGCGGATCCAGGAAGATCAGCTGCGGATCGCCCACGTTCACCAGCAGCTTGCGCGGTCCGCGCGTCTGCATGAACCCCTGCAGGTTGCCCAGCAGGTGCGACACCGTCCCGGCCCAGTTCCCGATCGAGAACACCGGCACCTCGATGCTGGCCAGGTCCGCCCGGCGCTGCCGCCAGAACTCATCAAACGTCGGATGATGGGCATGATCCAGCAGGTAATCATGCGACAGGTAATCCTCGCGCTTAGGCCGTTCCGGGTAATCAAAGAACGCCCGGTTCCGCACGCTATTGCTGTACCAGTGATTCTGGAACCCGGTGAAATACACCCCGCCCTTGAATACTGAGTTCCGGTAGAGATCGGTGGACGCATCGTATGGCGCGACGCATGCCAGGTGCGGCGGATTCTGCGCGGCCGCAAACCACTGCACGATCCCGTAGTAGGACTCGCCGATCATGCCCACCTTGCCAGCCGACCACGGCTGCTGCCCGCACCACTCGATCATGTCATAAAGGTCAGTCAGCTCAGCCTTGCTGAAGCGCACGTAGACGTCCTCGGATTTGCCGGTCCCGCGCGCGTCGGCGTGCACGTAGACATAACCGCGGCTAACCCAGCGGGCGATGTTGCCGGTCTCCCGGTACCGGTACACGCTCATCGTCGGCAGGTAGACGCTGTCCTTCAGGTACGGCGAGACCGCGTACAGCACCGGATACCGCCCCGGCGCCGTCGGCCGGTAGACATCACACGCGATCCGCACCCCATCGCGCATCGGCACCATCACATCCCGGTCCACCGTCGCATCCGGGCCAAGCTCCCCATCCCCCAGCCGCACCGGCGAACCCGGCGAACCCTGCATTGCCATCCGAACGCCTCCCGGAACTCAATAGTCCCTACTGCCGTGGGTAGCATAACGTTACACTCCGTACGCCCGCAACATCGGCGCGAATCGCGGGCACGCCGGGCCCGGCGTACTACAGTGTTCTGATCCCTACGAAGGTAGGTCCCTTTTCCCCGTTTTCTGTCGGCTTCGTGTATCCAGGGGGACCGATGAGGCGCGTGGACCTGCACGCATATCCGGGAACATCGGCCTGGATCGCGTCCCAGGGCCCGTACGCAGAACCGCTGAGCCGGTACTGGAAGCGGGACTGGCGCGCCAGACCCGAGGACGAGGTCATCGCTGACTTTCAGGAGCACGGGATCGAGGCCGTGCTCGTCCCGTTCGATATTGAATCGGTAACCGGGGCGCCTGCGTGCACCACCGAGTACGTGGCAGGGCTGCGCGACCGGCATCCGGACACGTTCATCCAGGCCTGGGCGGCGGTCGACCCGCTGCACGGGAAGACGGCGATAGCCGAGGCCGAGCAGGCCGTGTCGGAGCACGGCGTACTCGGCTTCCATTTCCACCCGATCATGGGCCGCTACTGCGTCGCTGATCCGGACTACCGGCCGTTGTTCCACGCAATCGCCGAACTTGAGGTCCCGGTGCTGATCGATGTCGGGACTACAGGCATGGGAGCGGGGATGCCGGGTGGCGGCGGTGCGCGGCTGTGGCACGCTCACCCGCAGGCTGTCGACGAGCTCGCAGCCAGCTTCCCGGGCCTCACCATCATCGCCGCGCATCCGGGCTGGCCGTGGGTCGAAGAATTGACCGCGGTCGCCTTGCACAAAGGCAACGTATTCTGGGAACTGTCAGGCTGGGCGCCCAAGCACTTCCCCGAGACCCTGCGCACTGACGTGCGCGGTCGGCTCCAGGACAAGATCATGTTCGGGTCTGACTACCCTAGTCTGCCGCTGGACCGGCTGTTGCGGGAGTGGGATCAGCTTGGTTTCAGCGACGACATCATGCACAAGGTTTTCCACGCGAATGCTGAGCGAGTACTCGGCCTGCGGACAGCGCCGGACTGATTTGTCCGGTGCGCCGCATATCAACGGCGTCGGCGAGGTAGGGCTGGTCGGCGTCGCTGCGGCCATCGCCAACGCCGTCTTCCACGCCACCGGCCGCCGGTTCCGCTCACCGCCGATGACCGCCGGCCAGCTCGGCTGGCTGACGACTGCTATCGCATCCATCGTCAGAGGGCGCCCTTGGCCGGATCGCCGGCCGGCACGGGCTGCAGCACGACAACCTCCGGCGGTGCCGATACCTTGCCCGCCAGCCGGGGGTTCAGCATGGCGAGGTTCACGCCCCTGCTGTGGTTGGCCAGCGCTTCCGGGCTGGCCCACTTCTCGATCATGATCAGCCGGTCGGGCGCCTCGTGCAGGCTGTAGAGCTCGCAGCCGTCCTCGGCATGCACCCGCTCGATCGTGTCCTTGAACGCGGCGATGACCTCGTCGCGGTGCTCGGGCAGCGGCACGATACTGGCGACGACGACGACGGACATCAGCTCTCCCTCGGCCGGCGGCGATCGCGCTCGGTGCGCGCGCCAGCCCCATGGTAGGTCCGGGCGGCTCGCGCCGGAGGAGTCTCCCCCCGGACCTTTGCGGCTGCAGCCGGGTGCCTGTCCTCAGCCGCCGTTGAGCTGCTTCGAGACGTGCGCGCCCAGGTCGTGATGCACGTTCGCCCAGTACTCGATCACCCGGGCCTGGACGTCCGGGTGCACGCCAGAGTTGACGTGGCTGACGATGTTCGTGATCAGGTGCTCCCGGTCGGTGTCGGTCATCACGTCCCGGTACAGCGCGCGCGGCTGGGCGAAGTCATCGTCGGCGGCATGCTTCTGGTAGGCGTAACGGCCGATCTCCGCGGCCTCGACGCCCCAGCCGAATTCACTCGCCAGCTCCGGGTCGGCGACCGGCCCGCCGTAGGAGTTCGGCGCATACACCGGCTGGGACCCGGCGTGCCGGTAGGTCATCGGGCCGTCCTTGTTGTAGGAACGGACTGGCGCTTTCGGCGCGTTGACCGGCAGCTGCTGGTAGTTCGCCCCGATCCGGTGCAGGTGAGTGTCGTGGTAGGAGAAGATCCGGCCCATCAGCATCTTGTCCGGGCTCAGCCCGGTGCCGGGTACCAGGTTGGACGGGTCGAAGGCCGCCTGCTCGACCTCGGCGAAATAGTTGGCGGGGTTCCGGTCCAGGATCATCCGCCCGATCGTGATCGGCGGGTAGTCCTCGTGCGGCCAGACCTTAGTCAGGTCGAACGGGTTGAACCGGTAGTCGGCTGCCTCGGCGAACGGCATGATCTGCATCTCCAGCCGCCATTCCGGAGCGTGGCCGCTGGCGATGGCGTCCCGCAAGTCGCGCCGGTGCACGTCGGGATCCTCGCCCGCTAGCGCCTTGGCTTCAGCGTCGGTGAGGTTCTGGACGCCCTGCACGGTCTTGAAGTGGTATTTAACCCAGAACCGCTCGCCCGCGGCATTCATCCAGGAATATGTGTGGCTGGAGTAGCCATTCATGTGCCGGTAGGTACGCGGCGTGCCGCGGTCGGACATCAGGATCGTGACCTGGTGGGCGGACTCTGGCGACAGCGTCCAGAAGTCCCACTGCATGTTGTTGTCGCGCAGTCCGGACTCGGGCATGCGCTTCTGCGAGTGGATGAAATCCTGGAACTTGCTCGCGTCGCGGACGAAGAACACCGGAGTGTTGTTGCACACCAGGTCGAAGTTCCCGTCCTCGGTGTACATCTTGATCGCGAAGCCGCGCGGGTCCCGGTTGGTGTCCGGGCTGCCCAGTTCGCCGGCCACGGTGGAGAACCGGACGAACACCGGCGTGCGCTTACCTACGTCGGACAGGAATGCCGCCTTGGTCCAGCCGGTGACATCCTCGGTCACCTCGAAGAAGCCGTAGGCGCCGCTGCCCTTGGCGTGCACCACTCGCTCGGGCACCCGTTCCCGGTTGAAATGCTGAATTTTCTGCACAACATAATGATCATGCAGCACGGTCGGGCCGCCGGGGCCGACCGTCAGCGAGAACTCGTCGCTAGCCGCCGGGATCCCGGCGTCCGTTGTGGTCGCAGGCCGCTGGTTAATCATCGCTCTCCGCCCCCGATTGCGGCGCGCACCGGCCGGCACACGCCCCCGAACTGTGCCTGTCAACAAGCTTCGCACAGCGCGGTTAGCGGGCCTCACCGAGGGGCGCTAGAGGTGCGCCGGTGACCGCGGGTATCCGAACTGGCCGGGCGCGCGGCCGGTCCGGGCGGCCCGGCATAGGCCTGGGCGATGCGCAGCCATTCGGCCGCGGCCGTACCAGCCCGGTGCCGGAGTCGCCCGTCGGCGTCGGTCAGCGGGGCAGGATCTGCGTGAGCGCGACGGTCTCGGCGGTCAGGTCATCGATCAGCATGCCGAGATCGGCTGGCGTTGCTGGCCTCCATGGCCGCGGACCGGGATACTGCCACTGACCCGTCAGTTGTGCCCCGTTACCAGTAATGTCGCCGCCCGCCGACGCCATGGCCGATCGCGCCGAACAGGGCCAGGATCAGCCCGACGACCAGCACGATGAGGCCGATAGTCCAGAGAATCCCGATCCCGAGGACGAATCCGATAATCAGGAGGATAAGGCCGAGTACTATCATGAGTGCTCCCAGGGTTTCTAGTCCTCACTAGCTACCAGGGAATCCAGGTATCAAACCTCACACTGATACTACCTGGCAGGCCGAGCGCATGCTCAGCCCGGTAGTTCAGCACCATCTCCTGGGTGACCGGCGCGATCCGCATCAGCCGGGCCTGCCGCCACTAGCTTACCAGTGCTGCGTGGTGGCGCCCGAGCTGTTGACGATGCCGCCCGCCGTCTCCGGCGGCTCGAACACCGACTGAATCGCCACCCTGCCCGGACCCTGCAGCACCAGCCAGATCGACTTGGCCTGCCACCGTGCCGAGCTGAACCAGTAGCTCCCGCGCGGATACTCGAAATGCAGGTGCATCCGGACGCTGCGGTCCTTCCAGATCAGGCCGGCCGGCTGGACCAGGATCCGCTCGCCCTGCTGCAAGTCGCGAATGAACGTGTTGCCGGGAGCGTGCAGCAGCAGCAGGCCAGGCCCGCCCTGCGCGCTGAACCGGTCCATGGCCTGGCCCAGCGGGTAGTGGTATTCCTGGTCGTTCCCGTTCTGGGTGGTGTACCAGATTCCGGAGCTCTCCCAGTGGTAGCCGACGTTGCCGGTGGCAACCAGGAAGCGGTGCTCGACCACGTCGATGGCGTGGTTAGCGGGCAACGGCACAGCCAGCGTCTCGCCCGGGTGATCGGCAGATAGCGCGATGTGGCCCGGGCCGGACGCCGTCATCATCAGCAGCGGCATGCCGGCCAGCATCCGGTTCCAGCCGCCGGCCATCTTCATCATGTCCAGGCGCACGCTCGGCTCGGAGTGCAGCAGCACGTGGTGAGAGAAATAGACCGAGTCCGCGGGATCCAGCTGCATCTCGGCGACCGGCACGTACTTGCCGCTGATCTGGCAGGTCGACCGGTTGAAGCGGATCCTGGCCATGTCCTTGATCGCCGGCTGCTCGGCCCACCCGGACTTGGTGACCCTGGCGCGGACGTCGGTCGGCGCGCCGCAGTGCGGGCAGGTGGTGCCGCTGCCTTCACTCGGGATGCGGCAGTACGGGCAGGTGTAGGCGTGCGTCGACATCTCCGCCGCCTACTCGGTGCCGTGGTGCACGTACATGGACTGCACCCCGACCCTGCCGGGACCGGTCATCTCGGCGAGGTACATGCTGTGGCTGCCCATCATCCCGGTCTTGAACTTCTGCTGAACGGTGTTCATCTGCACGGACGAGTCCTTGTACAGGAAGCCGCCCGGCTCGACCAGGATCTTCTCGCCCTGCTGCAGGGTCTTCTGGAAGACGTTGCCGTACCCGTGCAGCAGCAGCAGGCCCTGCTCGCCGCCGGTGACGAACCTGTCCATGTACATGCCGCTGCCGCCATGCAGGACGTTGGCCAGGCCCTTGATCCGCACGAACGAGTAGTTCAGCGAGTGCGTACCGGCCAGGAACGCGTGCTCGCGCACGTCGATCTCGTGCGACGGGTGGATCGGCAGCACGACGACCTCGCCGGCGGCGTCTTTCGACAGCGCGATGCGGCCGGGCCCGTGCGCGATGCTGAGGATGTGCGGCATGCCGCCGACCATCCGCCGGGCACCGCCGCCGGTGTTCATCGCCGAGAGCGGGACGCCGGGTTCCTTCCACAGCATCACGTGGTGCTCGAAGAACACCGAGTCGCCCTGGGCAAGGGCCAGCTCAGCAACCGGGACGATCTCGCCCTCGATCTGGCAGGTGGAGTTGGAGAAGCGGAACTCCGTCATGTCCCGCAGCCGGGGCGCCTCGGCCCAGCCTGAGTCGGAGACGACGTTCTTCCCGTCGAGCGGGGCACCGCAGGTGCTGCAGCTGGTCCGCTCCGGCTCGTTCTGCGCCTGGCACCACTGACATTCGATCCTGTCCATCCGGGCAGGCCTTTCTGCTCAAGGGCGGGGTCTTCGGACACAGCCGCTGATACTGGCTGCGATCGTAGCGGAAGTCGGAGATCCGGCTCCGGAAATCCTGCTCACTCCGGGCGCGGCGCCGCCGGTGTGCCGCACTCAGCGCAGAACTTGGCCGCCGGGGCGAGGCTGGCGTTGCAGTTCGTGCAGTGCTTCTGCGTGGGGTTGCCGCACTCGGGGCAGAACTTCGATCCAGCCTGAATCTGGCTCTGGCAGTTGGCGCAGGCCATCGTGCCTGCCGGAGCGGCCGCATCCGGTGCCGGCTGCGCGGGCTGCGCGGGCGCCGCCGGGGCCTGGGCGCCCGCTGCGGCCTGCGCCGCATAGCCGGGGCCGCCGCCGGCGAAGCCGGGCCCGGGCGGCGGGGCATTGTACGGAGCCTGGCCCGGCGCCTGCATCATCTGGCCGGCCATGCCCATGCCCGCGCCGAAGAACATCGGCGTGACGGCCGCGCCGCCTTGTGCCATGCCCTCGCCAGCGCCCTGCAGCGCCTCGGCCTGTGCCGCCTGCAGGAAGCCGCCAGCCAGCCGGCTGTAGGCGGTGTCGCCGGCCAGCTTCTTCAGCCGGGCGTTGTCGTCGTCGTCCAGGTTCACGTCCACGTTCCCGAGCCGGGTGAGGACGATCCCGTAATCGGCGAGCTCACGGTTGGCACCGGCGAGGGCCTGCTGCTCGATCTCGGGGCTGTGCATCGACAAGCCGAGGATCGGCCATGCGCCGGACATCAGCTGAGTGGTGACGGCCGTCCTGGTGACCTTCAGCAGTTGCTGGGTCACCCAGCCGGTCACCGCCTGGTTGTTGGTCACGTCGACGGTGCCGACCAGGTTCACGATCAGCTTGGTCGGATCGCTGACGCGCAGCGCATACTCGCCGAAAGTGCGCAGTGTGACGATCAGGCCGGTCTGCGGGTCCTGCACCTCGTCAAGGCGGCCGCCGAACCTGTTGTTCGGGAACTCGCGGGTGCCGACGAAGTAGATCTCGGCCTTGAACGCGTTGCCGCCGCTAGCCCAGTCCACGAACATGCCGAGGAAGGGAAGCTCCTGGGCGTCCAGGGTGTGCTGGCCCGGCATGAGGACGCCCATGACCTGGCCCTGGCTGGTGAAGACGGCTACCGCGTCGGGTTCGACGATCGCCCTGGCGAACTTGCGGATGTTCTGGTCCGGCCACTTGAAGACGATCTGGCCCTTGGATCCGTCCGGCGCAGCGATGAACTCGCGGCGCGCCTCGTTCAGAAGCCCCATCGGTAGTACTCCCCTGTTTACCTGGAATGTGACGCCCGCTGCCGCCCTCGTCACGCCTCACCCGGATCATACTTCGGGCGCGGGCCATACGGACCTTGTCTGATCAAGGCCGGATGGTCTGGCTATAGCGTGGCTAACCCACGGCATACTGGCGATAGCAGGACTTTGAGCTGCCACGGAGGTGAAACGTGGGGATCGGCGGGGCGCTCGAGGCGGCGCGCACGCAAGCCGGACTGAGCATCGCGCAAGTCAGCGAGCGCACCCGGATCAGGGAAGCACTCATCCGCGGCATCGAGCACGACGATTACTCAGCTTGCGGCGGCGATTATTACGCTCGCGGGCATATCCGCGCGATCGCCCGCGTGGTCGGCACCGATCCCGTGCCGCTCATTCAGGAGTACGACGCCGCTCACCTGCCCCCGCCCGAGCCTTCCTGGCCCGCCGACGGCGGCGGCGACGAGCACGCCCGGCGATTGCCGGGCTGGCGGCGCGCGGTCGGCCAGCAGGGCGGGAACGGGCAGTCCGGGCAACCCTTAGACCTTGACCGCGCAGACATCGGCGGCGGAGTGCCCGGCGGCATCACGGCGGCGGAGGCCTTCAGGCCGCGGCTGCCGCTGGAGCCCGGACGGGCGCTTGGCCGCGGAACCATCGCGCTCGCACTGATCCTGGTCGCGGCGATCGGAGTGCTTTCCTATTTGCTGGCGTCGGGGGGCTCGCCATCCCCGACTGCGCTTGCCGAGCATCGCAGTTCCATCCACCGCCGGAGCACCGGGCATGGCGCAGGTCACGCGACGGGAGCAGGCGCTGCCGTGCACCCCGGCAACAGCGCAGCCCCCACAGTGCCGCTGACGCCGGTGACCGCGGCTGCCTTCGGTCCGGGCGGCACCGCGCAGGGCGACGACCCGCTGCAGGCTTCGATGGCCATTGACGGCAGCCGCAGCACCGCCTGGCAGACCGACTGGTACGCGACAGCCGACTTCGGCGGCCTGCAGTCTGGGACCGGCCTGCTACTGGACATGGGCAGGCGGGTCACCGTGACCAGGGCCCGGATCCTGCTAGGCCCGGCAGCGGGCGGAACGATCGAACTGCGGGCCGGCAACACGCCGGCACTGGCCGACCTGCAGGTCGTCGCCCGCGCCTCGCTTCCGGGCGGCATGCTGACGCTGCCGGTCACCTCGCCCGTGCGCGCACGCTACCTGCTGATCTGGTTTACGAGCCTGCCACCCGACGGCGCCGGCACCTATCAGGACAGCATCGCCAACGTCAGCCTGTCCGGCACGAGGTAGCCCCTGTCAGCACCCGCTCCCCTGCCCGGAGCGTGCCCGGCTAGCATTGCGGGCTATGCGGTTCGCGATCTCGATACCCCAGTTCTATGCCGACGGCGATTTCGACCCGGCGGCGTTCCGCAGCTACTGCGCGCGCGTCGAGCAACTCGGCTTCGACAGCGGCTGGACGCAGGAGTCCACGCTCAGTGTCTCGCCGCAGTTCGGGCCGCTCGAGACGATGACCTACGCGGCCGCATGCACGCAACGGCTGCGGCTGGGCTGCGTCGTCTTCGTGTCGACCTTGCACAGCCCGGCGCACCTGGCCAAGAGCATCGCGACCGCAGACCAGCTCAGCGGGGGCCGGCTCGAGGTAGGCGTCGGCACCGGCGGCAAGCACCGGCCGTTCGCCGCGTTCGGTATCACCGGCGATCGCTACGTAGCGCGGTTCACCGAGGGCCTCGCCGTGATGAAGGCGCTGTGGACGCAGCCCCGAGTTACTTTCGACGGCGAATTCTGGCAGCTGACCGATGCCGCGATGGAACCCAAGCCGGCTCAGAAGCCTTACCCGCCGCTCTGGTTCGGCGCGAACGGCGAGTCCGCGCTGCGGCGGGCGGTGCGGCTCGGCGACGGCTTCTTCGGGGCGGGCTCGACACCGACGGAACGGTTCGCCGGGCAGGTTCAGCTGGTGCGGACGGCGCTTGCCGGGGACGGCCGGGATCCGGCCGGTTTCCCTGTCGCCAAGCGGCTTTACATCGCGGTGGATGACGACGCCAGCCGAGCGCGTGCGCGGATCAACGATGCGATGCAACGACTCTATGGCCGGCGGGTGCCCGACATCGAGGCCGCATGCGTCGCGGGCACGCCCGCGCAGTGCGCGGCTGAGGTCGCCCGGGTGGCCGAGGCCGGCGCTGAGCTGATCTTGTTCACGACGATGTTCGACCAGGCCGAGCAGGCCGAGCGGCTCGCCACGGAGGTCATCCCTCAGGCCGGGTAGGGGTCGCCGGCCGTTTCGCGCGGCCGGCCGCTGGGCATCTGCCAGGTCATCTGTCCTGGCCGGGGTTGCTCGAGGCGGCTGGCTGCCACGATCAGCTGAGGTTCGGTCGCGACATCACACCACTCGCCGTAGGCGGCGACCAGACCGCGGGCCTGGCGCCGGGGCATCGCTGTGCCAGTCAATGAAGCTACGCCGGCCGGCCGGCCGGAAGTGCCGAGGCGGTAACGTCACCGGCACAGGACGACGTCGAACGCAAGCCAGCGAGCCGGTCAGGACGAGGAAGCGGGGATTCATGCGTATCGCGACGATCAGCCAGCGGCTTTGCCTGATTTCCGGTGGCGGCGCCATAGATGTCGAGCGCGCAAGCGGCGGCCGGTTCGGGTCCGATCCGGCGGCGGTCTATCCGCGCTGGCAGGAATTCGCCGGCTGGGCGGCCGCTGCGACATTGCCGGGACCCGTGCCGTTCGCCGCCGAGGCGCTCGGCTCGCCATCACCGTCGCCGCGACAGGTATTCGGGATTGGATTCAATTACAGCGAGCACGCCGCTGAGACGGGGTTCGCCAAGCCGGAGACTGCGCCGCCGGTGTTTACCAAGTTCCCGTCCTGCATCACCGGCCCGCGCGGCGAGATAGCCCTGCCGCCAGGCGGCCACACCGACTGGGAGGTCGAACTAGTGGTCGTCATCGGGCGGACCGCCGCTCACGTCCGGTCCAGCGCGGCCTGGGACTACGTCGCGGGGCTGTCGGTCGGCCAGGACGTGTCCGAGCGCCGGCTGCAGATGGCCGGCGCTGCCCCGCAGTTCAACCTCGGTAAGTCGTATCCGGGCTTCGGACCCGTCGGGCCGTGGCTCGTCACGCCGGACGAGTTCGCCGACCCGGATGACCTTGAGCTCGGCTGCGCCATCAACGGCGTCCAGATGCAGAAGGGCCGTACCAGGGAGCTGATCTTCACCGTCGGCGACCTGATCGAGCATCTGTCCGCGGTCGCCCCGCTGCTGCCCGGCGACCTGATCTTCACCGGCACGCCGAGCGGCGTCGGGTTGGGCCGTAGCCCGCAGCGCTGGCTCGCCCCTGGCGACGTGCTCACCAGCTACATAACGGGCATCGGCGAGATGCGGCACACGTTCGTGACGAGCGGGCCGAGCTGATGCGGACCGAACCCGATCCGGTTGGCCCGGAAGCAGGCCTGCTCAGGCAGTACCTGGACTATCAGCGAGCGACAATGCTTGCCAAGACCGACGGGCTGAGCCGCGGGCAGCTCGGATACCAGCACCGCCCGTCCACGCTCACCCTCGCTGGCCTCCTCTACCATCTCGCGCTCGTCGAAGAGAGCTGGCTGGAGGTCCGCTTCGGCGGGCTGCCCGAGCGCGAGCCATGGGCCGGAGTCGACTGGGACGCCGACCGTGACTGGGAGTTCCACCACGCCGTGACGCTCTGGCCGGAGGAGTTGCGGCAGCGTTACCGCGACGCCTGCGAGCGCAGCAATCAGGTGGTGGCCGCGGCGGCCAGCCTCGACCAGCAGTCGGTGGCGACGCTGAGCGACGGGCGGCACTTCTCGCTGCGATGGGTGCTGCTGCACCTGATCGAGGAGACGGCGCGGCACGCGGGGCATGCCGACATGATCCGCGAAGCCCTCGACGGCAGCGTCGGCGAGTAGCCGGGTCAGGCCGGCGGGCACCGTCCGGCACCTCGGTCTAGCCCCCCCCCGGCCGACGCCGATCTACGCGAGCACGTGATCGAGCAGGAAGTGCGCTTCGTTTCCGCGGAACCGCGTGTTCCAGCCCGGGAAGCCATAACCGAGGTTCCCGGCTCTGGCCGGCCTGGCGCATATCTGGATAGCAAGCTTAGAGTGAGCTGCGGGGCCGACAGCCACAACCGGGACGGTGTGCATTGCAATGGCGCGAGGAGCAGTTCAACCTCGGCGGACTTAGTCGCCTGGCACTGGACGACAGGGCTGGCGTGCGGGTCTGACCACCGCGTGTTCTCCCTCATCCACCTGCTGGACTGGCGGGCCGCTGTCACGCCCGACGCCGTGGCGATCAGCGACCACCTCGGCACCGAACTGAGCTACGCTGCGCTCCTGGCGGCGACCGATCAGCGTGCCGCGCAGTTCGCCGCGGCCGGCATTGGACCAGGCGACGTGGTTCCCATCATCGCGCGCAATCAGGCCGGCTGGGTGACCGCCATGACCGGCCTCATCCGGGCAGGCGCGCTGCCCGCGGCGGTCAACTGGCGGCTCTCCACGCCAGAGATCACCGAGTTGCTGACGGTCATGCGGCCGGTCGCCATCGTCGCTGACGAGGACTGCGGAACCGCGGCCAAGCAGGCTGCGGCCGGCCTGAACTACCCCGTTCCCGTGCTGATGGACGTCGCGGACGTAACCGGCAGTCCTGGCGCCGGCTTCCTGCCGCCACGGCCCGCCAGCCGGCTCGGCGGACCTGAGCCGGCCGTGCTGGTGCACACCAGCGGAACCACTGGCCGGCCCAGGCTCGTGCCGCAGACGCACCAGCAGCTGATCGCGGCCGCGATGTTCATGAAGCTAGAGGTGCCCGAGGCGCAGCCGGGTGTGCGGCATCTCAGCGCGCTGCCGCTCCACCACGCCGGAGTGCTGGCGAACCTCGCCTACGTGCTGGCGACCGGTGGTCATCTGCACATTCTCCGCGGCTTCGAGGCGACATCGTTCGTGGACGAGCTTGCCGCCCGGCGGATCCAGCTGACTCATCTGGTGCCGATCCTGATCGAGGCGGTGACAGCCGAGGTCAGCGGGCGCGCGCTGCGACCGGACCTGTCCAGCCTCGTCGAGATCGTCTACGAGATCTCCCCGATCCCGCCCGCTGTCCTGGCGCACGCGGTCAGCGTGCTTCGCTGCCGGTTCCGGCAGCACTACGCCAGCGCCGAGACCGGCCCGCTGCCGGTCAGTTCGCTGTCCCCGGCCGATCACGACCCGGCCCTCGGCCTGCTCGGCACCGCGGGCCGGGCAGCGCTCGGCTGGGAGGTAAGGCTGGGGGAACGGGGCGAGATCCAGGTCCGCGGCGCCGGACCGCCGCCCCGATACTGGGCCGACCCCGAGGCCACGAGCGCGGCGCTCACCCCGGACGGTTTCTACCGGACTGGCGATGTCGGGACTATCGACGCGCGGTTACCTGACGATCATCGACAGGCTGTCCGACGTGATCATCACCGGTGGCGAGAACGTGTTCCCCGGTGAGGTGGAGGCGGTGCTGGCCGGCCACGCAGCGGTCGCGGATGTGGCAGTCATCGGCATTCCCGATGTCCGGTGGGGTGAGACCGTGCACGCGGTGGTGGTGGCGCGCACCGGCCCGTACACCGACGAGCATTTCGCCGTCGAGCTGATCGGATTCGCCCGGCAGCGGCTTCCCGGGTTCAAGTGCCCGACCGGCGTGACCCTCGTTCCCTCGCTGCCGAGGAGCGTGGGCGGACGGCTGCTGCGAGCGTGCCTGCGCGAGCCATTCTGGGTGGGCCAGGAGCGGCGGGTGCCCTGACCTGGTGCGCTTGGGCCTGCCGGCCAGCTCCGGCCGGGAGCCAGCGGCCGCGCCCGCGCTGGTGAACATCAGCGCGACGGTGTTAGTCACGTTAGCGCTCACCGGCGGCAGCCCTAGCGCGAGCAGCACAGCCGCTTCGGCACCGACGCTCACCCGCCGAACGTAGCATCCGGCCCGCTTTCGGCGGCGGCGCTTGCGGTCTATCGCCCTGGCCACGCTGGCATGGCGCCGGTCAGGGTCGGCGCAGCCGGCCTATGCGGCGCTGCGCCAGGCGTTCGGCGGCAGCTTGCTGCTCAGCCTGGAAATGCTGGTCGCGGCCGGCTTGCTGAGGACCGTCGCGGTCGCGCCGACAGTTGGCAATGTCCTGGTCCTCGGGCTCATCGTGCTGATCCGGACGTTCCTGAGCTTCTCGCTGGAGCTAGAGATCGAGGGAGTCTTGCCCTGGCGACGGGCACTGACAAGCGGGGCTAGTTCGGTCACGCGGGCTACCCAGAAGGTGCTAGGGCCCACGGCGACGGATGGTGACAACTAGCTGCCGAGGAAGCCTCCCTGGCTCGCGGAACCGGGCCGGCGCTTCACCGAACCGGGCCGACCTTTCCTTCGATCGGGACGACGTTTCATTGGACAGTCACGTTTTCGCATCCGTATTGACCGTTTTGCGAACGACCGATCCATGAAATGTCGATCGAGTCTCCCGCGGCTGCAACCGCCCAAAGGCCGAGAGCCAGCCCCTCGCCCGCGGCCCGTTGAGGTGGCCAGCTCCGCCACAGTCCGGCAGCTTATAGTTAAGCGAAATTTAGTAGCATAGGTAATAAACCGGCTGACCGTGAGGAAGTGCGCTGATGGTGGACGTGGGCCCGGCGAGCTTCGCAAACGCCGGACCAGAAGAGCCCTGGCAACGGTGGCGCGAAGCGCGACCCGCGACAACGGTCCTGCATTTGGATACCGCTGCCGCTGGACGTAGCTCGATCACGACGCTGCGTGCCGTGGCGTCGCACGCGGAGCGCGAGGCAGTCATCGGTGCCTACGTGGCGGAGGCGGACGCCGGACCGGTCATCGAGCAGGGCAGGGCGGACCTGGCCAGTCTGCTCGGGCTTCCGGCCGCCGGGCTCGCGTTCGCCGAGAGCGCATCCGCGGCACGGGCGGCGCTGCTGGCGGCGTGGCCGGTGCGGCCCGGCGATGCGGTAGCGGTCACGCCCAGCGAGTGGGGACCCAACATCTCGGCATTCGCGGACGCGGGCCTGCGGATCGAAGAACTCGCCGTGCATGAGGATGGCACGGTTGACCTGGCCGGCCTGGAACGCCTGCTTGCCGATCAGCCGCCGGCTTTCGTGCACCTCACCCATGTCGCCTCACATCGCGGGCTGGTTCAGCCGGTCGCCGCGGCCGCGCGGCTGTGCGCCGCCGCCGGCGTCCCGCTGTGGGTGGACGGGGCGCAGGCCATCGGCCATGCAGACGGGGCCATCGGCGTGGATGTCTGGTACGGCACCAGCCGCAAGTGGCTGACCGGGCCGCGCGGAGTGGGCATGCTCGCTGTCGCCGAGCGGTGGTGGGACCGGCTCCGGATCCCCGACAACCCGCTCGGCCGCGGCGCCCTTGCGGCCGGGTCGTCGCCGGTGCGGATGCTCGAGTCCGCGGAGTCCAACGTTGCCGGCCGGGTAGGTCTGTGCAGCGCAGTTCGCGACTACCTCGACCTTGGCCCGGCCCGGGTGCATAACCGGCTGGCCGAAGTCGGGAAACTCACCAGGCTGGCGCTCGGCGACCTTCCCGGCTGGACCGTCCATGGCTCGCCGACTGCACCGAGCGCAATCACCGCGCTACTGCCCGACCAGGGGCAGGACGTGGCCAGGGTCCGGGCCCGCCTGATCACAGAACACGGAATCGTCACCACTCACGCAAGCACGCTGCGCGCACCGGGCGAGATGACCAGGCCGGCGCTGCGGATCAGCCCGCATGTCGACTGCACCGCCGCCGACCTGGCGGCCCTGCGAGCGGCGATCGAGGCGCTGAGCTAGCCCCGCACCGCCGCGTTCCGCCGCACGAGGTCAGGGCCTGGATGGCGTGAGCCTGGCGAAGCAGTTGCGAATCACTTGCTGCGCGGGCCGGTCAAGGAACGTCAGCCGGTCCGACTCGAACGCACGCGGGTTACCGGGATTGGCGTCGAAGTTGACCTCCCACCAGTAGATCCCGCCGCCGACCTGCTCGGCCGAGACAGCATTGCAGGCCGCCTGGTACCAGTTCGCCTGGACGCGCGTGTCGATCGGAGCGTCCATCATCTTCACCCAGCCCCACGGGTCTGCGTAGGACCCGGCGACCGCGTCGATTCCGACCTCGCTCAGAGTCAGCTTCCGGCGCGCTGCCAGCGGATGCGCTCGGAGCCACATATCCCAGGAAGCGGTCAGCTGGGCTACCGACGCACTGGCCGGGAGGCCGAACTGCGGGTAGGCGTCAACGTCGTGGCTGCGCACCGGCGGGTTCGCGGTACCCAAGGCGAACAGGTCGTAATTCTCGTCGTAGGTGAGCTGACCGTCGTACACCGACCTGAGCGAGCGGATGAGGCCGGGCCACTCCGGGGAGCCCTCCAGGGAGTTGAGCTCGGTGCCGACCACGAAGGTCGCCGCTCGCCCCCGCTGCGCTGCAGCGACGTAGGGCATCAGCATCGCGCGGTAGCTGCGGAACCAGGCAGCGCGATCGCTCGGCTCGATCGAGCCGCGCCAGGCCTGCGGGTTCTGCGCGATCAGCGCATTCTCATTGAGCTCCGGCCGCAGCGTGACGCGCATGTGCGCCCGCCTCGCGGCCGCCAGGAAGACCGCGATGTGGCCGGGACTGGGAGTTACCCCCGGCTTGGCGTAGAGCGTGTCGGAATACAGGCCGTAGGTGAAGAACGGGAAGGTGATGGCTATTGAGTTCGCGTTCAGGCTGATCGCGTAGTCGATGATCCGCTCGGCCTTCGCGCGGATCAGCGCATCGGAAGAATCAGTGCGGTTGGCCGTCCAGTACACCTGGATCCCGAGCTGGCGCATGCCCGGCCGCCACGGGTTCGGCACGGTCTGCACGCCCCCAGCAGGAGCGCCGTTACCCGGGTGCGGCCACCACAACGGCCGGTCCGGGATCGAGCAGCCGGTCAGCAGCACGAGCAGCAGCGCCGCGGCCAGCATTGCGGCGCCGAGCTTGACAGGGCGCGGGCGGCTGCGCAGCGTCATGACGGCTTGGCGATGACGACAAACTTGTTCTCGGTGCGCCGGACGAACTTGACGAATCCGCGCAGCCCGCCGACGCCTTCCATCAGGCCGAATACCGGTATCAGCAGGATCACGGCCCAGGGTTCCCACCATCTGCGCCGGCCGCCACCGGACACGGCGGCGTTCAGCCGCAGGCCCTCCCAGTACATCCAGATCGCGTAGGCCATGTTCAGCGACCAGAGCGGGATGACGAACAGCGCCACCGGGGAGGTATTGGGGTCACCCACGATAACCCCGAGAAGCAGGACTACCCCGACATTCTGGATCGGGCCGACCACCCACGACATCACCGAATAGCCGACCAGCAGCCGGTTTCGCAGCTGCAGGGACCGGTTGAATACCAGCGCCGACAGACCCCAGCACCAGCGTTCACGCTGCCGGAAGAAGTCGCGGAGGGTGGCTGGCGACGCACCATAGGACCGCCCGCTGAACCACGCGCTCCGGCCCTCGTAGCGAGCGCTGAAGATCAGCGCGAACTCGGCGTCCTCGGCGATGCTCCGGCGGCCGAAGTCCCAGCCGATGGTCGCCTCGATCGAGGCCCGGACCAGCAGCAGCTCGCCGTGCAGGCCGGCCCGCGGCGTCCCGCCGCCAGTCCAGGCCGAGAAGCGCGCCACGTCTTCGGCGGGCCTGGCGGAGTCCGCGAGCCAGGTGAGCCTGTTCCCGGCATACTCGCGCGGGTAGGTCAGGATGCCCTGCGCCATGTGCTTGGCGTCGCGGCCGGCGTGCCGCTGCTCCTCGATGAACCGGGCCATGGCCAGGGCGGTATCGGGGCCTACGCCCGTGTCGTCATCCATATGCAGCACCCACGCGTCGTCGCGGTTCTCGTGCTCGCCGATGCGCAGCTCATGCGAGTAGTGGGTGGCCCGCGCCTTGAACCTGGTGCCGTTCGGAGTGCGATAGAGGTCCGGCACCGTCACCAGCCGGATCAGCTCGCTCCGTGCGGCCAGCCTGGTGATCTGACCCGTCGCCTCGCAGCCTTCGTCGATGACGATGTCGATCCTCAGCCGGGGAAAGCAGCCGGGAAGGTAGGCCAGGTAGGACAAGACCGAGCGCTCGAGCGCCGGGTAGGTGTCGAGCCGGCCGATGGTGGAAACGACAACGATCAGGAAGTCCTCGCTTCTGGTCAGCCCGTGGCCGTCCCAGCGAGCCGCTGACCGGCGGAGCCTCTTGCGCGTCCGGCGGATGCCGACGATGCCGATGAGCGTCCCGAACAGCGGCCATGTCCAGACCACCGTCAGCGGCCAGGCAAGCACCCCGACAGATGGCTCGGCGAACCAGCCGGTGATCACCAGGACGAGGAGATAGGCGAGAACCAGCGGCCAGTAGGCCGGCTTCCACCGGGCGAGCCTGCGGTGCAGGTCCCTGGCATGCCGCGTGGCAGGCGAGGCGACAGTGACCGGGACCGCCCGCCACTGTCCGGCGCCCTCCGGCCCGGCTGCCCTGTCCGGCTGCCGTGCGGGCACCCCGTCCGGCCACGCTGCCCCGGACAACTGTGGCGCGCGGCCGCTGGCGATGAACTCGCCGCCATGGACCCCGTTAGCACCTCGCCGCCGTGATCCTGCCAGCCCTTCCCGGCGCGCAGCCGGAGTGTCCCAATCCGGAGGCATAGCTTTCGGTTCTCCCCTGCGCGCTAGACAAGATCGGTCAAGGGTGATTCACGAAGTGATAGCGCAACGGATATTCGCTGAACAGCGATCAGGGATAACTACCCGCACGCGCACAGGCCCAATCCAGGGCAGCGGAGCTGAGCAAGCCGGCCCGCGCCGGGCTCTTCCGGCCGGCCGCCAGCCCCGGCACGCCATCTGCCACGCCCGACAGCATGACCGGGCAGTCGCGAACTGGGCGGTCGGAACTGCTGATCACGGTCCGGATGCTGACGCCCTTCGACCGCTCCGGGACCGGTTCCCATATCACGACAATAAGGACCGAGTCAGCCCGACCAGACGTTGTTGGCGCGCGAGCCCTTAATTCTCGCAACATGTTCGCATCAGACCAGCAGCGCGCTATCTTCCGCTCGCTACATAGCCTGAGGATGATGTCGGGTACAGTCAGGTCCAGCCCGAGCGAGAGGTATGTCAGTGGAATCCGTGTTACTCGGGCACCCGCCGACGCTTGCCCGTCCTGGCACCTGTCGGCTCGGTGACCGAGGTGGAAGGTAGGCAGTAGCGTGCGCTTCGAGCGCTGGGGGCTGCCGGCGGTTCGCGGACACTGGCCGCTGGTCTGGGCCATGGTGATCGACACGCTAGGCACCGGCCTGTTCCTGCCATTCACGATCTTGTACTTCCTGGCGACGACCCGGATGCCGGTGGCTGAGGTGGGCCTCGGGCTGGCGGTCTCGGGCGGCGCGAGCCTCCCCTTCGGGCCGGTCTGCGGTTCCCTGGCCGACCGCTGGGGCTCGCGTGCCGTGGTCGTGGGCAGCAACGTGCTGCGCATGGCGGGATTTGTCGGCTTCCTTGGCGTCAGGACCTTTCCTGAATTGCTGATTACCTCGCTGATCGTGCAGCTCGGCAACCGCGCGTTCTACGCCTCGTACGCGCCGCTGGTCACGCAGGTCGCCCCCGTTGGCCAGCGCGAGCGCTGGTTCGGGTTCGTCGGCTCGCTGCGCAACGTCGGCTTTTCCCTTGGCGGCCTGATCGCAGGAGTCGCGATCACCGGGGGTGGCAAGGACGCCTATTACGCGATCGTGATCGTCAATGCCGTGAGCTTCGGCCTAGCGGCCATCTTGCTGACGCGGCTGAAATTGCGGCCCCTGCCGATCGCTGAGGAGTCGGCCTTGTCCCGCCAGGGCTGGCGCGCCGTGCTCGTTGACCGGCCTTACCTGATGCTCACCGCGGTGAATCTCGCCTTTGCCATGGCAACCAACGCCCTGGACCTAGTGCTGCCTGTGTATCTCGTGCGCGTGCTTGCGTTGCCCGCGTGGACAGCCGGAGCCAGCTTCGGCCTGAACTGCATCCTGGTCTCCTTCGCCCAGGCGCCGGTGGTGACGAAGCTGGAAGGGCGCGATCGGACCAGGCTGCTTGTCCTGGCCGGCCTCATCTCGGCGATCTCTGTGCTTGTCTTCCTGGCCGCCGATGGCTTGCCCGTGGCTGCCGCCTTGACCCTGGTGGTAGTCGGAGTCGTCCTCTTCTCGGCCTCGGAGCTGATCGCCTCGCCTGTGATGTCGGCGATGTCAGCTGAGGCTGCACCCGACGCGCTGCGCGGCCGCTACATCGCCTTGTTTCAGATGTCATGGACGATTTCCAATTCTGTCGGTGTCGCGGTCTTGACCTGGCTCATCTCCATAGGAGCGGCGGCCACGTGGGGATTCCTTGCGGTCGTCTCCGTAGCAGGAAGTGTGGGCATCGGCGTCGTGGGCAAGCACCTCGACCGCCCGTCTGTCGAACCTCCCGAAGTCGCTAGCGACGACGCGGACTCCGAATACTTCGCCTGACCAGGCCTGATCGAGTCCGTGCCGGCCGGCGCCGCTGGTCGCCGGACCGCCCGGGCCGGGCCCGAACTGTCCCAGGTCAGGCGAGGTGAACGTATTCGTAGTCGAACGGCTTGCCGTTGATGCCGGCCCGCGGTGGCGCGATCCAGGCGGCGATCTTGCCGCGCTCGTGCACCGGCTGCATCAGCGACCGGACGTGCGTCTTGTCGACGTCGGTCGGCAGCCATTGCGGACTGCGAGCGGCCCACTCGGCCGCGGACAGCAGCTGGCCGTCGGGTGACGCCTCGATGCCCGCGAAGGCCCCGACCTTCCGGTTAAACGCGACGTGCGGCAACGCCAGGCGCTGCGGCAGGCCCGCTTCGGCCAGGATCTTGTTCCACCGGTTGACCCCGCTCTGGCAGTCGGCGGTGTACTCGCGGCGCAGGTCGGTGTTCAGCCCGATCAGCGCGGCCACCTCGGCCTGCCCGATCTGCCCGTCGACCAGGGCGTCCACGAACATGCCGTCGCGGGTGAGCTTGTGGTCGTCCTTGCGGCGGCCCTCCAGCCAGCGCCCCTTCAGCCCGGCGCTGTAGTAGTTCGCCACGTTGGTCGATGTCTCCCCGCCGAACAGGTCCAGCGACACCGAGTAGTGGAAGTTCAGGTACTTCTGGATGACATCAAGCGGGATCGCGCCGCGGGCGGCCACCTCGGCGGCGTCGTCGGTGTCGTTCTCGGCCATCAGCTGCGCGGTCCGCTCCACCACCCGGTCGATGCCGGTGGTGCCGACCATCATGTGGTGCGCCTCTTCCTTGAGCATGAACTCGCAGGTCCGCGACAACGGGTCGAACGCCGACTCCTTGAGCGTGCCGAGCTGGTACTTGCCGTCCCGGTCGGTGAAGTAGGTGAACATGAAGAACGACAGCCAGTCCGGCGTCTCCTCGTTGAACGCGCCCAGAATCCGTGGCGCAGCCGCGCTGCCGGAATTGCGCCGCAGCAGGTCCTCGGCTTCCTCCCGGCCGTCCCGGCCGAAGTAGGCGTGCAGCAGGTAAACCATCGCCCACAGGTGGCGGCCTTCCTCGACATTGACCTGGAACAGGTTCCGCAGGTCATACAGGCTCGGCGCGGTCGCGCCCAGGTTGCGCTGCTGCTCCACCGAGGCGGGCTCGGTGTCACCCTGGATCACGACCAGCCGCCGCAGCTGCGACCGGTACTCCCCCGGTACCTGCTGCCAGGCCGGCTCGCCCAGGTACTGACCGAAGCCGATCCGCCGGCCGGGGTCGCGCTCGGCAAGGAAGATGCCCCACCGGTAGTCACGCATTGCCACGTGACCGAAATGCGCCCAGCCGTCCCGGCCCACGTTGACCGCGGTCCGCAGGTACACGTCCCTGGCGGGCAGCGCCGGTCCCATCTCCTGCCACCAGGACAGGAAGTTGGGCTGCCAGGACTCCAGCGCCCGCTGCAGCCGCCGGTCCTCATGCAGGTCGACGTTGTTCGGGATCTTCTCGCTGTAGTCGGCGGCGGTGTAGCTTGCCGCACGGCCGCCCGGCGCAGTCGCCATCGCTCAGACCCGCTTCCTGTCGAACTCCGCCCGCTGCCCGGTGCCGTAGCGCCGCAGCGCGCCGGCCGGCCCGGACGCATTCGGCCGGTTGAATATCCAGTTCTGCCAGGCTGTCAGCCGGCCGAAGATCTTCGTCTCCATCGTCTCCGGGCCGGTGAACCGGTAATTCGCCTCCAGCCCGGTCAGCGCGTCCGGACTGAAGCTCGACCGCTCCTCCAGCGCCAGCCGGACCTCATCAGCCCAGTCGATGTCGTCCGGCGCGAACGTGACCAGGCCCAGCGCGGCCGCCTGCGCCGCGTCGAGCGGCCGGCCAGCGGTACCGGCCGCCGCGGCCAGCCCGGTCTCGTCGCCGTAGAACCTCGAGGCCAGCCGGCTCAGCCCGTTGCCCATCGGCAGCGCTCCGAGGTTAGCCGCACCGACCACGATGGCAGCGGGAACGGGCTCCCCCGGCCGGCCGCCATCCCCGGCGGCGGCGTCTGCCACGCCCGACAGCATGAACGAGCGGTCAGCGGCCAGCGCCAGCTCCAGCAGCGAGCCGGCGAAACAGCTACCCGGCTCGATCAGCGCGATCAGGCTGCGGCTGGTCACGTCGAGCCGTTTCAGGGTGCGCTTGCAGTAGTGCACGATCTCGTTCGCCAGCCAGTCGCCGCGGTTATCCAGGAGCAGCTGGTCGTAGCCGAGCACCCGGTGCGGATCGCCAGCGGTGCGCAGCACCCACGTCCCGAGCTCCGGCTCGTTCGTCCGCAGGTCCAGGATCAGGTCGTCAAGCTCGCGCGTCATGGCCAGCGGCCAGAACTCCGCGCCGAGCGCGTGCAGGCCGGCGACGTCAGCGGGAGCCCCGGCGTCCGGGCCGCGCACGGTCAGCTCCGCCGTGCCGGCCGCGCGGTCCAGCCGGGCGGTGACCCACCGGTAGCTGATCTCGTCCGCACCGCGGGCCTTGCCCAGCGGCGTCAGCGCGATCCCGGCCTGGCTCGCCGCCACGGCCGCGCGCGGACAGGACGCTGCCAGTGCGAGTGCCCGTTCCCGCACGACTTGGCCGAAGACGGGACGCGGCACGACTTCATCCACCAGCCGCCACTGCACCGCCCGCCGCCCGCCGACCCCCTCGGCCCTGGTCGCGAAGTAGTCGGCGAGATCGCGCCGGACCCGGCGCTTATCGGTGACCCTGGTCAGCCCGCCGGTGCCGGGCAGCACGCCCAGCAGCGGCAATTCGGGCAGTGATACCACCGACGACCGGTCGTCGACCAGCATGATGCGCTCGCAGGCCAGCGCGAGCTCATAGCCGCCGCCCGAGGCCGTGCCGTTGAGGGCGGCCAGGTAGATCTGGCCGGAATGGGCGGTCGCGTCCTCCATGGCAATGCGCGTCTCGTTGGTGAACTTGCAGAAGTTCACCTTCCACTCGTGCGCCGATGCCGCCAGCATCTTGATGTTCGCGCCCGCGCAGAACACCTTGTCCTTGTCGCTGGTCAGCACGACGACCCGGACCTCGGGATGCTCGAACCGCAGGCGCTGAACGGCGTCGTGCAACTCGATGTCGACGCCGAGGTCGTAGGAATTGAGCTTCAGCTCATAGCCGGGCACTATGCCGCCCTGCTCGGCCACATCCATGGTCAGCGTGGCGACCGGGCCGTCCGCAGACAAGCGCCAGTGCCGGTAATGCTCCGGTGCCACCCTGAACTCGACCGGCTCCGCGCGGCCAGCGGCAGCCTCGCCGCCCCGGTCATCGTGGCTGGCCAGGTGATGAGCCGCCGTCAGCGCAGTCATGGGGATGTCTTCCGGGCGAGTGGCTGGATCGATACTGGCAGTCTATATTCTACACTGCCAGGTGTCTACGGCGTCATAACGTAGAATGTCGGCAGCAGCCGCCGCTCGTGCCAGCCGTCAGCGCTTAGGTCCCGACAGGAGCGAGATGTCCGCGGTAACCGGCCCGAACCCGCAGCCCGGCGCGCCAGCGCTGGCCCGCCGCCACGCGGCCGGCGCGCCTGGCGCCCGCGGCTTGCTGTTCACCCTCCTTGGCGAGTACGTCCTGCCGGGCTCGCACGCGGTCTGGACCGCGACCGTCATCTCTGTCATGGCCCGCCTCGGCGTTGAGGAGAAGGCCTCCCGGCAGGCGCTGATGCGGACGGCAGCCGACGGCTGGCTGACGGCCGAGCGGATCGGCCGCCAGACGCGGTGGCGGCTGACAGCGAGCGGGGTGCGGCTGCTGACCGACGGAGCCGAACGGATTTACGGCTTCGGCGCGAACCGGGCCGACTGGGACGGCAGCTGGCTGCTCGTGCTCGCCCGCGCGAGCGAGTCCGAGCGCGCCGCGCGGCACCTGCTGCGCAGCAGGCTGACCTGGGCAGGCTTCGGCAGCCCGGCGCCCGGCGTGTGGATCAGCACGCACGCCGAGCGGCTGGCCGAAGTGGAGGGCATCCTGCGGGAGGCCGGCCTGGCCGGAGACGCTCAGGTCTTCCGCGCCCGGCATGCGGGTGGCCAGCTTGCCGCGATGGTCGCGCAGGCATGGGATCTGGCCGCGACCGCGGCAGCCTACGACGAGTTCCTGACCGCCTTCGCCGACGCCGCGGCGCGTGATCCGCTGGCACGCACCATCGAGCTGGTGCATGCCTGGCGCCGTTTCCCGTGGACGGACCCTGACCTGCCCCGGCAGTTGCTGCCGCGGCAGTGGAGCGGCGCCAGGGCCGCAGTGCTGTTCCGACGCCGTCACGCGCAGTGGGCGCCGGCCGCGCTGGCAGCCTGGCGGCAGGAGTCGGCGCGCATCGGTAACTAGCGCCCGGCCGACTGCGGGCTAGCTAGGATTCCCGGGCCGCCTGTCGATGCGTAGTCAGTGCTGGGTGGCTTGGCATGGGCAGCGGCTTGGCTGGCGCGCCCGGTGGAGTCGGCAGCTGGGGCTGGACGCTGGCCGGCATGCCAGCCGCCAGCGGGGCGAACGACGCGACTGGCACTTGCTGTCGCAGGACGCTGGCGTGGGCTGCTCGCAGTTCCGGTCCTGGCGGCAGGCCGAGATCGGCGCTGAGCTGGCGGCGGACCTGTTCGAATGCATGCAGCGCGGCGGCGTGCTGGCCACTGCCGGCCAGGGCGATCATGTAGCACACTAGCGCCCGCTCGTTGAATGGTTGCGCTGGGCGAGCAGTTCTAGCTGGTGCAGCGGGCCGTCGTCGCCCGGGACTGTCTGTACGGGTTACACCGTTAAAGTTACAGTCCCCACCCGTGAATCATCGAGGCTGGTGCGCCCGCTACGCGGACAGCTTGTCGGCGATGGGCCTGGGCTGAGCAGGCCCGGTACCGCTCGCCTGGGCGGTGCCCTTGACACAGAAACAGAAGAGTTCGGAGCGATCATGGTCCGGCCAGGCCGGCGTAGTGCCATTCGGCGGTGATCACGCCGGGCTGGGCGGGCAGGTCGTGCTGCTGGCGGATCCACGCGGTGCGAGTGTCGCGGCGCTCGGCCCGGTACCCCGCCCGCCTCCGCCACATACCGCAGCACCCGGCCAGGCCTGTCCTTGCAGGCCGTCGAGCGAACCGAAGGCCTACGAACCGCGAAGATCATGACTCAGGCGGACGCCAGGCCCAGCGCAGCTGACGTCCGAATTGCGCGCGGAGTAGCGGCAGCTACATGCCTGCCTCCGTCCGCGTTCGTGATACCCAGCTTCTACCCCGGGTGAGCGGCAGCGTCCAGCATGGCCAGCAGCGTCGTGACAGTAGCCCAGTTCCGCGCCGTGCCGGTCGGCTGCGCCCTGGAACTGGTGAGCCGGGCGGCCAGGTCACTGCGGCCGAAGCCGTCCGGGGTGTGCAGGAACAACGTCCGCCCCACGATCACGGCGTCGTCCCGGCTGCCCGCGTCCCTGGCACGCTGCACGGCCGCGGCGACCAGCGAGATGGCGTCCGGGCCGATCTCGTCCCGCCGGAACACCGCGTGCAGGTACTTCGGGTTCGGCTCGGCCGGGAACGGGTTGTCCGCGATCACCTGCGCAAGCTCGGCCCGCCCGAGCACGACCACCGCGGACCGGATGCCCAGCCGGTCAGCGATCTCGCGTTCCAGCCTGTCGGCAAGCTCGCCGGTATCGGCCTCGGCATGGCTGAACAGCAGGTTGCCGCTGCGTATGTAGGTCGTCGCGGCGGCCAGCCCCAGGCCAGCCGCGAGGTCGCGCAGATCCGCCATCGCGACGGTGTTGCCGCCGACGTTGATGCCGCGCAGCAGGGCCAGGTATCTCAGCACAACTGCGCACTATAGCCGGGCTAGCGAAGCCAGCGACGGTAGCGCCGCCGGGCCGCCTTCCGCCAGGCTCTGGCCGCCTTCGACTGCAGCCGGGCGCCCTCGCACGCATCGCGGCCGTACAGCACGCCGTAACTGAACGCGCTCTGGCCGGCCTGCTGCGCGGCGACGCCGAGCCGCTGCGCTAGCTGCCGGCCGACGACGGTGTCCTGATGATCGCCGAGAACGGTCTGGACCTTCTTCATCTGCCTGGCGAACCGGGCCGCGTCCCGGCCCAGCACCGGAGTTACCGCCTCAGCGGCATACCGCGCCTGCTTGGCCGCCTTGCGGGCCTGGTGCAGCCCCAGTTCCCGTGACCTGCCCGGCGGCTCCGGCAGCGCCGCGCGCATCCGGCGGCTGGTCTTGCGGTAGCTTCGCGCCACCTGCGCCGGCAGCGCCGTCCGGGCCCGGTCGCGGGCAGCCGGACCGGCCGGGAAGCCGTCGACGAGCTGCTCTAGCTCACTGAGCAATGCGTCGTACCGCACCGACGTCAGGGCTTCGACCGCCGCCGTCATGCTGGCTGCCCGCGCCCCGGCGGCATGTGCCTGGATTTGTGCCTGCACTGGCCCGATGAGCTCCTCGCTGCCGGCCTGGCTGAGGTGTGCTGCCAGGCGTTCTGCTTGCACCTCGGCGTCGCGCGCGGCACCGAGCACGCCGCTGAGCCACCTCAGCTCGGCGGCAAGGTGATCGGTCTGCGGGCGGCTGACCACCGTGCCGAACGACCGGAGCGCACTGCGCAGACGGCGGCAGGCAACCCGCATCTGGTGCACCGAGTCCGGCCTGGCGCGGCGCACCTGCGGGTCGAGCGAGACCAGCATCTCGGCCTGGTCGCGCAGGTAGGCTCCGATGACGTCGCCGGCGCTGGCCGACGGCCCCAGCGCGGCCGGGCGCGCAGGCGCCAGCGGCCGGCCGCCCAGCACGCGCTCGAGCTTCGCTGACCGCGCCGACCGTCGCAGCCCGCAGTCCCGCAGCATCCGGTCGGCGGCCGCGAGCAGGGTGCCGTCGCCGCCGGTCAGCTCGACCTCGATCTCGCGCCACTGCACCGGGGGCCCCCAATCGGGCGCTGGCACTGCCTCGACGCGATCGTCGGCCACCGCCGCGAGCGACTGGCCATCCCGGCCGACGAGAGTGGTCAGCTGCCGGCGGGTGGTGATCTCGGCCACCGGAATCAGCGGCGCGCCCCTGGTGCGCGCCCGCACCAGGTCGGCGAGCTCGGCCGGGACCGGGCGGCCGCGGCGAGCGGCCGGCAGCCGGATCTCCTCCCTGCTGTCCCGCCCGCACGGCAGCTTCAGGTGCCAGCCCGCATCGTCGCCGCCCGTCCGCCGCCGCAGCGTGATCCCCGCCCTGAGCAGCCGCAGATCAGCAGTGTCGTAATACCGGGCTACCAGCTCCTGCAGCTCAGGACCCTGGACCGCGGTCGCGCCCGGCAGCGTGCCGAGTTCCGGCAGCGTCGCTTCCGGGTCAGCCTCGTACTTGCACTCGGTCTCGATCACGCTCACAGCCATGCCGCGCCGCCCGACATATCCGGTTCGCGCTGAGACCGGCGCCCTGGGCTCCGCGCAGTCAAGTCATCCCTGGGCTCACTCTAGGCTCTTGCTCTCCATCCGGGCCTTGCTCTCCATCCGGACTTCACACAGCGTGTTCGGTTTCTGCACGCCCACCGCGTTATCTGAGACAACGACAGCAACGGCGGTCACTACTCAAGGCCTCATGGCAAGAGCGTGCCGCCGCCTACCCCGGAAGGCCTGAGCGATGGACTCTCATGACGAACTGCGCCGGCTGAGCGAGCTTCTGCCAGCACTGCCCGCGGAGGTGTCCGACCGGATCGCCGGGGCTCTGGCCGCCGAGGCGGCACGCCGCGTCGCGGCGCAATCCTGCGAGTTCAGCCTGCCGACCGCACTGCCGCCGCAGCGCAGCGTGGCAGGGCAGGCTCTTGCCAGTTACGTGCCCCGCCAGGCGCGAGTCGCCGCGCCAGGCTGAGGACCGCCGCCACTTGCCCGGCTCGCTGGGTAGTCAGCCCCGGCTCGCCAGGATGGCGGTCAGCACCGTGAGCACCAGCGACGACGACGCGATCAGGCCATGCACCCAGATCAGCCGGGGCGGGAACGACCAGGCGCCGGGTACCCGGCGGCTGGCGGCCTGCCGGCTGCGGGTCAGCCAGCCGAGGCCGGCCATCAGCGTCAGCACGAGGATGGCGAAAGCGATCCAGGCCAGCGGCCGGTAGTGCACGAAGGTGAACATCATCCAGCAAGCGATCCCGGTCACCGCAAGCGTCGGATGGCTGAATTCCAGCAACGGGTGCTCCCCGGCAGGCGTCGCGACCCGCACGTGCGGGCTGGGCGGCGGACCGCCTTCGGGGGTCAGCGGAACCGCAGCCAGCCGCGGCCCTGCCATCGAGTCGGCCGGCACCGCCTGGCTGGCCCGTGCCGCTGCCGCCGCAGTCCGGCGGGCCGCGCCGCCAGCCCTCAGCAAGGTAACTCCAGCTACGGCGGTTGCCAGCCACAACACCAGCACCACGATTGCCAACGCCCGTCCCTCCAGGTGGCGGCCCGGTTACCCGGCTTGCCGCAGTCTGCCAGTGCCATCCCGCCAGGGGGCGGCTTGGTCTCGCGAATCAGGCTAGCCCACGT